>NZ_BAABGJ010000002.1:0-268347 GCF_039541515.1 Variovorax defluvii
TTGATCAGTCGATCAGGTTGTTATGCCAAGTGACGCAATCAAACAAAAGCTGATTCCAGACTCTATGAATTCGCCGTCTTGGCCAAGCCAGGACAGCAACTTTTTATGCCTGATGACCATAGCGAGGTGGTCCCACTCCTTCCCATCCCGAACAGGACAGTGAAACGCCTCAGCGCCGATGATAGTGCGGGTTCCCGTGTGAAAGTAGGTCATCGTCAGGCTCTTACAGCCCTCAAAAAGCCCGACCACCAAACACGGTCGGGCTTTTTGTTTTTTAACGCACGCCTCACACCTCGCCACGCTTTTCTTGGCGGCGCTGGATACGCTTGGCTTCCAGGCGATGGTTTCGTAAGAACGCCAGCAGGCGCGCCTCGGCCGCATACAGCCGGCGTATACCTTTATTCCGTGCTGTTAACTCCGCCCAGATTTCCGTCATTCCTCCAGCATCCGCCGCCAGCTTTGTGCCGAGCGCCAAAACCGCCGGGTGGATGTATGCCTTTTTGCAGACAGCGGGCGTATTCCCGAGTTGGCTCGCGACCGCAGCTAGGATTTCCCTGGCGTTGTAGCGCGTGCTCGCCTCAACATCCGCACCCTCAGCGCCGCATGCCAGCCGTGTGAGTTCAAGCGCTTGCACGGTGCCGTGCCAGGTACGGAAGTCCTTGGCCGTGAAGTTGTCGCCCGCCGCCTCTCGAAGGTAATCGTTGACGTCGGTCGACGACACGTTGCGCACCTGACCGTCCTCACCCTGGTACTGGAACAATTCCTGGCCCGGCAATTGCTGGCATCGCCGTACCACGCGAGCGACAACAGGGTCATCGACTTGTGCTTCGTGAAGAATCCCGCTCTTGCCACGGAAGCGCAGCTTCAGTGAAGCGCCACGGACGTCGACGTGCCTGTTCCGCAAGGTCGTGAGCCCATAGGACCGATTGGTGCTTGCGTACTCTTCGTTGCCGACGCGCATGAAGGTGACATCCAGCAAGCGCACGATGGTGGCGAGCACCGTGATCCGCTGAGGCGACCGCTCCTTCATGCCAGCGCGCAAATCGCGCACGACGCGGGCGCGAATCTTCGGCAATGCTCGGCCGAACAGTTCGAGACGCTCGAACTTTGTTTCATCCTTCAATAGCCGCCACTCGGTGTGGTAGCGATACTGCTTGCGCCCCCGCGCGTCGATGCCGGTCGCCTGCAGGTGGCCATTGGCCAGCGGACAGATCCACACGTCTGAGTACGCCGGCGGAATCGCCAAGCGGCGGATGCGCGCAATTTCGCTGGCGTCGCGAAGCGGACGACCTTCGACATCCCGATAGCGAAAGTGCGCGCCGTGCTTGATGCGGCGCAATCCGGGCATGGCCGGGTCGACGTAGACGAGACCGTTGGCGAGCGGGGTGGGACGGGTGCCTTCGGAAGCTGGCATGGCTTGGTCGAGATGAACCTACACCGTAATTTGCGAAGCTGCGCTCGCGAGTTGCCGCGGCCTTGTCCGGCTGTAGGACGCTGGGCGCGCCGCGAGTGCGAAGCCGTCTCTTCGCCGTGCAATCGGCGAGCGAGCGCACGAATCGTCATCCTCCATGAGGCTGCGCGATGTTTAGGGCGGCGCGTTGCCGCTCCCGTCTTCCGCCTGGTCCAGTCGCAACCCGCTCGACCCCTCACCCCGTCCGACCTGCCGCCGAAAGGCCGTCCAAAGCCAGCTCGACCCATCGATCCAGCGCGCCATGCGCCGGCTGCGCGTCACGTGCGCGCCTTCGCGCGGCACTTCCTCGTCGTAGAGCAACAGCCGTGCTCCCGCATTGAGCACCGTACCCTGGGCCGGATGGGTCTTCCTGGCGCCGTCGGGTTGCAGCACGGCCCCACGCTGCAGACGCTGCACGCGCCGGCCTTCTTCCATGAGTTGCACCGGCAGCAGCGGAATCCAGTGCGGCGGCACGGTCGATGACAGCACGTAGCGCGGTGGCGCCCCCCCGGCTGCGGGTGCCTGCGACGCAGGTGGGTCCTGGTTTTCCGCCCGCCGCACGGCCGCCTCCAGCGGGCCCTCGACGCTGCGCTCGATGGCCCACGCCAGATTGGCCATCTCGTCGCGCATGAGCACCACCTCTTCCAGCGCACTGCCCTCCAGGGTGCGACCCAGCGAGGGCGGCAGAAAAAACAGGTTGGCTTGCGGCCAATCGGTGAGCGCCTCACCCGCGCGCCGCAGACAGGCCAGTTGCCACATGCCCCAGTGCGGCTTGGGCAAGGCCGGGTCGCCAAGAGGGCGCAGCAGGCTGCGCACACCGAAGGTGTCGGTCACGACCAGCGAGTCCACGCGCGTCAGCGAGCCGACGGGCACCGTGAGCGGCACGACGAACCAGTCGTTGCCCCAGCCACCCGCGTACTCGATCGCCAGCAGATGGGCGAGGTCGGTGGCGCCCACCGGCAACAGGCCGTAGGCCAGCCGCGCATCCTCCATCTCCCAGAAGCGCGCGGCCGGCGCACCCTCGAAGACGATCGGCGCCGGCACGGTGGTTTCGACGATGGCATGCAGGTCGTGATCTCGATCGCTGTCCGTGCCCATGCGGACTTCGATGTTGCGGTCGAAGCTGCTCCAGTCGAGCCGGCCGTCGTCGTACTCGGCGGCGGTGAGCGCGATCTCATCCGCGGCCCGCTCGGACAGCCGGCCTGCGACGGAGACGGCGTACTCCAGGCGCGAGGGCTGCCACGCTTCGAAGGGTGCTTCAGGCGGGTCACCCGAAGCATCGGGTGCGGCTGCAGGTTCGTGGACCAGCCCGTCATACCAGGCCAGCCAGGCGCCTGCGGCCTGCTGCACTTCGGCGCGATCGGCCACCGCGATCTTCAGCGCCGGCTCCAGCACCACCTGGGCCGCGCCGCCGCTGCGAAAAGCGGCCGCCAGCCGGCGCGCATCGGGCGCACGTCCTGCCATCGTCTGAAGGAAAAGGGCGGTCTGCTCGTCCAGGGGCTCAGCCTCCGCCGGCCGGGGCGGCGGCGCCAGCGCAAAGCGTTTGACCATGGCGGCGCGATAGCTCTTCGACAGCGGCTGTGCGTCGAGCATGCGCAGGAAGTGCAGCCCGGCTTCGACCGCCAGCGTCAGCATGCGGGCGTCGTCCGGCCCAGCCGGCCGCATCGGCCGGCGTTCGACCTGGACCTCCAGCGGCATGGTCCGCGGGTCGTAGCGCGGTGCCTGCACCTGGGTGTCGTGCTTCAGCTCACCGAGCCAGCAGCACGAGAGCATGGCCGAGGTGGCACGCACGCGCGCGTGCACCGGCGAGCCGGTGTCCTCGGCCTGGAACTCGCCCACCTGCCACTGCCGCGCGAGCAGCCACAGCGGATCGAAGACGCGCGCGCCCGGCCCGCTGGCCATGGCCTCGTCGCGGCAGTGCGGTTCGAGCCGTGTCCAGCTGGTGATCGAGGCGTTGCTGGGCCCGGCGGGAGGAGGCGGCACCGGCTGCGGCGGGGGCGGCGGAGGGCGCGGCGGTGGCGGGCGCGGTGGCGGCGGCTCGGGTGGCTCCGGCGGCTCTCTCGGCTCCATGGGCTCGCGGGGTCGACGCGGCGCCGGCGCGATGGGTGGGAGCGGCTTGATCGGCTTGATGGCCATCACGGTTTCCTAGCGGATGAAGGCGGCGGCGTCGGTCGATACGGCATCGTCCTTCGCGTTGAAGGCGAGGTAGAGCGCCGGCAGGTACTGCGCCGTGTTGGTCAGCGCCTCCGGATCGATGGCCCGCAGCTTGGCCAGGTCGAGCGTTTCGGCCAGCACCCGCCAGACGCCCGCGATGGTCCAGTCCTCGTCCGGCGCAGGAGGCACCGCCAGCAGCACGCTCTGCGGCGCGCAGGCATCGGGCGGGTCGTACTGGAAGGTGATGGCCGTGGTCTCGCGCGGGCTCGGCACCACCTCGACCCACTCGTCGACGGCCAGTCCGCACAGCGTCTGCGCGGTGTCGAAGGTGGTCGGCGTGTGCAGCAAGAGCGAGAGCTTGCCCGCCGGCGGCCCGGTGTCGGGGTCGCAGGGCAGCGCGACCCAGCGTTCGCCGCGCACGAAGGGCAGCTGTGCCACGCGCAGGTTCGTCCGCTCCCCGGTGTTCAGCACCTCCGCGCCGCGCAGGCAGGCCGACAGGCGCGCCACCGGGTCGCGCACACGTGCGCTGCGTGCCAACCAGGTGTGGGGCGCGAAGACGTCGTCGTCCAGCGTGCCAGACTGGGCAGCCAGCGCGTCGGCCAGCTCGGCGCCGCCGGCAGCATCGCAGGCGAATCGGGGCAGGACGACGAAGCCGGGTCCGAAGACGGCGCGCAGACGCTCCAGCAACTGTTCACGCCGCGCGCGAAGTTCGGTGGCGGCCGGCGCGCTGCGCAATCCGCTGCCTCGCGCGATCCGTTGCTGGCTCTGCTGAAGCACGGCCGCCGCCTGCTGCCGCAGCGCGTCGCGTGCCGTTGCTTCTTCGCCGGGGGCGATGACAGGCACGGTCGGCGACATTCCGAAGCCGCCGAGCTTGAGCAAGGCTGCGCGCAGGCCTTCGGCGCTGCTGTCCGCACCTTGCTTCACCAGCGTGTCGAGCGCCTTGTGCGCGGTAGTCAACGCCTTCTCGGCCTTCAGCACGCGGGCTTCCAGCTCGGAGAGATCCAGCGTGCCGGCGCCCGCGCGTTCGGGGGGATTCAGGTCTTCCGCATCGGCGGCGCGCGCACCTGCCAGCAGCCGGCGCAGCGCGCGGGCCTGCTCCAGCACGTCGAGCAAGCTCAGCTCGCCGGCGGCCAGGTCGTCCGGACGCACGTGCCGGACGCGCAGGCGGGCCGCTGCGCCGAAGCCATTCGGTCGCGTGCGTGCGAGATGCAGCAGCCGCTGCTCGACGTCGTCTGGCGCGCGCTCGGCTGTGCGGTGACCCGCCGCCGGCTCCACGCCGTATACGACGTCGATGGGCGCGAGCTGCAGCTCGCTCAGCCGTAGCACCAGCGTCTGCACCACCGCGCCCGCATCGTCGAGCCTGTCGACGGTGCAGCGCACCTTGCGCGGATCGCCCATCAGCTTCGCCGCCCAGGCATTGAGCATCGGCTCTGCGCTGGCGCGCGCGGAGCTCGACACCGCGGCCCAACCCGTGGTCGAGGCGGGCTTGCCGCTCCACAGCGCCAGCACGCGGTGCGTGAGCGCGATTCCGCTGCGCGGGAAGCGGGCCACCTCCAGTTCGGGCGCGGGCGCATCGCCATGGGCGATCGCCGCCAGTGTGCTGGCGACGCGCGAGGTGTTGCCGCGCGCCATCTGGTAGGCGGTCTCGGCCGTGAGGGCATCGCCCAGGCCATCGATGGCATCGCCCAGCGCGTCGAGTTCGCGCGTCATCTTGTCCAGTTCGGCATCGCCGGCACCGGCCCTCAGCAACAGGGAGCGCAAGGGCCGCCCGTCCTCGCGCCAGCGGCTGTGCAGCACCAGCCCGTCGACCACGTTGTGGGCGGCGATGGATTCCAGGGGCTGGGTCTTGGGCTCCAGCTTGCCGCCCACCAGGGGCGCGAAGTCGCGCAGCGGCGCGACGAAGCGGTCCAGCCCCATGTCGTGCAGGTTGCGCTCGAAGCGGTAGCCGAGCAAAGCCCCGAGCGGCTGGCCCTGGCGCACACCTTCGAGCAACTGCGCGGCTTCCCGCACGCGGCGCGAGTTCAACTCGATGGCGAAGGGGCCGCCTTCCTGGGGCACGCCGCCGGCGCCGAGGTGGGCATTGCGCAGCAGCGCGGCCGCAGTGGCATGCGCCGTCGAGGGCGCATGGATGAAGCCGCTGTCGTTCGGCATCGCGACGAGCGGAGCGCTCTCGCCGGGCGGGGGCGCGACGGGACTCGCGGCCGCGGCGGGCGTGGGCCGCAGGTTCTCGACCCAGCCGTAGGCGCCCGCATAGATGCCTTCGGGCGCGGCGGCGCGCATCGCGGCCAGGCGCTTGGTGGCGAAGGAGCTGATCCAGGCATCGAGGCGATGCGCGCTCAGATCCAGCGTGCCCTGCATCAGCAACTGCAGCGCCTCGCTGTCGAGGGTGCGCAGCCAGGCCAGGCCGTCGCGGAAGGCGCCCAGCGAGGCGAGCGGCGGCTGTGCGAAGTCCGTCGCCGCCTCGAGGAACTCGCGGATCGTGCGATCGCCCGTCACCGCCGGCACTTTCAGTTCGAGCTGCCGCTTCCAGCTCAGGGTCGGCGCGGCGCCGGCGACCAGGTCCACCAGCTCGGGATCGCGCATCAGTATCGCGGCATCGTGGCCGGGCAGGCCGGCCGCGATCAATGCCGTCGCCTGTGCCAGCTCTCGCAGCAGCGCATGGCGCAGCAGGGTCTGCAACAGGCTCGCGCCGGCGGCGGGATCGGCCGGGTCGGGCCGCATCGAGGTCAGCGTATCGATGCTGCGCTGCGCGAGCAGAGCGGCGATGTAGTCCGGCTCGAGCATGTGCCAGGGCGAGACCTCGCCGGCCTGCACCAGCGGTGCGCCGACGGGGAAGTCCAGCTCGGCATGGATGGCGCGCGTGATGCGAGGCCGCCACGGAAAGCCGAGGCGATCCAGCAGGCCGGTCGCGATCGCGTCCTGCATGGCCAGGAAGCCGCTGCCCTGCAGGTCTTCGCCGAGGAAGGCCCGCAGGTGCTGGAAGTAGTGTCGGCCCAGCACCACGCGCGTGCCGTAGCTGCTGGAGACCGCGTCGGTGCGCATGACGTCGGCCAGGTCGGCATCGGGGTCGGGCGGCTGCCGGCGGCCCACGCGGGCCGCATCGCCCAACCGCGGCCGCCAGGCCGTGTCGCGCAGCTGCAGGAGGATGTTCTGCAGCCAGCGGTCGCGTGCCATTGCATCTTCTTCCGTAGCGCGCGGGCGCCATTGATCCAGCGAAGTCACGGGCAGGATGCCGTAAGGCTGGCGCCCCAGACGCAGTGCGGCGAAAGGGCCGGCGCTGCGCACGTGGTCGAGGAAATGCGAACGCGCCCAGTCGATGTGCGCCGGCGTGAGCCCGCTGCCTTCCGGGCCGGCGAGGTTGCTCAGGAAATAGCCCCACCCCACCGGCCACAGCGTGGTGTTCATGGCGCGCATGTCGGCGTCGGGCTGCGCGGCAGCGCCTGGCAGGCGGCCGAGCACGGGCGCGATCCTCTCGGCCGGGAGACCGAGCGCGAGGCCCAGGCGCCTGGCGTTCGATGCGGTGGTGAGCATGGCGGGGTCGGCCTGCACCTCGGTGGCGAAGCTCCGGGCCTGGCCGGGGTCGGACGAGGCATAGTCGGGCCGCCGGTCGGCCGTGTTGTTGGTCGGCGTGCCGGTTCGCACGAAACCGGCGCCGTCGGTGTAGTGATGCGCATCGAGCAGCTCGGCCAGCGCCGTCGCAGTGCTCTCGGCGTCCGTCGCCGCCGCCCCGAGCACGAACAGGCTGTCGAGACCGGCGGCGAGCAGCGGCGCGGGGACCGCGATGCGCAGCGCCATGCCGGCCTGCTCGGCGGCGTCGAAGTCGACCATCCAGCGCATGCCCTCGTCGACGGCCAGCTGGTCCGCCGCCACTGCCGCCGCGGGTGCGCGCGGATCGGGTCCGGCCGCGAGCGGCGTCCGCACTGGGCCGCCGCGCACCGCGATGACCGGCAGGCCGCCCGACTGCACGATCGCGATCCAGTGCGCGGGCATGAGGCGCGCGAGCGGCGGTCGGCGCCAGGCCGCGTCCTGTCCGTCGTCGACGACCGCGACGGCTGGCCACTGCGGCGCATCGGGCAAGGGCTGCGCCGCCGGCACGGGCGAGGCGGGCCGCTGCGATGCGTTGAGCGGCGCCAGCATCCGAGCGATCCACGCCGCGCGCGCCGCGCCGAAGCGGTCGGCCAGTTGGCGCCACACATCGGCGCGTGCGGCCGTGTCGGCGCCGGCGCGCCAGTCCTGCTCCCAGTAGTGCCGCCCCCATTCCTGCTCGCCCGGCATCAGCTCGGGCTCGTGCGAATCGAGGTGGATTTTGTCGGGGTAGATGCGCACGCGCAGCTCGCTGCTGCCGTCGGGTTGGGCGAAGAAGCGCGTTTCCAGCCGCACGGGCAGCAGCGCCAGCGGCCGGTCGCTGGCGCACAGGCGCTCGCCCATCAGCGCCGGCAACTGCGGCGGATGCGGCGCGGCGGCCGTGGTCGTGGTGGCTGCCGCGAGCGTCATGCCGCTGCGGAAAAAGGTGCTGCCGGAGACGTTCGAGGTGCCCATGTTCTCAGTGCTGGACCAACTGCGATGCGTGGATCGCGATGCGCACCGGCAACTGCCGCACGATGCCGGCCATGTGCGCCGCGTTGCGTCCCCACTGCAGGCCCTCGGTGGACAGGCCGGCCGGCGGGCCCGCACCGATACCGAGGTGGCTGGCGCCGCCGGTCGGCGTGTCTTCGTCCAGCCCGAAGCGCGGCTCGGTTGGATGCTCCTGGATCACGATGTAGTAGCCGGCCCCGCCATCCTTGCCTGTGGCTCTCTCGGCAGAGAAGTCGAAGCCGAAAAAGGACACGTCCGGCTCCAGGCTGCCGCGGAAGGCGGGTTGCCGCTCGGCGGCCGCATCTTCGCTCGGTGCGCGCACGCCGTTCGTGACGATGCCGGGCACCGCGAAGATCGCCGCATTCGGGTAGCGCCGCAGCAGTGCGCTGCGCATCAGCATCACGAACTGCTCGCGCACCGGCGCAGTCGCAGCATCGGCCAGCGGCCGGTCGGCCCACTGGTGCAGCGGCGCGATGTCGGGGCGCGGCTGCGCCGCGCCGCGCACATCCCAGAACTGGTCGAAGCAGGTGCCGCGCTGGTCGGTCGGAAAGCCGCGCCACAGCAGCTCGCGCGCCATCTCCACGTTGAGCCCGACCATGTAGGCCTCGACGAAGCGGCGGTTGGTTTCCAGCCCGATCACGCTGTCGGCCGGCACCGTCTGCAGGCCCGGCAGCAGCAGGTCCTGCGAGACGTCGCGCAGCGGCTCGTACATGGGCTGCGCGAAACGCGGCGCGGCCAGGATGGTGTCGATGCCCACCGCGGCGCTGGCTGGCGTGTCGACCGGCGGCAGCGCGCCCGCGCCCACCGCCACGGCGGCCCGCGCCAGCGCCACCAGCGTCTCGCGCGGGCGGGTCTGCGCGAGCACGGTGGTCTTGAGCTCGTCCAGGGCCATGGCCACCGGCGGGCCACGCAGGATCTTGAAGCGGCCCGGGTTGATGCGGCCCAGGTGCTCGCTCGCGGCCTGCCGGAAATGGTGGGCCGAGGGGCTGTCGGGCAACGCCATCATGATGACGACGGCCGGCACGTTGATCGGGGCACCCTCGGGCATGACCTGGAAGTTGGGTCGGCCGGAGAGCCCCTCCATCAGCACCTTCGTGAGCTCGCGGTACGGCCGGATCGTGATGTTCGACGGCAGGCGGGCACGCACCGCACTCACGGTGGCCTGGTCGGTGGCCGCCGGCGCGTCGAAGACCAGCCCGAGGTTGAGCATCGCCACCCAGTTGCGCGCGGGGGAGCGCGCCACGCCCTGCGCGGCGACGCGCCGCGTGAGGGGCCCGCGCTCGCGGCCGATGCGCCGCATCGCGGGGCTGGTGGCGGCGACCGGCACGGCCTTGTCGGCCATGCGTGCGACCAGGGTGCGCGTCAGTGTCTCGCCCGTGGGCATGGTTTCGGCCGTGCGGATGCGCGCGAACGCGGGCGCGCCCACGCGCAGCAGCGCGTTCGCGCCGAGCGCCACGAAGTGGCGCGTGTGCAGGCTGGTGCCCACGGCCAGGCTGAGCTGCAGCTGCCGCATGCGCTGGTTGGCCTGCTGGAGGTCGGCGGCCTGCTCCCAGGCGGCGGCCATCAGCGCCTCCTGGTGCTCCTGCACCACGCGCGTGCCGAAGGCGGCGACGGCCCGCGTGCGCGGGTCGAGGTTGAGCTGGTCCAGCCACTTCGGCACGCCGGGCGCCACGGTGGCGCGCGCCGCATGCCAGCGGCCGTAGACCGGGGGCGCGAGCAGCGGGTCCGCGTTCGGGTCGGCCGCTTCCTCGAGGCCAGGGCCGTTGACGATCTCGGCCAGGGCGGCCTGGAAAGGCGCCTCGGTGCCCGGCGGCCAGGGCGCGGGGGCATCGGGTGTCCCGATCGGCTGCAGCGCGCCTTCGAGGCCCAGCTGCGCGCCCGCCGGAAAGGTGGCGGGCAGTTCGAAGCCGGGTCGGCTGATGTCCATCGGACGGCGCCCCAGTCCCTCCGGCACGGGCTGGGGCTTCAGACGGCGTGCCAGCGATTCGAAGTCACCGCCGGGCCCGGTGCGGAATTCCCAATGGTGGTATGCGGGCAGGCGCAGGGGCAGCCGCGTGGCCGACGACCAGGCCGGCGCCAGCGCGTTCGCGGCGACCAGTTCCGCATCCGTGATCGGCAGCCCCAGCCCCGCCTTGCGCCCGAGTTCGAAGGTGGGCACCACGCAGGCGACGTAGTCCGTGTCGGCGGCCAGGATGCGCGGGCACAGCAGGCGCGACAGCGACAGCGCCGGCGATCCGGCGAGCGCCTTGCCGACCTGTGCCGCGCTGCCGTCGGCCGCTGCGGCCTGGGCATGCGCCCAGGCCCAGCTCTCGTCGAGGTCCGGCAGCTCCGTCGCGAGCTGCGCGGGGGCCGCGATCTGCAGCAGGGTGCAGGGCGCATCGGGCGCCGCGCCCAGCGTCACGCCATCCTGCCGCCGCACGACGACCAGGCAGAGCCAGGGCCGCAGCCTGCCCGTGGCATCGGCACGCGCGGGCGTGAAGAGCCAGGGGAAGTCGGCCCGGTCGAACTCGATGCTTGCGAAGTAGTTGGGCTCGAAGTCGATGCTGCCCGGGCGCGGCTCGCGGCGCACCACCTGGTGGGTGTCGATGCCGACCACGTCGGCCGGCCCGCGCAGGCGCACGGTGACGGGCGGTGCGGCACTGCCGTTGACGGACAGGACGGCCGGGAGATCGGCCACGGCCGGCTGCCCCGGGCCGAGCGAATCGGTGCGCGTGATGCTGGACGGCGCGCCCTGCCGCACCCAGGGCAGGAGGCTCAGGCGGGCGGGGGTGTCGATCGGTGGCATCGCGTCCTATGGCCTGTGACCTGTCAGCCCTGCACTTCGTGCAGTGGCACGACCTGCCAGCGCGCACCGCCGCGGTTGAGCGCACCAAGCCTGGCGCGGTACTCGCTCCAGGTGTGCAGCGTCCCATCGGCGGGGATCGGCGCGCCGTCGGCCAGCGGCACGATGGCCCAGCGCGGCGACTGCATCCGCACGCCCGGCGGCGGCGCTGCGGCCACGGCCGCCACATGCGGCTCATCGTCCGCTTCCGCCCGCCGCCTGAAGCGCGCCAGGCTGACGCCGCGCACCGGCGCCCGCGCCGCGGCACCCGTCGCGCTGAGCGCATGCAGTTGCGCGAAGGAGATGAAGAAGGGCGGCCGCGCGGGTGGGTCCTTCGGCGGCGGCCGGCTCATGTCGTCGATGACGATCGGCTCGTACCGGAGCGGCGCCCCGACGATCTCCGCCGCATCGAAGCTGAGCTCGTCGCTGCCGAAGAGCAGGCCGGCATCCATCACCTCGAAGGACGGGCCGGCCAGTTTCTCGTCGTCGCTCATCGTGAAGAACTGCGCCGGCGCGAACTGGTCGCGCAACGCCGTCGCCCCCTGCGGCCGGCCGTTGAGCGTGGCCTGGAGTTCGAAGCGCCGCGCGCCCGTCACCGGCGCGCCGCCGAAGATGTCGACATCGCGCGCGGTGTTGAGCGGCACCACCTGCTGCTTCACCACCACGCGGCCCAGCGGGTCCAGCACGATCGGCCCACCCGCCCCGCCTGTCGTCAGCTTGCGCAGGGCCACGCCGTGGCTGGCATGAGGCGGCGCCAGAGTGGTCCAGCTCTGCGGCGTGCCCAGCGCCTTGTGCAACTCGGCCAGCACGTCCACCGCAGGCGGGAGCGGCGGCTTCTCGCCGCCGATCAGCGTCTTGTCGAAGCGCACCGAGAAGTCGCACCACAGGATCTCGAAGGAGGCCCTGCCGCTCACCCGCAGCGGACGCGGGCCTTCCAGCTCGCCCTTGAGCGACACCTTGAACAGGTTCCTCGAGCCGCGCTTCAACTGCACCGAGGCATGGAAGTCCGCCAGGAAGTGCAGCGGCACCCACTGGATCAGAACGTCGAAGCCGATGTCGCCGTGCAGGCTGAAGCCATAGGCCGCCGCGTACAACTGCGCCCGCGCACCGAACTGCAGCGTGTTGGAAGTGATCGCGAAATAGGCCTCGCAGGTGATGCGCGGGTTGTCGCCCGAACACAGCGCGATGGCGATGCGGTCGAGGCGCGGCAGCGGGGCCGGCGGCGCGAAGCGCGGGTTGAGTCCGCCCACCGCCAGCACGAAGCCGGCGCCCGGCCCCGCACCCCAGCGCGCGCGCAGGGCCATGGCGCCGGTCAGGGCGAACTTGTGCGCCAGGCGCGAATCGACCAGCACCGCATCGATGGCGGCGGTGCCTTCGTCGAAGTCGAGCACGCCCATCGCATCGAGGTTGAGGCGCACCAGGTCGTTGTCGCGCGAGGGCAGCATCGAGCTGATGCGGCCGAGCACCAGCAGCCGCGAGCGCGCGCCGAACTGCAGGATCAGCGCCAGGTCGAGCTGCACCAGTGTGGGCGTGGCCCAGCCGATGCGCGCGAGCAGGCCCAGCAGATAGCTGCCGCGCAGCGCGGGGAAGGCGCTGGCCAGCGATCGGATCACGGCTGGCGCATTGCTGACCGGGTCACGCGGAAACAACAAGTTGGCCAGCGTGCCGTTGGCCAGGCCGGCGCGCAGCACGTCCTGGTCGAAGCTGCGGTTGACCGCCACCATGCCGCCGATGCCCTGTAGCGTGAAGCCCATGCCCAGCGGCACGGGCCGAAAGTCTTCGGCCGTGATGAACACGATCATCGAGAAGCCCGGCCGGCCGTCGGGCATCTGCGTGGCGATCAGCCCGAAGGCCTTGAGCGTGATGGTCTCGTGCAGCGACAGCTGCATCGCGCCCGCGTACAGCTTCTGCGCCTCGTCGTGGAAGAGGAAGCCGCCGCCGGTCAGCACGCCGCCCGCTTCCACCGACAGCCCGACGCCCCCGGGCGGCTTGAAGCCCAGCGCGAGGTTCGCCACGCCCAGGTTGCCGCCCGTGGGCGGGAAGCCCAGGCGACCGGCGATGCCGATGCGGTCGAGCACCGCCTTCAGCGGCCCGATCGAGGCCGCGACGCTGGCCGACACCTCCGCCACCACCTCGGCCTCCTGCGGCTTGATCGCGAGGTTCAGGGCGGACAAGGTGACGCCGCCGACGGACAGGCCGACCGGCACCGAGGCCTCCAGCGTCGCGCTGCCGCGCAGCGTGAGCCCCTTGTCGCTGGACCAAGCCAGTCCCAGGTCGCCCTGCGCGCGCAGACCGCCGCTCGGCAGGATCGCGTCGAGGAAGCCGTCGCCGCCGCCTGAAGCGATGACCACCGTCGCCTTCTGCACGTCCGCCGACATCGCCAGCAATGCGCGGTCTTCCGACAGCGCGAACTCCAGCGCCAGCCGCGCGCCTACCACTTCGATGCGTGCGCCGTCGGGCTGCCCCATCACGTACGGCGGCTGCGCGTCGATGGGCGCGAGCGTGGCCGATGCGCTGCCCTTCGCTTCCACCGTGCCAGGGCTGGCCAGCAGCGTCACGCCATGGCGCCCCCACGCCACGACATCGATGCCCGCGCCGAACTCGGCCGCGAGCGTCCACGGGCCGGCAGTGTCCTGCAGCGCGATGCTCCCGAAGGGGCTGATCACCAGGCCCAGGTCGCCCTGCTGCGCCGCCGACAGCGAGAGCACCAGGCCGGACTCGGCCTTGGCGCCATAGAGCGGATCGTCCACGTACACGATCAGCGCGTGCGACATCAATGCCGCCGCATCGCCCAGGGCGGCCACTTCGAAGGGCTCGACGCCGTAGCGGCAGCTCAGGCCCAGTGCGCGCAGCAGGCGGGCCAGGCGCGGGAACAGCTTGCCGGCCATCGCATGGGCATCGGCCTCGGTCTGCATGGGGTTGCCGTACTCGGCGCGCAGCACGGCCATCGGGTCCTTCAGCAGCGCGGGCAGGCGGCCGAGCTGCCAGCGGTCGAGCCGGTAGCTGTCGCGCACCAGGCGGCCGTCGCGCACCACCGGCTCGCTGGGCGGGCGTTCGTCGCCGGGTTCCAGCAGCGTCAGCAAGGCGGCTGCGGGGCGTGCGGCGGGCACGCGGTTCTCGAGGAAGCCCATCACCAGCAGGTCGACCAGCTCGCGGCCCAGGCCTTCGAGGGCGGCGAGCGGGCCTTGCTGCTCCAGCCGCTGCAGGGACTCGACGGCCTGCGCGGCGGCATCGAGGACGGCCGCGATGGATTCGAACGAAGGCGTCTGCTGCACAGCCAGGACCTCGATGCGCCGCCGCAACTCGGCCACGGCGGAGAGCGCATCGATCAAGGCGTCGTGTTCGGCGTTCGGCGGCACGCCCAGCGTCACCAGCAGCCGCTGCAGCCGGGCCGGCTCGTCCACCACCTGCAGGATGGGGTCGAGCAGGGCGGCCAGGCCGCGCGAGAGCGAGTCGAAGAGGTTCGCGCTCATGGTGGCGGCGCTGCAGACGCCATCTGGCGCGGCACGAGTTCGGGGAAGGCGGCGTCGTCCGGATCGAGCGGCACCACGTAGTCGCTGAGCTGGATCTCGCCATCCTTGTCCTTGCGCCAGCGCACCGTGTGGTGCAGCCGGCGCAGCGCCACGTTGCTCGGGTGCCAGTCGAAGCTGATCTCGCAGAAGTTGTTGGTGCCGATCACGCGATTTACCGCGCCGCCGGCGTTGAGCATGCGGTACTTGGCCGCGGCCAGCCGCAGCGCCTCGGCGGCCATCTTGCGCTGGTCGGGCGTGGCGCCGGCGGGCAGCAGGGGGATGGGCGTGGTGTCCACCGGTACCGTGACTTCGGGCGGCGTGAGGTAGTCGAGCCGGTAGCTGTAGTCGGGCGGCGTCTGCGGATCGACCGCGTTGCCCAGAACCCAGCCGTCCGGCGCGGTGGCCAACGTCGGCTGGTCGAGCGTGAGGGTGTAGAGCGGCACGAAGCCGCCGGCCGCGGCCAGGCCGCCCTGGCCCACCTTCCTGCCCGATCCGACAGCGGTGTTCCAGCCCACGTAGCCCTGCGGCGTGGTCTTCGGGATCAGCAGCCAGGCGATCCAGTTGGGCGCGAAGTCGTAGCCCTTGCGCTGAAAGCCGAGCGTGTTGCCCGTCTCCTTGCGGAACGAGCTGGCCACCAGTTGCGCAATCACCGCCTTCACCGGCTGGGGCGTGATGTCTTCCAGCCGCGTCGTCGCCTTGTAGAGCAGCCGCGAGGCGAAGCTGAAATGCACGTCGCCCGACACCAGCGCCAGCGCGCCGGTGCGTTGCCCGTTCACCAGCGGCAGCTTGTCGCTGAGGCTCACCATCAGCCGGTCGAAGTGCAGCGAGGGCAGCTCCCAGGCCTCGTACACGTCAGGGTAGTGCTCGAAGATGTTGGCGACCAGGTCGTGCCGCGCCGCGGAGCGGATCGCCTCCACCGGTGGCGCGTTGGTGGTCATCACCACGATCAGCATGCGCTCGCCGGTCGGCGGCGTGCCGCCGATCTGCAGCGCCAGTTGCTCGGCGGGAATGAGCACGCCGCCGCCCACGCGGCCGTTGGGAAAGGCGCGCCACGAACGCGAGTCGGTGAAGATCACCTGGTGCCCCGGCCCCTCGACCGTGTAGTGGTAGAGCAGCGAGCCTTCGTCGTGGAACACCGCGTTGGCGGGGCGCGTGGCGAGCGTGGCCTCTTCGTGCACGCCGACCAGCGTGCGCAGCGCGGCCCCCTTGCTCTCGTAGGCACTGTCGCTGACGATGCCGTCGACGAGTTCGAGCAGGGCCTTGCCCGGGGGCTTGGGCGCGCCGGGCGCCGCATCGTCGAACACCTCCGGCACGTTGCCCCAGTGCTGGCACAGCGCATAGGCCACCAGCGCGTTCTGCGCGAGGCGCAGCCCCAGCGGATGGCCGTAGAGCGAGCTGCAGGTGTCGCGCGTCATGTTCCAGTCGTCCGTCACCTCGTGGTCGTCGAAGATCATGTAGCTCGGGATGTTGGCGAGCATGCGCCGCACGTCCTTCAGGTCCTTGCGGAACAGGTCGATCTTGACGGCGTCGCGGTCCATGCCGAAGTGCTGGCCTTTCTTCGTGCGTTGGCCGAACCAGCGGCTCATCGCGTCGGCGTCGCCGCCCAGCACCGCGCGCGTGGCCTTCGTCACGTCGCCGAAGTTCGGCATGTCGGCAGGCCACAGCACATCGGACCAGACCATCAGGTACATGCACAGGTACTCGCCCAGCGAGATCAACTGGCCATCGAGGTCCTCGGAAGTGAAGCCCGCCTTCTCCAGCGGTTCGCGGCGCAGGTAGGGCAGCAGCTTGTCGACCGTGGCCTTGTTGCCGGCGTCGTCGAACGGAATCTCTTCCTGCCAGCCCAGCAGCACGTGCGCGGCGTCGGACAGCACCATGAGCAGCGAGGCCGCCACGTCGTCCGCATAGATCTGGTCGCCGGTCAGCAGCAGCTGGTGCGGCCGGGCCAGCGGATTGGCGGCGGCCTGTGCAATCAGCTTGTCGCCGATGGAAAAGGTGTCGCGCCCGTTGCCGTGCGGGATGCGGCAGGAGCCGCACAGAATGCGCAGGTCGTCGAGCGAGGCCGGCGGCAGGCAGAAGCTGGGCAGGCCGAAGGGCACGTAGGCGAAGGCGGCGGGCAGGGTGGTGGTGCCGGTCGCCTCGGCCAGGTTCATCGCCTGGTTGTCATCGAAGGCGAAGGCCAGGTCGTAGCGATAGACCACGCCTTCCACCAGGTCCGGCGAACCGCTCGTCGGCGTGGCCGTGACGCAGACGATATGCAACTGCGTGCCGAGGGCGACGGTGTGGCGCCGGCCGCTGGCGCGCGTCGCCCCGAGCGCCTCGGGCGCATCCAGCACCGTGAGCGTGACTTCGCAGCCGATGCGTGTCGCGAGCCAGACGCTGACCGTGCGCGGCGCCACCTTGCGCAGGATCGGACCGCACAGCACGCGCGGCAGCGAGGGAAGGGCGGCGGCGAGCGATTGCCAGGCCATGGGCGCCGCCCGTCTTCAACGGGTGGTGCGCCGGGCTGGCGCAGACGGACGCAGGCCCGGCGCGCGGGCGGCAAGGCGCAGTCTCATCGAGCCTCCTAGGGCGCGCTGCTTCTGGGGCGGCGCGGCTGACCGAAGGGCGCCATCGTGGCGCAGGGCCCAGGGGAATTCAAGCCGGCGGACGGCCTATATGGCGAAGGGTGTAGGGAGGCGCGAGGCCACTGGGGCGGCGTCTTGCCGGCAAGCCGCAGGTTGTTTGTCGCGAAAGCTGACGATTCTCACGCAGGGCAGGCGAGATTTCTCACCATGCCGCGATGCGAACCTTCCATTGCTTCATTTCCACAGTGTTCATGTCCCTTTTGCTCGGCGCCTGCGGCGGTGGCGGCGGCAGCGGGGGAGCCGAATGGGCGGCCGTGGCTGCGCTCTGGGCTGCACAAGGCCTCTACACCGCCCCCGCACCTGCGCCCCGCCCTGAGCCGGGAACAGCACCTGAACCCGCGCCCGTGCCTGCCCCCGCTGTTCCGAACGAGCCGGCCATGCTGACGAGCGTCGACGGCGAAGCGGTGGGGGCGAACTGCGGCTATGGCGGCAAAAAGGTCATGACGGGACGGGACAGCAATGCCAATGGCGTGCTGGACGCGGAGGAAATCAGCAGCACGAGCTACATCTGCAATTGCGCTTCCGACGGCTGGGTCGACGCGACCGGCACAACGGTCCAGGCGCAGTCCAACATGTGCTACATCGCTCGCGACGATGCGGCGCAGGTGGTGCTGACCCTGCCTGCCAATCCGGACGTCGGCGCCCTGGTGCGCGTCAAGGGTGGGGGCGCTGGAGGCTGGAAGATCGCGCAGAACCCGGGCCAGGCCGTGTACGCCGACAAGCTGGGTGGCATGGCTGGTGCCGTCTGGACAGCGCGCGACTCCGATCGACGCTGGGCATCGGTAGCCTCCTCGGCCGACGGCAGCAAGCTGGTGGCGTCGGCTTGGGGCGGTCGGATCTACACCTCGACCGACAGTGGTGCGACCTGGATCCCACGCGCGACCGATCGTGGATGGTATGGCGTGGCTTCTTCGGCTGACGGCAGCAAACTGGTCGCGTTGGACAGGTTCAATCCGATCCAAACGTCGAATGACGGCGGTGTGAGCTGGTCTGCACATGGGCCCATCGGGGATTGGGCTTCAGTGGCGTCCTCGGCCGACGGTCGCAGCCTGTTGGCGGTGGAGTTCACCGGTCGGATCCACGTCTCGACGGACGGCGGCGAGAACTGGACTCGGTGCACGGGGCCCAATGCGCCCTGTGATCGTGATCGGTATTGGAGCTCGGTCGCTTCCTCTGCCGACGGCAGCAGGATGGTGGCAGTGGAGTGGGGCGGCCAGATCTACACGTCGGCCGATAGCGGTGTGAGCTGGACCGCCCATGAATCCACTCAGGACTGGTACTCGGTGGCTTCATCGGCCGATGGCATGAAGCTCATGGCAGGGGTGTACGGCGGTCAGATCTACACCTCCGTCGACGGCGGCGCGAATTGGACCGCGCGCGAGTCCAGTCGACCATGGCAAGAGACGGCCGCCTCCTCCTCCGACGGCAGCAGGCTCGTGACCGCGGTGGCCGGCGGCCAGATCTACACGTCGGACGACGGCGGCGTGAGTTGGACAGCACGCGAAACCGATCGAGCCTGGAGTTCGGTCGCCTCCTCCGCCGACGGCAGCAAGATGGTGGGCGTGGTCGATGGGGGGTGGATCTACACCTCCGTCGCCACGACCACCCCGGGCGTCGATGGTTCGGTCAGCGGCACCGCAGCCGACGGCATCGAACTGCAATACGTGGGCGGGGGCATGTTCAACGTGCTGAGCCATCAGGGCAGTCCGGCACACCGATAGCTGCCATCCGCGGCACGCTCAAAGCCTTGACGCTGGCCGCAAGTCGAGATCCCACAGCACATCCGCCCCCATCCGGAACACGGTGGCCGGCGGACGCGGGCAGTCGCGCATCACCATGCCCACGGGCAGCGAGAGGCCGGGGCGGCCGCTGCCGATGAGCACCGGCGCGATGCTCAGGTGCAGCCGGTCCATGCAGCCCTGCGCGATGAAGCGCGAGACGGTGACGCCGCCGCCCTCCACGAAGAGCACGCGCAAGCCGCGCTCCTGCAGCGCATGCAGCAGGAGCGGCAGGTCGAGCCTGCTGTCCTCCTTCAGCAGGCCGGGCACGCCCAGGACTTGATCGGCCCCGACCAGTGCGGCCGCCTCGGCCTCGCGCACCGCGTCGCACACCAGGAGCGTCGGCGCCTGCCCGTCCGTGAACACACGCAGCGTCGGCGCGAGTCGCAGCGACGGATCGATCAGCACGCGCACCGGGTGCTCGCCCGTCACCCGGCGCGTGGTGAGCTGCGGGTTGTCGATGGCGGCTGTCGCCGCGCCCACGATCACCGCGTCGCTCAGGGCGCGCAGCCGGTGCAGGTGCACCAGCATCTCGGGGCCGTTCACGAAGTTTGCGTCGCCGCCGCGCGTGGCGATGCAGCCGTCGAGGCTCTGGCCCAGCTGGCCGATGACCCAGGCCGGGCCTTCGGGCGGGTGGTCGAGCAAGGGCTTGAGCAGCGAGAAGAGTTCGAGCGCCTCGGGGTGCCACGCCTTCGGATCGAGCACGAAGCCCTGCGACCCCTGGTGCCGGAAGCGCCGGGCCGCATCGGGCTCGGGCGCAGGCCCGTTGCCGCGCCGATGGCGCGCGATGGCCAGGCACAGCGGCCAGAGTGCGTCCACGCCGGGCAAGGTGCGCGGGGCGGTCGTGAAGGCAGGGGGGTCGTAGGCAGTCACCACTTGGGCTTGTAGTAAGGGTCGTCGGTACCGGTCGGAAGGCCGGGGCCACCCCATGCGGCGAGCGCCAGCGCGGCCGCGACCCAAAGGGCGGCCACCAGGGCCACGATCAGCGGTTCCACCCAGGTCCTGGCGCGCGGGCCGGGCGGTGCGGCGGGGCGCTGCAGGCGGCGTCGCATCCAGCGCACCAGCGGGCCGGCGGTGAAGGCGCCCGCGAGCAGCAGCAGCGTCAGGGGCCGCGCTTCCGTCAGCACGGCGGTGGCCTGCATCAGGCTCAGCCAGGCCAGCGCGGCGACGATGGCGCCGCTCGCACCGAAGGCGATGCGCACGATCGGCCAGAGCCACAGCGCGCAGCCGCCGACCGCGGCAGCCAGCGCCAGCGCCAGTTCGAAGAGCAACGCGGAGCCGGCCATCATCGCGGCCGCCGCCAGGCCCAGGCTGGACAGCACCAGCACCGCGGCCGCGTCGGCGCGCGCCGCGTATTCGCGCAGCACGGCCCTCAGCACCGCCAGGCCCAGCAACCAGATGCCGAGCAGCAGCGGCAGCGCACGCGTCGGCAGGACGGCCAGCACCAGGGCCCACAGGATGCCGGCGGCCAGCCACTCGGTGCGCCGGCCGGCGTGCAGCGCCTCCAGCACCAGGCCCAGCAGCGCCGCCGCCGCGTAGATCCACGGCAGCCGCTCGGTGAGCGTGCCGGGCGGCATCTGCCAGCCCAGTTGCCACACGGCGGTGCCGACGATGGCCAGTGCCGCGCCGGCCGCGGCCCAACGCCGCCCTTGCACCGGGCCGAGCGCGCCGCGCAGCATGCCGGTCACCATGAAGGCGACGAGCAGCGGGAGCGCGAGGCTCTGGATCAGCGGGTGGTGCAGGTCCATGGTGCCGACCGTGACAGGAGGCCTGGCTGTGGCCCTCAAGGCCCCAGCGGGTGTTGTGGCGAGACGCCCTGCGCCAGCGCCGCCGCTCGCTGCGCCTCGAGGGCGCGCTGGAAGCCCTCCCGTTGCTGCAGCCGGGCCCAGTAAGCAGCAACCGCTTTCGGCCACTGCGGCCGAAGGCCCAGCAGTTCGCCCAGCATCAGCGCGTAACCGACCGAAATGTCGGCGGCGGTGAAGCGGTCCGCACTCAGGAAGTCATGCGTCTGCAGCACGGCGTCGATCCAGCGCAGCCGTGCCAGGGTCCACTTCGTATAGTCTTCCGCCGCCTGTGGCAGCTTGCGCCCGTCGGGTTCGAAATGGGCATAGCGCAGCACGATCGTCTGCGGAAAAGTCAGTGTCGCTTCGCCCTGATGCAGGCCGTTGAGCCAGGCGCCGAAACCCGGCTCCTGCGGACGCACCGCCAGGCCCCGGAGGTTCTGCGGATCGAGGCGCTCGGCCAGGTATTGGCAGATGGCGGCCGACTCGGTCATGCGCGTGTCGCCATCGACGAGGAAGGGAATGGTGCCCAGCGGGTTGATCTCGAGATAGCTGCGCTGAAGGGCCCGCGGCGGGAAGGGCAGCATGCGCAACTCGTACGGCGCGCCGAGCTCTTCGAGCATCCAGAGCGGGCGGAAGGAGCGGGCACTGACGCAGTGGTAGAGAAGGACCATGATGGCGCCACTCTAGCGGCCCGGACTGCATCCACACCGAGGGTCGCACCCGATGGCGTCGCCGCCGCAGGGGACGAAGTCGCCTGCATGCCTGGTGGAGAATCCCAGTCCATGAGCTCAAGCCAAGACATCGTCATCATCGGCGGCGGCCATGCCGCCGCACAGCTTTGCGCCGGCCTGGCGGAAGCGGGACAAGGCGCCCGCGTGCACCTGGTGTGCGAGGAGGACTGCATCCCCTACCACCGCCCCCCGCTGTCCAAGACCTTCCTCAAGAGCCCTGACGAGACGCCGCAACTGCACCGCGCCGAGGCCTGGTATGCGGAGGCCGGCATCACGCTGCACCTGGGCGATCCGGCCCTGTCCATCGACCGGGCGGCGCGCACCGTCGCGCTGCGGTCGGGCGCCGTGCTCGGCTGGCATCGCCTTGTGCTGGCCACCGGCACGCGCGCGCGCCGGCTGCCGGCGCTGGTGGGCCTGTCGAACGTCGCCCTGCTGCGCGCGGCGGACGAAGCGGCGCAGCTGCGCTCGATGCTGTCCGCGGCGCAGCGGGTGACGGTGCTGGGCGGCGGGTTCATCGGCCTGGAGGTGGCGGCCACCGCACTGGCGCTGGGCAAGGAGGTGACCGTGCTCGAAAGCGCGCCTCGCCTGCTCGCGCGAGCCGTATCGCCGGCGCTCTCCGAGCATGTGCTGGCGACCCATCGCGCGGCGGGCATGGGCATCCGGGTGGGCGCGAAGACCGGCGAATGGCGCACCGAAGGCCAGCGCCTGGCAGCCATCGAAGTGGACGGCGAGGCGCTGCCGGTGGACCTGCTGATGGTGGGCATCGGCGCCGTGCCCGAGACTGCGCTCGCACAGGCTGCGGGGCTGGAGTGCGCCGACGGCATCGTCGTCGATGCCTACATGCAGACCAGCGACGAGGCCGTGCTCGCGGTGGGCGACTGCACGCGCTTTCCCGATCGCCGCGGCGGGCCGTCGCTCCGGCTGGAATCGGTGCAGAACGCCAACGACCAGGCACGCACCGCGGTCGCCACGCTCACCGGCGCGGCGCGGCCGCACGATGCCGTGCCGTGGTTCTGGTCGGACCAGGGCGTCCTGCGGCTGCAGATGGCAGGGCTGGTCCCCGCATCGGGCACGCCGGGGGAGCAGATGGTGCGCCGGCCCGGCGCCAACGCGGCTTCCTTCTCGCTGCTGCATTACGTGGACGGCCAGCTGCGCTGCGTGGAATCGGTCAACGCACCGGTGGACCACATGATGAGCCGCAAACTGCTCGAAGCCGGCCGCAGCCCCGACCCGGCGGTGGCCGCGGACCCCGCCGTGCCACTGAAGACGCACCTCGCCTAGGATCGGGCTGCGATGAGCTGCTTGCGCTGGTCGGTGGCCGCGCTCTTGCGCAGCTCGGCATCCATGGCGCGGGTGCCGGCGGCGAGGGCGGCTTCGTAGCTGTCGTAGTTGTCTTCGGCTGCTTTCATGACCTTCTTCGGCGCGCCGCCGTCGTCGGTCTGCAGCAGGGTCCAGACGAAGGCGCCGGGCGCGGCTTCGTCGATGGTGAGCTTGAGAGGAGGATGTTTCATAGCCCATTCATCGTGGTCGCCGCCGCAGGCGATTTCTGTAGGCCAAGTTCGATCGTCGCGGCGGTTACATCGGGTCTCGCTCAGCCTGGATGCGGGGCGCCGGCCGACTGCGCCGCCACCGAGGCCTGCGAGCCCGAACGCAGCATCAGCGCGCCCAGCACCGCCGCCACGGCGGCGAAGGCCGCACCGACCATGAAGGCGAGCTGGTAGCCGGCCACCAGCGAAGCCGCAGTACTCGCGCCGGCGGCTGCCATGCTGTCGGTCCGAGCGGCCGCGAGGCTCGCCAGCACCGCGAGCCCCAGCGCGCCGCCCATCATGAAAGAGGTGTTGACGATGCCGGACGCCAGGCCCGATTCGCTCGGCGCCACGTCGCTCATCGCCACCAGCAGCATCGGGTTGAGCGCGATCCCCGCGCCCAGCCCGAGGAGCGTCATGCCGGGCATCACGTGCAGCAGGAAGCGGCCTTCCACCGGCGCGCCCGCGAACAGCGCCAATCCCGCCGCCGCCAGCAACAGGCCGAAGGCGAGTGGCCCACGGTGCCCGAAGCGCATTACCAGCCGGGCCGACAGGCCGAGCGAGAAAGCCGCCATGATCAGGTTGGCCGGCAGGAAAGCCAGGCCCACCTGCATCGGGCTGTAGCCCAACACCAATTGCAGGTAAAGGGCGGAGATGAAGAACCAGGCGAACATGGCCGCCGCCCACAGCACCCCCATCACATTGGCCACCGCCACGTTGCGCAAGGCGAACAGGCGCAGCGGCATCAGCGGATGGCGCACCCGGGCTTCGATGGCGATGAAGGCCAGCAGCAGCAGGGCCGCGGTGCCGAGCAGGCCCAGCGTGCGGGGGGAGGTCCAGCCGGCCTCGTTGCCGTTCACGATGGCATAAACCGCCAGCATCAGGGACACCGTGACCGTGAGCGCGCCGCCCGCGTCGAGGCGCTCGCCGGCCGCGTGGCCCGGCATGCGCGGCAGCAGCGCGACGCACAGCGCGTAGACCGCGGCCCCGATGGGCAGGTTGACCAGGAAGATCCAGTGCCAGCTCAGCGCGTGGGTCAGCAGCCCGCCGAGCAGAACGCCGATGCTGCCGCCCCCGGCGCAGACGAAGCCGTAGACGCCCATCGCCTTGGCGCGCTCGGCCGGCTCCGTGAAGAGGTTCATGATCAGCGACAGCGAGACCGCCGAAACCACCGCGCCGCCCAGCCCCTGCACGGCGCGCGCAGCAATCAGCAGGGCCTGCGAAGTCGCCAGCCCGCAGGCCAGCGAAGCCAGGGTGAACAGGGTGATGCCGGCCAGGAACAGGCGCCGGTGGCCGTAAAGGTCGCCCAACCGTCCGCCCAGCAGCAGGAAGCCGCCGAAGGTGAGCATGTAGGCGTTGATGACCCAGACCAGCGATGTCTCGCTGAAGCCGAGGTCGGTGCGGATCGAGGGCAGCGCGACATTCACGATCGTGGTGTCGAGCACGATCATCAGCACGCCCAGGCACAGGACCATCAAGGCCAGCCAGCGCTTGCGGCCCTCGATGGGTTGGTGGTGCATGTCGTCCATCACTCGGCGGGCTGGCACTGCACGGGCGCCACGGCGGTGGCGCGATGAACGAGGTCGCTACCGTGGGGAAGCGGCATGTCAATCTCCTGGTTTGTGGATGGTGTACACAAACCTTAGCAGAGGCGATGGACGCTGTCCACATCCCTCCGGAGATGTTGCGCCACCCAGGGCGCCGGGTCGGGCTCAGTACCGGTAGGGGTTGTTCGGCCGGCGGTCGTAGTAGTTCGGCACACCGTCGCCGTCGCGATCGCGATCGTAACGGTTCGGGATGCCGTCGCGGTCGTTGTCGCGATAGCCGCGGCGGTGGTGATAGTGCCGCCCGTCGTAGCCGTGGTAGCGCGGCGGGGGCGGCGCGTGATAGACGCGCGGAGGCGGGGCGGGCACGACGATCACGCGGTTGTCGTACCGGTCTCTCCCGTCGTAGGCCTGTGCCGGAATGGCCAGCGTGCCGAGCGACAGCAGGGCAGCGGCGCCGAGAGCGAAAGCGGTCTTGTTCATGCGAGCTCCTCGTGGTTGGGCGATGGGTGCATCGTGCGCCCCTTGTGTGAAGCGTCGGTAAGCCGCCGGCGAAATCTTGTATGGCTGTGTGAAGCTTCTGACGGGAGGGCCAAAAATAAACGGCCGCGTTGTGAAATCTGTTGACGTGTACCTAGAATGTATTACATGAATACAGATCGCGACAATTTTCACGATTGGGCACGAGACAAGCCCGACACCGCCTTCAGCCCGATATCACGTTACCTGCCGCTGGAACACAAGGCGGGGCCGGTCATTCGCTGGGGCCGGCTGTTGATCGGTGTGTTGCTGGGCGCCGGGCTGGTCGTCGGCTTCAAATGGGTTGCAGGGCTGTGAGAAGCGCCTGAAATCATGCCAGGCCGACATGCCCCGGCCCATCCCCTGAGCAGGCGCGGCAGCTTCGTCAGCCGCGCCCCGGTGGCGGCACGTCGCCGCCCTTCTGGCGTTCGCGGAACAGCGCGGCACGCATGAGGAAGATCGTCGTAACCGGCGCCGTGACGGCGACGAAGAAGGCGACCAGGGCCGCATGCAGGAAGAGGCTGCGTCCCTGCACCGAGAAATAGACGATGGTGGCCAGGGTGACGCACCAGGTGCCCAGGGTCGCACCGAGCGTCGGTGCGTGGATCCGGCGGAAGAAGGTCGGCAGGCGCACCAGCCCGAAGGAACCGATCGCCGCGAAGGCCGCGCCCACCACCGCCAGCAGGCCCGTGAGGAGCTCGGCCCACAGCGGCAGAGGGCCGAGGATGAGGTCCGTCACTCGATCACCTCCCCGCGCAGGAGGAACTTGGCCAGCGCCGTGGAGCTGACGAAGCCGAACAGCGCGATCAGCATCGCCGCCTCGAAGTACACGCTGCTGGCGTAGACGATGCCCAGCACCAGCATCATCAGCATGCCGTTGATGTAGAGGCAGTCCAGCGCCATCACGCGGTCCTGCGCGGTGGGGCCGATGAGCAGCCGGGCCACGGCGCAGAGCATCGCGACCGCCAGCAGCAGCAGGGCGAGCTTGAGGGCCCAGAAGAGGATGGGCGTCATGATTCGAAGATCTCCATCAACAGGCGTTCGTAGCGCGTCTTGATCAGGGCGATGAAGGCGGCCTCGTCCTCCTCGTGGAAGAGGTGGATCAGCAGCGTGGAGCGGTCGAATGCGATCTCGCCCCAGGCGGTGCCCGGCGTCAGGCAGAGGATCATCGCCAGGGTGGCGAGTGCGTTGGGGTCGCGCATGTCCAGGGGAACGCGCACGAAGCTCGGCTTCATGTCGCGGCTGCGCCGGGTCATCAGCAGGCGGGCCACGGTGAAGGCCGACACCACCAGATCATGGGCCACCAGGCCGCCCAGCCGCAGCACGAGCATCGGCTTGCGCATCTTCACCCGGGCCGGGCGCAGGCTCTGCGTCAGCAGGGGCACGGCGATCGAGAGCAGGGCGGCCAGCAGCAGGGTGGCCGGATGCAGCGACTGGTTCAGCAGCAGCCAGACGACGAACAGCGCCAGCGACAGCAGCGGCGAGGGAAGCCAGCGCTTGATCATCGCGTCGTCTCTCCGGGGACGGGGGCGGGGACGGGGGCGGGATGATCGGTGGGCCCGGGCCGCTGGCGCGCGCCGAACACCGCCTCGCGGTACGCGGTCGGCGAACGCAGGCCCTGCGCTGTCGCGCTGGCGTGCTGCATCACCGGCTCCGCCATCAGCGTCAGGGCGATGCAGGCGCCCAACAGCACGGCCACTGGCAGCACCTCGAGCGCAGGCAGGGAGGGCAGCGTGGCATGCGGCTGGGTCCAGAAATGGCGGATGCCGCTGCGGCTGAACGCGATGAGCGTGAGGAAGCCCGAGGCGATCAGCAGGGCGACGAAGGCCCAGTCCGCCGGCGCGATGCCGCGCACCGACCCGAACAGCAGCCCCGAGAGCATGGCGAACTTGCCGACGAAGCCCGACAGCGGCGGCAGGCCCGCCAGCAGCAGCGTGCAACCCAGGAAGCCCAGGCCGAGGAAGGCGATGCCGGCCGGGATGGCGCGGCCGTAAAGGGCCTGGGCTTCGTCGTCGAGGTTGACGTCGTTGAAGCTGCTCAGGTCCTCCGCCAGGAAGGGGGCGTTGTCTGCCGCCTCGTGCGGGGCGATGCTGAGCCCGGCGTTGCGCCAGCGCTCGATCATGTCGATCAGCAGGAAGAAAGCGCTCACCGCCAGCGTGGAGCTCAGCAGGTAGTAGAGGGCGCCGGCCCACACGGCCGGCTGCCCGAATCCGACGGCGGCGAGCAGCGTGCCGGCCGACGCCAGCACGCTGAAGCCCGCCAGGTTGGACAGCCGCTGCGTGCCGACGATGCCGAGCGCGCCGACGAAGAGTGTGGCGAGGCCGACCGCCACCAGCACGACCTGCCCGAACTGGGCCGAGGCGCCGGCATCGGGCGCGAACATCAGGCTCCAGAGCCGCAGCACGGTATAGACGCCGAGCTTGGTCAGCAGCGCGAACACGGCGCCCACCGGCGAGACGGCGGCGCTGTAGGCCGGCACCAGCCAGAAGTTGAGCGGCCAGGCGCCAGCCTTGGCGAAGAAGGCCGTCGCGAGGATGGCGGCGCCGGCGTGCGCCAGACCGCGGTCGCCGGGCGCGAGCTGCGCGATGCGCGGGCCGAGGTCGGCCATGTTCAGCGTGCCGGTCACGCCATAGAGCAGCGCGGCGCCGACCAGGAACAGCGAGGAGGCCGCGAGGTTGATCGCCACGTAGTGCAGCCCGGCCTGCACCCGCAGCCGGCCGGAGCCGTGCAGCAGCAGCCCGTAGGAGGCGGCGAGCATGACCTCGAAGAAGACGAAGAGGTTGAACAGGTCGCCGGTGAGGAAGGCGCCGTTGAGGCCCATCAGCTGAAGTTGAAGCAGCGGATGGAAATGCACGCCGGCGCGGTCCCAGCGGGAGGTGGAATAGATCGAGGCGCACAGCGCGATCACACCGGTGAGCGCGACCATCATGGTGGAGAGCCGGTCCGCCACCAGGACGATGCCGAAGGGCGCTCGCCAGTTGCCGGGCAGGTATACGCCGATCGAGCCCGGCCCGCCGCCGGTGTCATCTGCATTGACCCAGCGCAGCAGCGCCAGCGCGGCCAGCAGGCCGAGCAGGCCGGAGACTACGCTGAGCGCGGACTTGGTGCGGCGGCGCTGCTCGCCCATCAGCAGCATCAGCGCGGCGGTGAGCATCGGCACCAGGATCGGCATCGCGACCAGGTGCGGCATGCCGAACTCGAGCAGGCGGTCGAGCAGGGAGGCGAGCTCCCTCATTCGACGTGCCCCTTCTTTTCCTCGCCGTCGACGTGGTCGGTGCCCGACAGGCCGCGCGAAGCCAGCAGCACGACCAGGAACAGCGCGGTCATCGCGAAGCCGATCACGATGGCGGTCAGCACCAGGGCCTGCGGCATCGGGTCGGCGGTGTTGGCGAGCGTGGCCGTGATGCCGGCCATCAGCACCGGCTCGCTGTCGACCTTGACGCGGCCCATGCTGAAGATGAACAGGTTGACCGCGTAGGAGATCAGCGTGAGCCCCATGATCACCTGGAAGGTGCGCGGGCGCAGCAGGAGGTAGACGCCGGAGCCGGTGAGGATGCCGATGGCGATGGCAAGCACGGCTTCCATCAGACGCCGCCCCTCGCCGTCGCGACGTCGTCCCGGGCGCGCTCGGCTTCCGCGATCTTCTCCGCCTGTTCTTCGGACCAGCGGTGGCTGCGGATGGATTGGTGGGCCAGCGCCGTGAGGATCAGCATGGTCGCGCCCAGCACCAGCGCGAATACGCCGCTGTCGAAGAAGAGCGCGCTCGGCACGTGCACTTCGCCCAGCACCGGCAGATGCAGATGCGCGGTGTGGGTCGTCAGGAAGGGATAACCGAGGACGATGGAGCCCGCGCCGGTGCCCAGCGCCAGCAACAGGCCGGCCGCGATCCAGCGGCGCGGATAGATGCGCAAATGCTCCTCCACCCACTCCGTCCCGGAGACGATGAACTGCAGCAGCAGCGCCACCGACATCACCAGCCCGGCGACGAAACCGCCACCCGGCTGGTTGTGGCCGCGCATGAAGAAGTAGATGGACACCAGCACCGCCAGCGGCAGCAGCAGGCGCACCAGCACCGCCGGCACCATGAGGTAGCCGACGGCCGTGTCCGTGGCACGGCGCGGATTCAACAGGTCGCTGCTGCCGTCGTCCGGCTGTGCGCGTTGCTGGGAGGGCAGCGCCATGGATTCGGGCGCGGGCCGGAAGCGACGCAGCAGCGCGTAGACCGTCAGCGCCACGATGCCGAGCACGGTGATCTCGCCGAAGGTGTCGAAACCGCGGAAGTCGACCAGCATTACGTTGACCACGTTGGTACCACCGCCCTGCGGCAGTGCGTGCTCCAGGAAGAAGGGCGAGATGCTCTGCGGGAAAGGCCGCGTCATCATGACCCAGGCCAGCGCAGCCATGCCGCTGCCGGCCGCGCCGGCCACCACCAGGTCGCGGCCGCGCCGGCCCCAGGGCCGCAGGCGTGCGCGCATGGGCTGCGGCTTGGCGGTGCGCATCGGCAGCCAGCGCAGGCCCAGCAGGATGAGCACGGTGGTCACCGTCTCCACCACCAGCTGCGTGAGCGCGAGATCCGGGGCGGAGAACCAGATGTAGGTGGTGCAGCAGACCAGCCCGGCACCGGCCGCCAGCATCAGCGAGGCCAGCCGGTGGAACTTGGCCTGCCAGGCTGCCGCGATGGCGCAGGTACAGCCGATCAACCATGTCATCGCGAACATGGGCGAGAAGGGCAGCAGCTCGCGCGTACCGCGTTGCGCGGGCACGAGCCAGAGCGAGGCGGCGGCTCCGGCCACGGCCACCAGCACCATGAGCAGCAGTTGCGTCTGCAGGCGCCGGGTGCCGAGCAGGCGGCGGCTGCGCCGGCCGGCCTCGCTCAGCCGCGCAAGCACGTTCTCGAACAGTCGCTGGCCGTCGAAGGGGTGCAGGAGCGGCGTGTGCTCCAGGGCACCGCGCGCACGGCCACGTCGCTGCAGCAGGTAAAGCCCGCCGCCGCAGGCCAGGGCGATGAAGCTCATCAAGAGCGGGAGATTGAAGCCGTGCCACACGGCCAGGCTGTACTCGGGCAGCGTCCCGCCGACGACCGGCCGCGCGGAGGTCGCGAGGAAGGCGCCCACGGACCAGGCCGGTGCCACACCGACCACCAGGCAGACCAGCACCAGCAGCTCGGCCGGCACGCGCATCCAGTGCGGCGGCTCGTGCGGCTGCTTGGGCACCTCGGGCCCGCAGGGCGGCCCGAAGAAGACGTCGAACACGAAGCGGGCCGAGTAGGCCACGCTGAACACACCGGCCAGCGTGGCGATGACCGGCAGGCTGCGGTTCACCCAGGGGGTGGCCTGGATGAAGACGGTTTCGGCGAAGAACATTTCCTTCGACAGGAAGCCGTTGAGCAGCGGCACGCCCGCCATCGAGGCGCTGGCGATGATGGCCAGCGTGCCGGTGATGGGCATCAGCCGCAGCAGCCCGCTGAGCTTGCGGATGTCGCGCGTGCCGCTTTCGTGGTCGATGATGCCGGCGGCCATGAACAGCGAGGCCTTGAAGGTCGCGTGGTTCATGATGTGGAAGACCGCCGCCACCGCGGCCAGCGGACTGTTGAGCCCGAGCAGCAGAGTGATGAGGCCCAGGTGCGAGATGGTGGAGTAGGCCAGCAGCGCCTTGAGGTCGCGCTGGAACATCGCGATGTAGCCGCCCAGCAGCAGCGTGGCGGCACCGGCGCCGCCGACCAGCCAGAACCAGGGCTCCGTGCCCGAGAGCGCCGGCCACAGCCGCGCCATCAGGAACACGCCCAGCTTCACCATGGTGGCCGAATGCAGGTAGGCCGAGACCGGCGTGGGCGCGGCCATCGCGCGCGGCAGCCAGAAGTGGAAGGGAAACTGCGCGCTCTTGGTGAAGGCGCCGAGCAGCACCAGCACCAGCGCCAGCGGATAGAGCGCGTGGGTGCGGATCCGGTCGCCCGCGGCGAGCACCGCATCGAGCTCGTAGCTGCCGGCGATGCGACCCAGCACCAGCACCCCGACCAGCAGACACAGCCCGCCGGCGCCGGTGACAGTGAGCGCCATGCGCGCGCCGCGCCGCGCATCGCGGCGGTGGTGCCAGTAGCCGATCAGCAGGAAAGAAAACAGGCTGGTCAACTCCCAGAACAGCACCATCTGGATCAGGTTGCCGGAGAGCACCACGCCCACCATCGCGCCCATGAAGGCGAGGAAGAAGGCGAAGAAGCGCGGCACCGGGTCGGAGGACGACATGTAGTAGCGCGCATAAAGCACCACCAGCGCGCCGATGCCGAGCACCAGCATGCAGAACAGCCAGGCGAAGCCGTCCATGCGGAACGACAGGTCCAGGCCCAGGGAAGGGATCCAGTGGATGTTCTGGTGGATGACCTCGCCGCCTGCGATGCGCGGGAAGAGCCAGGCCGCCTGCACCGCGCAGCCCAGCGCGACCAGCCCTGCCAGCGTCGATTCCCGGTTGCGCGCGTTCGACGGCAGCAGGGCCGCGATCACACTGGCAACGAAGGGAAGTGCGACGAGGAGGGCAAGGGGCATCGCGATCGATTCTATCGACCGCTCCCGTGCAGGCACGGGGCGTCCCGACGATCAGGCAGTGAAATGCTGCATGGTGCGAATACCCAGCCAGGTCAGCGCCAGCGAGCCGGCGACATGCAGTGCCGCGGTCCCGAGAGCGAAAGCTACGCGGTCCTGCAGGAGCATCGCCACCACCTCGGCCGAGAAGCTGGAGAAGGTGGTGAGGCCGCCGAGGAAACCGGTGATCAGCAGCAGGCGCCAGGCCGGATCGAGCTGCGGCATGGCCTGGAACAACGCGACGGCGAGGCCGATCAGGTAGCCGCCGACCAGGTTGGAGGCAAGAGTGCCCAGGGGCAGGGCGGTCAGCCCGCCGAGCCAGAGATTCAGCCCCCAGCGACACAGTGCGCCGGCCGCAGCGCCGGCACACACAGCAAGGATTTGAAGAAGCATCGCCCGAGTATGTTCGGTGTCAGGGCCCCATCTGCCGCGGCAGCCAGGTCACCAGGTCGGGGGCTATATAGATGATGAGCACGGCGGCGACCATCAGCGCGAACATGGGCAGCGTGACGCGCGCGATGTAGAGAAGGTCCTTGCCCGTCATGCCTTGCAGCACGAAGAGATTGAAGCCTACCGGTGGCGTGATCTGCGCCATCTCGACCACGAGCACGACGAAGATGCCGAACCACAGCGGATCGATGCCCGCGGCCAGCACCGTCGGCATGACCACGCCCATGGTCAGCACGACCATCGAGATGCCGTCCAGGAAGCAGCCGAGCACGATGTAGAACACGGCCAGCATCATCACGAGCTGAAACTTCGACAGGCCCAACGATCCGATCCATTCGGCCAGGTGACGGGGCAGGCCGATGTAGCCCATCGCCAGCGTCAGGAAGGCAGCGCCGGCGAGGATCAGCGCCATCATGCAGTAAAGGCGAGTGGCGCCCATCAGCGACTCCTTGAAGGTCTGCCAATTGAGCGAGCCCTGCGCTGCCGAGATGACCAACGCACCCACCACGCCCACCGCGGCTGCTTCGGTCGCGGTCGCGATGCCGGCGTAGATCGATCCCAGCACTGCCAGGATCAGGAGTGCCACCGGGATCAGGCTCAGCGATGCCTGCAGCTTCTGCTTGAAGCTCATGGCGGCATCGGGCGGCGGCACGCGCCCCGGATTCACCAGCGCCCAGACCGCGATGTAGCCGGAAAAGAGAAAGGCCAGCAGCAGCCCCGGCACCACGCCGGCAATGAAGAGCTTGGAAATCGACACGTCGGCGCTGACCCCATAGACGATCATGATGATCGAGGGCGGGATCAGCAGCCCCAGCGTGCCCGCGCCGGCCAGCGTGCCGATCACCATGTCGTCCGGGTAGCCTCGCCGCTTGAGTTCGGGCAGGGTCATCTTGCCGATGGTGGCGCAGGTGGCGGCGCTCGATCCGGAGACCGCGGCGAACACGGCGCAGCCGGCCACATTGGTGTGCAGGAGGCGACCGGGCAGGCGCTGCATCCAGGGGGCCAGTCCCTTGAACATGTCCTGCGAAAGTCGCGTGCGGAACAGCACTTCGCCCATCCAGAGAAACAGCGGCAGCGCCGTCAGCGTCCAGCCGGAAGCGGAGCCCCAGATAGTCACGGCCATCGCGTCGCCGGCCGGGCGCGCGGAAAAGAGCTGCATGCCGATCCAGGCAACGCCGGAGAGGGTGAGGCCGATCCACACACCGCTGCCGAGGATGAGGAACAGACTGGCGATCAGCAGCCCCGCAACGGCGATGTCATTCATGGCGCAGCGCCTCCGCGCTTTCCGTCCTCTGGCGGCCACGCCATTCGATGACGAACTCGTCCAGCGCTGCGACAGCGAAGATCAGGCTACCGACGGCCATGGCCAATTGCGGCAGCCACAGCGGCGCGGCGTCGCTGCCGGTGGAGATATCGCTGTAGGCATGCGATTGCCAGGCGAGGCGCACGCTGTAGAAGGCGAAAAGCGCGGCCAGCAATGCCGCCGCTCCTGCAGCCCAGCGTTCGAGCCACCGCCGAGGTCCGTCACGCAGGGCGCCCATGACCAGCGTGACCCGGATGTGCTCTCCACGCTTGAGCGTATGGGCCAGCGCCAGGAACCCGGCGCCTGCCATCAGATAGCCGGCGTAGGCATCGAGGCCTGGAATGTTGAAGTGCATTTGTCTGCCCAGAATGGACAGCAGCACCGACACCAGCAGACCGATCATGAAAAGCGCCGCCAATGCGGCGGCGCTGTCGTAGAGGTAGTCGAGCGACTTGCGCATCGGTGGTCGCGCAGGGCCTACATCTTCTTGTAGTTGTCGAGCACGACCTGCCCTTCGGGGCCTGCCTTGTCGAGCCATTCCTTGATCATGACGTCGCCGATCTTCTTCATGTCGGCCTTGAGCTGCGCCGAAGGCGGATGGACCGTCATGCCGTTCTTCTTCAGCAGCTCGAGGTACTCGACGTTCTTCTTCTTCGACACGTCCCAGCCGCGCTTCTCAGCCTCGGCGCCTGCCTTGAGCAGGGCTTCCTGCGCGGGCTTGTCCAGCGCATCGAAGGCCTTCTTGTTGACCAGCACTGCGTTCTTGGGCAGCCAGGCCTGGGTGTCATAGAAGTTCTTGATGTATTCGTAGGTCTTGGTGTCGTAGCCGGTCGAGCCGGATGACATGTAGGACTCGATGACGCCGGTCGCCATGGCCTGCGACAACTCGGCCTGCTGCACCGTCACCGGCTGAGCGCCGACCAGTTCGCCGATGCGCGCGGTGGCGGGACTATAGGCGCGCCACTTCACGCCCTTGAGATCGGCGGCGGACGCGATTTCCTTCTTGACGAAGATGCCCTGTGGCGGCCAGGCCACCGAGTAGAGCAGCATCATGCCTTGCTCGGCCAGCTTCTTCTCCAGCACCGGCTTCTGCGCCTGGTAGAGCTTCCATGCCGCGTCGTAGCTGTCGGCGAGGAAGGGAATGCCGTCGGTTCCGAACAACTGCCACTCGTTCTGGTAGTTGCCGAGCAGGATCTCGCCCATCGGTGCCTGTCCCCCTTGAACGGCGCGCTTGATTTCGGGCGCCTTGAACAGCGCGGCGTTCGCATGAACGGTGATCTTGAGCTTGCCGCCGGTCGCTTTGTCGACATCGGCGACAAACTGCGTGATGTTCTCCGTGTGGAAGTTGCTTGCGGGGTAGGCGGTGGGCAGGTCCCACTTGACCTGTGCAAAGGCCGCTGCGCCGAGAGTGAGGCCAGCGAGGGCAATGCCGAACTTGTGATTCATGAGCTCTCCAGAACGTACGAATGAGAGAAGGCGTCGCGGAGCATACGTGCAAATATCGGGCCATCGCGTGGGGCTTTCCCCTGAGCGCGGTCCACCGGGCGGCGCGGTCGGCCACGAAAAAGCCGCCCCTCGGGGCGGCTGGAACGGGCTGCGGCCTCACGGAAACCCGGCAGCCCTGCGTCGCAGTGCCGTCACTTCCTGGAGGACTCTGCCTTGTCCTTCCGGGCCTCGGCCTTCGCGACATGGTCCGCAGCCGCGCCACCGAAGCTCTGGCCGTTGACCGTCAGGCCCTCGGCCGAAAGCTTGGCCGCCTTCGACTCCTTCACGCCCTTGACCCGGGCCATGAGGTCGGGCCAGTCCTTGAAGCTGCCGTTCTTGCGCGCGTCGATGATGCGCTTGGAAAGCGACGGGCCCACGCCCCGGATCGCATCGAGCTCGGCGTCGCTCGCCTTGTTGGCGTCGACTGCGGCCCAGGAAGAGGCGGCCGCGAGCAGCATGGCCGAGACGGCCAGGATCTTCTTCAACATCTTGATGTTCCCTGTGTTGATTGTGATGAAACGGGACGCCTTGCACGTCCCGCCGCCGACGGGGTGCCGGCGGCGCGAGTTTCAACGACAGAGTCGCGAATGTCGCGAGCGTTGCGACAATTTGTGGGATTTCAGAGCTCTTCGACCCGGCGCGGCGGGTAGCTGTCCCAGGCCTGGCAGCCCGGGCAATGCCAGAAATGCTGGTGGGCCTCGAAGCCGCAGGCGGCGCAGCGATAGCGCAGCAGCGGCCGCGCGGCCTGGTCCAGCGCGCGCTGCACCGGTTTGCGGTATTGCTCGTGCGCGAAGCGCTCGCCGGCCAGCCAGCGCGAGGCGGCGACCAGGGAAGTTTGATGGCTCAAGTGCGCGATGTAGCCATCGCGCGGCTCGGGAACGGCGGCCTCTTCGGTCACGAGGTCATCGGGCAGCATCGGTGTGCCGCCGAGCGCCATGATGGCTTCGAGCACGTCGATGGAGGGGGACTCGGCATAGCGGCGCTGAAGGATCAACAGCGCCTCGCCGCCGCGCTGCGACGCGACCGCGGCCTGCTGCAGCATGGCCGCGTAGAGCGGCAGCGCCAGGGGCGCGGTATCGCACAGGGCCGCCAGCGTCTCGTAGGCGCCTGCGGCATCGCCGTGGCGCAGCTTCAAGGCGGCGGTGTCGATGGCCGGGCGCGGCGCCTGTGGGGCCAGGGCGCTCGCCTGGGCCAGCAGGTGTTCGGCGTCCGCCAAGTCGCCTGCGGCCGCCTGCTCGGCGGCTTTTTCGCACAGGTGATGGGCGCGGCGCACGCTGTAGCTGGCCTGCTCGGCCTCGTCGAGCTTCTGCGCCACCGCGGCCGCCTGCTCCCACTCGCGCGAGCGTTCGTAGATGGCCAGCAGCGCGAGCCGGGCCTCGTTCTCGTAGCGCGTGCCTTCGAGCTTTTGCAGTGCGGCCTCGGCGCGGTCGAGGAGGCCGGCGCGCAGGAAGTCTTGCGCCAACGCATGCTGGGCGCGGTCGCGGTCGGCGCGGCTCAGGTCGCCGCGGCCGAGCAGGTGCTCATGCACGCGGACGGCGCGCTGGTATTCGCCACGGCGCCGGAACAGGTTGCCGAGCGCAAAGTGCAACTCCTGGGTGTCAGGGTCGTTCTGCACCGCCTCGATGAAGGCGTCGATCGCCTGGTCCTGCTGCTCGTTGAGCAGGAAGTTGAGGCCGCGGAAGTAGGCCTTGGGGGCCTGGCGATTCTCGATGCGCAGTTGCCGCAGGTCGAAGCGGGAGGCGAGCCAGCCCAGGACGAAGGCCAGCGGCAGGCCCAGCAGCAGCCAGCTGAAATCAAAGTCCATGTTGGCGTACGGCAGGAAGGTCGGTGGCGGGGGGCGGGACCGAGGCAGCGGACGTGCCAGCGCCAGCGGGGGGCGTGGTGTTCATGGGCAGCTGGGCTGCGGCGCTGCGGTGCTTCCACCAGCCCGGCAGCATGCCGAGGGCGCCGGTCACCAGGCCGCCGGCGAAGGCCGCGAGCACGACCAGCACCAAGGGGGCGCGCCAGGAGGTGCCGAAAAAGAAGTACACGGTGGCGTCGTGCTGGTTGTTCAGCGCGAAGGCGAAGAGGGTAAAAAAAATGGCTGCCTTGAGCAGCCACAGGAGATATTTCATGCGCGTCCCCGTTGGCGGGGGAATTCTATGCTTCAGCTTTCCTGCTGACGCTGGCGGGCATCGAGCTCCGCCGTTCGCGCATCGACCGCTTGGCGCAGCGCCTTGCCCGGCTTGAAGTGGGGCACGCGCTTCTCGGGAATCTGCACGCTTTCGCCCGAACGCGGGTTGCGCCCGATGCGCGGCGGGCGCCGGTTCACCGTGAAGCTGCCGAAGCCGCGGATCTCGATGCGGTGGCCACGCACCAGGGCGTCGCTCATCGCGTCGAGAATGGTCTTGACGGCAGATTCGGCATCGCGGTGCGTGAGCTGGGCGAAGCGGGCCGCGAGTTCTTCGACGAGGTCCGAACGGGTCATTCTCGAAGGTCACGGGACCGGCCGGGACCGGCCCCGTGGCGACTCCTTACTTTTCGTTGGAGCTGTCCAGCTTGGCGCGCAGCAGCGCACCCAGGCTGGTCGTACCCGCGTTCTCGCGTGCCGACTGCTGGCTCAGATTCGCCATGGCGCCTTGCTCGTCAGCCAGGTCCTTCTGCTTGATGGACAGCTGGATGTTACGGGTCTTGCGGTCGACGTTGACCACCAGGGCGGTGACTTCGTCGCCTTCCTTGAGCACATTGCGAGCATCTTCCACGCGGTCGCGGGAGATTTCGCTGGCGCGCAGGTAACCGATGATGTCGTTGCCGAGGTCGATCTCGGCGCCGCGCGGGTCGACGGTCTTGACGCGGCCGGTCACGACCTGCCCCTTGTCATTCACCGTGGTGAAGGTGGTGAAGGGGTCACTGTCCAACTGCTTGATGCCCAGGCTGATGCGCTCGCGGTCGACGTCGACGGCCAGCACGATCGCCTCGACTTCCTGGCCCTTCTTGTAGTTGCGCACGGCGGTCTCGCCGGGCTCGTTCCAGGACAGGTCGGACAGGTGCACCAGGCCGTCGATGCCGGCAGCCAGGCCGACGAACACCCCGAAGTCGGTGATCGACTTGATCGGGCCCTTGACGCGGTCGCCGCGCTTGGTGTTCTGCGCGAACTCCTGCCAGGGGTTGGCCTTGCACTGCTTCATGCCCAGGCTGATGCGGCGCTTGTCCTCGTCGATTTCCAGGACCATGACTTCGACTTCGTCGCCCAGCGAGACGATCTTGCTGGGGGCGATGTTCTTGTTGGTCCAATCCATCTCGGACACGTGCACCAGGCCCTCGATCCCCGGCTCGAGTTCGACGAACGCGCCATAGTCGGCGATGTTCGTGACCTTGCCGAACAGGCGGGTGCCCTGCGGGTAGCGGCGCGAGACGCCCATCCAGGGGTCGTCGCCCATCTGCTTGAGACCCAGCGAGACGCGGTTCTTCTCCGTGTCGAACTTGAGGATCTTGGCCGTGATTTCCTGGCCGGCCTGCACCACCTCGCTGGGGTGGCGCACGCGGCGCCAGGCCATGTCGGTGATGTGCAGCAGGCCGTCGATGCCGCCGAGGTCGACGAAGGCGCCGTACTCGGTGATGTTCTTGACCACGCCGCGGACGATGGCGCCTTCCTTCAGCGTTTCCATCAGCTTGGCGCGCTCTTCGCCCATGCTGGCCTCGACCACGGCACGGCGCGACAGCACGACATTGTTGCGCTTGCGGTCGAGCTTGATGACCTTGAATTCGAGGGTCTTGTTCTCGAAGGGGGTCAGGTCCTTGATTGGACGGGTGTCGATCAGCGAGCCCGGCAGGAAGGCGCGGATGCCGTTGACCAGCACCGTGAGGCCGCCCTTGACCTTGCCGCTGGTGGTGCCGGTGACGAAGTCGCCCGATTCGAGCGCCTTCTCGAGCGCCAGCCACGAGGCCAGGCGCTTGGCGGTGTCGCGGGAAAGGATGGTGTCGCCGTAGCCGTTTTCGACGCTGCCGATGGCCACGGAGACGAAATCGCCGGCCTGGACTTCGAGCTCACCCTTGTCGTTCTTGAATTCCTCGATCGGCACGTAGGCTTCGGACTTGAGGCCGGCATTGACCACGACGTGGTTGTGCTCGACGCGCACGACTTCCGCAGTGATGACCTCGCCGCTGCGCATCTCGGAACGCTTCAGGGACTCTTCGAACAGTTCGGCAAAAGATTCAGACATGTGTCAGTTCCTTCCGTCACGCAGGGTTTGCGGCCGCAAATGCAAGATCGCGGGCGACCGGTTGGGTCTGGAGACGGCGGTTGGTTGTGGGCTCTGGAGCCCGGTTGAGTTGAACAACCAGCAGGCCGGTGCACTGTCGCGCGGAGGGAACCTGCTGGACCGATAACACCCCTCAGGCGGACCCGAAGGGCTGTGCTTCCTGCCACCAGGCCAGTACCTGCTCGACCGATTGCTCGACCGATTGCGAGGAGTTGTCCAGGAGACGGGCGTCAGGCGCAGGCTTGAGGGGAGCGACGCTGCGGGAGGAGTCCCGCTGGTCGCGCGCTTCCAGGTCGGCGCGAAGACTGTCGAGTGTAGCTGGAATACCCTTTGAAATCAACTGCTTATGCCGCCGCTCGGCCCGCTGGGAGGCGTTGGCCGTGAGGTAGACCTTGAGCCGGGCATCTGGGAAGACGACCGTGCCCATGTCGCGCCCGTCGGCCACCAGCCCGGGCAAGCGGCGAAAGCTCTTTTGCAGTGCCAGCAGGGCGGCGCGCACGGCCGGCAGCGCGGAGACGCGCGAGGCGTCCATGCCGGCCGCTTCGGTGCGGATGGCGTCGCTCACATCCTCGTCGTCCAGCAGCACCTGGCCCTTGATGAAGCGCAGGGGCAACTGGCGGGCCAGTTCGGCGATCTGCGCCTCGTGGGCCGCATCCGCCTCCAGGCCGGCGCGGCGCATCGCCAGGCCAGTCACCCGGTAGAGCGAGCCGGAGTCGAGGTAGTGATAGCCCAGCTGATAGGCCGTTGCCACGGCCAGCGTGCCCTTGCCCGAGGCGGTCGGGCCGTCGATGCAAATGACCGGCACGTCGGCCGTCTGTGCCACCGAGAACAGGGTCTCGAAGTAATCGGGGAAGGTCTTGGCAACGCAGTGCGGATCGAGGATGCGCACAGGCATCCCGGCTGGGTTGAAGGCCGCCAGCGAGAAGCACATCGCCACGCGGTGGTCGTCGTAGGTGCGGATGGTGGCGGCCCGCCAGCTTGCCGCGCCGAGCGGGTGCACGCGGATGAAATCGGGGCCGTCCTCCACGGTGGCGCCCAGCTTGCGCAGCTCCTGCGCCATGGCTTCGATGCGGTCGGTTTCCTTGACGCGCCAGCTCGCGATATTCCGCAGCAGGCAAGGGCCGTCGGCGTAGAGCGCCATCACCGCCAGGGTCATCGCGGCGTCGGGAATGTGGTTGGCATCCAGATCGATCGCCTTGAGCGGCCAGGCGCCGCGCGAGACGGCGAGCCAGTTCGGGCCGCTTTCGACCTTCGCGCCCATCTGCCTGGCGGCTTCCACGAAGCGGATGTCGCCCTGGATCGAATCCGCACCCACACCCTCGATGCGGATGACGTCGCCGCGAGCGATCGCACCGAGTGCGATGAAATAGCTGGCGGAGGAGGCGTCGGCCTCGACATGGATGTCCCCGGGCGAGCGATAGCGGCTGCCGGCCGGGATGACGAATCGCTCCCACCCCTGCCGCCGCACCACGACGCCGAAGCGCGCAAGCAGGTTCAGCGTGATCTCGATGTAGGGCTTGGAGATCAGCTCGCCCACGACGTCGATCGTGATCTCGCGGGAAGCGGAGGCCAGCGGCAAGGCGAGAAGCAGGGCGGTGAGGAACTGGCTGGAAACGTCGCCGCGCACCCGGATCGGCGCGTCGACTTGCAGGGCATCGAGCGACATGGCGTGGATCGCCAGGGGCGGATAGCCGGGATTGCCGAGGTAGTCGATGCGGCAGCCGAGCTGGACGAGCGCATCGACCAGGTCGCCGATGGGGCGCTCGTGCATTCGCGGCACGCCCGACAGCTCGAACTCGCCGCCGAGCAGGGCCAGCGCCGCGGTCAGCGGCCGCATCGCGGTGCCGGCGTTGCCAAGAAAGAGCTTGGCGCTGGCCGTGCGCAGCTGGCCGTCCAGGCCCTCGATGCGCAGCGCGGCGCCCTCGCGCCCGATGCGGCAGCCAAGGGCGGACAGCGCGTTCAGCATCACGCGTGTGTCGTCCGAGTCCAGCAGGTCGTGCACGGTGGTCGTGCCACCGGCCAGCGCGGCCAGCAGCAGCACCCGGTTGGAAATGCTCTTGGAGCCGGGCAGGCGCACCGTGCCGGAGGCGGCCTCGAGCGGCGGAAGATCCAGGAAAGGCGTGGAGTACATGCTTCAGTCGGGCGAGGTGCTGCTGCCCGGCTGCCATTGCGCGCGTGCGTGGCTGGCAGCCGCGATGCGCTCCTCCAGGGCCAGTGCATCGCCGGTCTGCATCAGCGTCTCGAGTTGCGAGAGTGCCGCGCGGAATGCCTGGGATTGCTGCAGCACCTGTTCGCGGTTGGCCAGGAGAACGTCGCGCCACATCGCCGGGTCGCCCGCCGCGATGCGCGTGAAGTCGCGAAATCCGGGGCCGGCGAGCTCCAGGAAGCGAGCCCCTTCCGGATCGGCGGTGATCGCGTTGGTGAAGGCGAAGGCCAGCAAATGAGGGAGGTGGCTCACGGCGGCGAACGCGCGGTCGTGGGCCTCCGGCGTCATGTTCACCACCTTGGCGCCGATGCCGGTCCAGAGCTGCGTTGCGCGCTGGACGTTGGAGCGCCGCGTGGCCTTGACCGGCGTCAGGACGACCTGGCGCCCCAAGTAGAGTGCGGCATCGGCATGCTCGACACCCGCGAGCTCCTTGCCGGCGATGGGATGGGCCGGGACAAAGCTGTTGAACTGGTCCTGCAGGCCGCGCCGGGCGGCCTCGATCACGTCGCCCTTTGTCGAGCCCACGTCCATGACCAGCATCTGATCGGTGATGCCGTGACGGATCGCCTTGAAGGTGGACTCCGAGGCGCCGACCGGCACCGCGATCAGCACGAGGTCGGCACCCGATACCGCGAGCAGCGCGGATGGGGCGGCCACGTCGATCACGCCCAACTGCCGCGCACGCTCTGTCGTCGAGGGCGACTTGCTGTACCCGACCACGCGCTTGACCAGCTTGGCGCGCTTGAGCGCCAGTGCGAAAGAGCCGCCCATGAGGCCGCAGCCGACCAAGCCCAACTGTTCGAACATTCTGGTGGCCTCAGGCGGTGACGGGATAGGCGCCGATGACCTTGTAGAACGCGCAGAGCTTGCGCAGTTCGCTGAGCGCGGCGGCCACGTTGGGCTGCGAGGGGTGGCCGTCGAGGTCGATGTAGAAGTAGTACTCCCACTGGCCGGTGCGAGCCGGGCGCGACTCGAAGCGCGTCATGGACACGTCATTGACCTTGAGCGGCACCAGAAGATCATGCACCGCACCGGGACGGTTGGGCACGGACACGACAAGGCTGGTGCAGTCCTTCCCCGACGCCGGTGGCATGGCCAGGGTCTGGGGCAGGCAGATGACGGCGAAGCGGGTGCGGTTGTAGGAGTCGTCCTGGACGGCATGGGAGACGATGTGCAGCCCGAAGCGCGTTGCCGCACGCTCGCTTGCCAGCGCGGCACAGGCCGGATTGCTCGCGGCAAGGCGGGCGCCTTCGGCATTGCTGGACACCGCGCGCCGCTCGGCGTGCGGCAGGTGCTTGGACAGCCATGTCTGGCATTGAGCCAGCGCCTGGGGATGCGCGAGCACTGCCTCGATGCCATCGAGCGAATTGGTACTGCGCAGCAGGTGATGGCGCACCAGCAGGCTGACCTCGCCGACGACATGGGTCGGGGAGTGCAGGAAGAGATCGAGCGAACGGGTGACCACGCCCTCGGTCGTGTTCTCGACGCCGACCACGCCGTACTCGGCGCTGCCGGCGGCGGTGGCATGGAAGACCTCGTCGAAGCTGGCGCAGTAGATCAGGTCGGCCGCGCCGCCGAAGTACTCGATCGCGGCCTGTTCGGTGAAAGTGCCCTCCGGGCCCAGCACGGCGACGCGCTGTGGCGATTCGAGCGCCAGGCAGGCCGACGTGATCTCGCGCCAGATCGCGGCGATATGCAGCGACTTGAGCGGGCCGGGGTTGCTCCGCTGCATCTTCTCGATCACCTGCGCCACGCGGTCAGGGCGGAAGAAGGGCGTGCCTTCGCGCTTCTTGATCTCGCCCACCATCTCGGCCACGTGGGCACGCCGGTTGAGCAGATCGATGAGTTGCTGGTCGAGCGAGTCGATCTGCATGCGCAGATCGGCGAGGCTTTGATTCGGGTCGGAGGCTGGGGGCTGAGAGGTCGGTGCGGTCATCGGTCGGGTCGCAGGCGTCTACGCGTGCGACCGTTCGAATTCTCGCATGTAGGCCACCAGGGCCTGCACACCCTCGAGTGGCATGGCGTTGTAGATGCTGGCCCGCATGCCACCGACGGACTTGTGGCCCTTGAGCTGCAGCAGGCCGGCCTCGCGCGCGCCGGCGAGGAAGGCGTCGTTGCGGCTCTCGTCGCGCAGGAAGAAGGGCACGTTCATGCGCGAGCGGCAGTCGGGCGAAACCTTGTTCTCGTAGAAGGCGGAGGCATCGATGAAATCGTAGAGCAGCCCCGCCTTGGCGAGATTGCGTTGCTCCATCGCCGCGACGCCGGTCAGCCCGCCTTCGGTCTGTCCGAGCAGCCACTGAAAGGTCAGGCCGGCGATGTAGATGCCCCAAGTCGGCGGCGTGTTGTACATGGACTGGTTGTCCGCCACGATCCGGTAGTTGAAGGCGCTCGGGCAGATCTCGAGCGCATGGCCCAGCAGGTCGTCGCGCACGATCACCAGCGTGAGCCCGGCCGGGCCGAGGTTCTTCTGGGCACCGCCGAACGCGAGACCGACGCGACGCCAGTCGACCGGCCGTGACGCGACGTGCGAAGAGAAATCGATGACCAGCGGCGCCTGGCTGCCCAGCGTGGCCAGGTCGGGCAGTTCCTGGAATTCCACGCCGTGGATGGTCTCGTTCGAGCAGATGTGAACGTACGAGGCATCGGCCGAGAGCTGCCAGGTCGAGGGCGCCGGCAGTTGCGTGTGATTGCTGTCGGCGTTGGAGGCGGCCACGTGGGCCTGGCAGTAGCGTTGTGCCTCTTTCTGGGACTTGGCGCTCCAGCTCCCCGTGATCACGAAGTCGACCTGGCCGCCGCGCGAGAGGTTCATCGGCACGATGGCGTTCTCCCCGAGGCCCCCACCCTGCATGAAGAGGATGTGGAAATGCTCCGGCACCGCCAGCAGCGTGCGCAGATCGGCTTCCGCCTGCGCGCAGATCGCGCCGAACTCCTTTCCGCGATGGCTCATCTCCATCACGCTCATACCGCTGCCGTGCCAGTCGAGCATCTCGGAGGCGGCGCGCTGCAGCACCGCCTCCGGCATTGCGGCCGGACCGGCGGAGAAGTTGTACGGGCGTCGACCCGCGCCGGCCATCACTTCTTGGCGGGCGCCTTGGGCGCTGACTTGGCCGGGGACGCGCCTTCAGTCGGGGCGCCCAGCGCCTTGGCGACGTTGGCATCGAGGGTGCGCATCTTCGGCTCGATGCTGGCGCGGGTCTCGGCGACCAGCTTTTCCGTCAACGCGCTTTGCATCTTCGGATTGAGTTCCTGGTACTTCTTGCTCAGGGGTGAGTTGATCCAGGCCAGCAGCTGGCGCAGTTCGTCCTCGCTGAAGTTGTCGCGCAGAATCGGCCCCAGTGCCTCGGGCGCGAGTGAAACCGCCTTGTCGCGCACGATCGGATAGGCCTCGTCGAAGTACTTCCGGAGTTCTGCGTCGGCCGCCTTGGCCGCTGCCTCACGCTTTTCGGCAGGCACCTGGGTCTGCAGATACTGCGAACCGGCCTGCGCAATCGGTGCGCTGGACTGTTCGACCAGGCCGCGCGCCAGCGCTTCGATGCCGGGGCGCTGCAGGTCGAGGAACTGATTGACCATTGCCGCCTTGTCCTGGGCCATGGCCACCGAGCCGCCGGCCAGCGCCACCGCGACGAGCGCGAACTTGAATTTTTTCACTGAGGATTCTCCATTGAAGATGTTGAGGAAGCGTCGTCGGCATCGTTGTCCGCGTTCGCGTCGTTCTCGACGATGCGCTGCAAGCCGCTGAGCTTGGCGCCTTCGTCGAGTCCGATCAGCGTGACCCCTTGGGTTGCGCGGCCGAGTTCGCGGATTTCGGCGACCCGGGTGCGCACCAGCACGCCCTTGTCGGTGATGAGCATGATCTCGTCGTCCGCATGCACGAGGGTGGCTGCGACGACCTTGCCGTTGCGCTCGCTCTGTTGAATCGCAATCATGCCCTTGGTTCCCCGGCCATGGCGCGTGTACTCGGTAATGCTTGTGCGTTTTCCGTAACCGTTTTCCGTGGCGGTGAGCACGCTTTGCTCTTCGTCTTCGGCCACCAGCATGGCAATGACGCCCTGGCCGTCCTCCAGCGTCATCCCGCGCACGCCGCGGGCGTTCCGGCCCATCGGACGCACGTCGTTCTCGTCGAAGCGCACGGCCTTGCCGCCGTCGGAGAAGAGCATGACGTCATGGGCGCCGTCGGTCAGCGCGGCGCCGATCAGGTAGTCGCCCGGGTCCAGGTCGACCGCGATGATGCCGGCCTTGCGCGGGTTGCTGAACTCGTCGAGCGCGGTCTTCTTGACCGTGCCCATGGAGGTCGCCATGAAGACGAACTGGTTGGCCGGAAAGCTGCGCTTCTCGCCGGTGAGCGGCAGGACGACGTTGATCTTCTCGCCTTCTTGCAGCGGGAACATGTTGACGATCGGCCTTCCGCGAGAGCCCCGCGAGCCCGCCGGTACTTCCCACACCTTCAACCAGTACAGCCGGCCGCGGTTGGAGAAGCACAGGATGTAGTCGTGCGTGTTGGCGATGAAGAGCTGATCGATCCAGTCGTCTTCCTTGGTCGCGGTCGCCTGCTTGCCGCGGCCTCCGCGCTTCTGAGCCCGGTATTCACCCAAGGGCTGGCTCTTGATGTAGCCGGCGTGCGAGAGCGTCACGACCATGTCGGTAGGCGTGATCAGGTCCTCGGTGGAAAGGTCGAAGGCGCTGTGCTCGACTTGGCTGCGGCGCGCGCCCAGCTTGGTCTGACCGAACTCCTGCTTGAGGGAGGTGAGTTCCTCGCCGATGATGGTCGATACCCGCTCGGGCTTGGCCAGGATGTCCAGCAGGTCGTCGATCTCGGCCATCACTTCCTTGTACTCGGCGACGATCTTGTCCTGCTCCAGGCCGGTCAAGCGCTGCAGGCGCATCTGGAGGATTTCCTGCGCCTGCGTATCGGACAGACGGTAGAGGCCGTCGCCCCCGAGGCCGTACTCGCGGTCGAGGCCGTCCGGGCGGTAGTCATCGGCATTGACGACGCCGCCGTCCGCGCGCGTACGGGTGAGCATCTCTCGCACCAGCTTGCTGTCCCAGCGCCGCTGCATCAGCTCGGCCTTGGCCACCGGTGGCGTCGGTGCGTTGCGGATGATCGCGATGAAATCGTCGATATTCGCCAGCGCCACCGCCAGGCCTTCCAGCACATGGCCCCGCTCGCGCGCCTTGCGCAGGTTGAACACGGTGCGCCGCGTCACCACCTCGCGGCGATGCTGCAGGAAAACCTCGATCAGGTCCTTCAGATTGCACAGCTTGGGCTGGCCGTCCACCAGCGCCACCATGTTGATGCCGAAGGTGTCCTGCAACTGGGTCTGCTTGTAGAGGTTGTTGAGCACCACCTCCGGCACTTCGCCGCGCTTGAGTTCGATCACCAGCCGCATGCCGGATTTGTCGGACTCGTCCTGGATGTGGCTGATGCCCTCGATCTTCTTCTCGTGAACGAGCTCGGCCATGCGCTCCTGCAGCGTCTTCTTGTTGACCTGGTAGGGCAGCTCGTCGACGATGATCGCCTGACGCTGGCCGCGGTCGATCTCCTCGAAGTGGCATTTGGCCCGCATCACCACTTTGCCGCGGCCGGTGCGGTAACCGTCCTTGATGCCGTTGATCCCGTAGATGATGCCGGCGGTCGGGAAGTCCGGCGCCGGGATGATCTCCATCAGATCGTCGATGCTGGCGGCGGGATGGCGCAGCAGGTGGAGGCAGGCGTCGACGACTTCATTCAGGTTGTGCGGGGGAATATTGGTCGCCATGCCAACCGCAATACCGCCGGAGCCATTGACCAGCAAATTCGGCAGTCTGCTCGGCAATACGAGCGGCTCTTTTTCGCTGCCGTCGTAATTCGGCCCGAAATCGACGGTCTCCTTGTCGATATCGGCCAGCATTTCATGCGCAATCTTTGCCAGCCGAATTTCGGTGTAACGCATGGCTGCGGCATTGTCGCCATCGACAGAGCCGAAATTGCCTTGGCCGTCGACCAACATGTGGCGCATGGAAAAGTCCTGCGCCAGGCGAACGATGGTGTCATAGACGGATTGGTCCCCATGGGGGTGGTACTTGCCGATGACGTCGCCTACGATACGGGCCGACTTCTTGTAGGGCCGGTTCCAGTCGTTGTTGAGTTCGTGCATCGCATACAACACGCGCCGGTGCACCGGCTTGAGACCGTCCCTGGCGTCGGGGAGCGCGCGTCCGACGATCACGCTCATGGCGTAATCGAGGTAGCTTCGGCGCATCTCCTCTTCAAGGCTGATGGGGAGGGTCTCTTTGGCGAACGAGGTCATGAGCGGAGGACTGGCGGCAAGGAACCGGAAATTTTACGTCGCCAGGGGTGTCGCACCGCCGCAACACAAGGCCGGGATTCCGCCTCCGTCCTACGTTTCCAGGGCGCCTCTCGGGCGGTTTGCCAATGATCCCATGGCACAATCGCCTCAACGTTTTGGGTGGTGGTCACTTAAAGCGTCCTTGATTCGCAGCGCGGCTGCGGCTTTTTCCCCCAAGAGGAGAACCATGAAGAAACTGAATAAAGTGGCGATGATGTTTGCAGTCGCTGCGCTCGCCACTGCCGCCGGCGCGCAGACCCGTGTCACCGCCGCGAATGGTGGGCCCGTGATCGACAACTGGCAAAACGGCACTGGCGAATTGGTCTGGAAGAACGGCACGAACGAACTGTGCTGGCGCGATGCGAACTGGACTCCGGCGACCGCTGCTGCTGGCTGCGATGGCGCCCTGGTTCCGCCCCCGCCGCCCGCCGCCGCCGCTCCGGCACCCGCACCTGCTGCTCCGGCCCCGGCTCCGGCTGTCGCCGCCTCGAAGGTCACCTTCGCCGCCGACGCCTTCTTCGACTTCGACAAGTCTGTGCTCAAGCCCGAGGGCCGTGCCAAGCTGGACGACCTGGTCTCGAAGATCCGTGACGTGAACCTCGAAGTGATCATTGCCGTCGGCCACACGGACTCGATCGGCAGCGACTCCTACAACCAACGCCTGTCGGTCCGCCGTGCTGAAGCGGTCAAAGCCTATCTGGTCTCGAAGGGCATCGAACGCAACCGCGTCTACACCGAAGGCAAGGGCGAGAAGCAGCCTGTGGCTGACAACCGCACCAAGGAAGGCCGTGCCAAGAACCGTCGCGTGGAAATCGAAGTGGTCGGTACCCGCGCCAACCGCTGATTCTCAGCAATCACCCGGACACCCCGCCTCGGCGGGGTTTTTTTATGCTCGATCGGCCGTCTATCCATTGCATGCCATCGAGCGGCATTTGGTGCCGTTTCATAATCCGCACATGACCGATACCGTGAACGCCGACCCGGCAGAACTTGCCAAATTTTCCGAACTGGCCCACCGCTGGTGGGACTTGGAAAGCGAATTCAGGCCGTTGCACGAGATCAACCCGCTGCGCTTGGACTGGATCGACTCCATCGCCCCGATAGCCGGGCGCAAGGTGCTCGACGTGGGCTGCGGTGGCGGGATCCTCGCGGATGCCATGGCACGTCGCCAGGCGGATGTGCTGGGCATCGATCTCGCGGACAAGGCGCTCAAGGTTGCGCAGTTACATGCGCTGGAGGCCGCGACGCACGGTGTGAAGTATCGGCGTGTCAGCGTCGAGGATCTAGCGGCTGAGCAGCCGGAGACCTTTGATGTCGTCACCTGCATGGAAATGTTAGAGCACGTGCCGCAACCGGCCTCAGCCGTAGACGCATGTGCTCGGCTTGTCAAGCCCGGCGGCTGGGTTTTCCTCTCGACGATCCATCGCAATCTCAAGTCTTTTCTGCTCGCCATCGTCGGCGCGGAGTACGTTCTGGGCATGCTGCCTCGCGGGACGCATGAATATCAGAAGCTGATCCGGCCGAGCGAACTGGCTGCGTACTGCCGTGCCGCCGGGCTTGAACTGCACCATACCCGCGGCTTGCAACACAACCCGATCACTCGCCGCTATTGGCTCAGTGACGACACCAGCGTCAATTACATGTTCGCGACGCGCAAGCCCACGGTATCGCAACAATGAGCGCGTCCTCAGCCCTCCAAGCCGTGCTCTTCGATCTTGACGGGACCTTGATCGACAGCGCGCCCGACCTGGGCGCTGCCGCCGACCAGATGCGTGTGGATCGTGGTCTCGCCTCGCTTCCGTTGGAGCGCTATCGGCCGATGGCCGGCTCCGGCGCCCGCGGCATGCTGGGGGTCGCCTTCGGCATCACGCCGGAGGCGCCGGAATTCCCGCCGTTGCGCGAGGAGTTTTTCGTCAACTATGAGGCCAGAATGCTCCAGACCCGCGCCTTCGACGGCGTGGCCGAGCTCGTGGCCGCGCTGCAGGCGCGTGGCCTGCGCTGGGGGGTGGTGACGAATAAATCCCTACGCTTCACTGGCCCCTTGACTCGCGCCATGCCGCTGTTCGACACGGCGGGAGCGATCGTCAGCGGTGACACCACCCCCTATGCCAAGCCCCACCCGGAGCCGCTGTTCGAGGCGGCGCGACGCTTGGGCGTGATGCCACAGCACTGCATTTACGTCGGGGATGACGAACGCGACATGACGGCTGGCCGGGCCGCCGGCATGCGTACGGTTGCCGCCGCGTATGGCTACATGGGGGCCGATGCCGATGTAACGCTCTGGGAGGCAGATGCTGCGATCGGGTCGCCCCTGGAACTCTTGCAAATTCTGAAAGCAGCCTAAAATGCATGTCCTTGGGGCTGCATTGGTTTCGACGTGGGTTCGGAATCGCAGTGGTGCATGTCGAGCTGAATGTGCTCGTAAAACTGATTCAACCAAAGTAACTGCAAACGACGAACGTTTCGCACTCGCCGCTTAATCGCAGGTGAGCTTTGCAACAGCACGCCGATGGGCTGGGCAAGGGGGCGTTAGAGCAATCTGACGCCTCCCGGCTGCAAAGTTAATCCACATCGGCTGGCCTCGATCCGGGTACCTTGGGTCGAGGCGAGATCCAAGGGTGCTGGCGGCCGGTGGAGCGTGCGACTGCGCGACACCGGTGGCGAGACTTAAACCAGATCGCTAAACATGTAGATCTGCGCGACGAAGGCTTGCGGACGGGGGTTCAAATCCCCCCAGCTCCACCATACACCTGTGGGACCTTGGCTTAAGTCCCGTTTTGGGCCGCCAGATCTTCGCGAATTCTTCTTTCGCGATCTGACTGGCCAACTCCCGAAGCTAGGATGCGTCCCCATTGGGTCCAGCGGGCGGCAGATGGTGACCGTGGTGCTCGTGATCCGGGAGCCGAGCCATGAACCCCACCGTGCCTCTCCAGCGAATCCTGACCTGGGAGGCCTTGTGCAGCGTCAGCTTCTGGCGCGAACTCGCGCCTCGACTTCACATCGGGGAGCTGCATTCGGCCGCTGAAGCCACGCCGCGCCAAAGCTGGGGTCGGCTCGCCCAGCGCATGGCGAAGGACGGCTATTTCAGTGACCGCGACGAAGAGATCGGGCGTCTGGCGCTGTCGATTGCCGAAAGGCGTCGCGAAATGTGTCGCCGTGGGCCTACCGGCCGTGTTCGCCTGGGTCTTCGACGAACCGTGGGCGTGCTACGAGCGGCTCCGACCCGTTCTCTCGAACTTCCTCGGCGACGATTACAGGACCATGCCGGCATTCTGGGCGTGGCATGTCGATCCTCAGAAAGGCGAAAGCGGTTGGAAGCCGCACCGGGACAATCGCCGCGCCGCGCTGGCACCGGACGGCTCCCCCTGCACGCTCACATGCTGGATCCCGCTCTCGGACGCCAATCCGCTGAACAGCTGCATGTACATCGTGCCTGCGCACATGGATCCGGGCTATGACATACCAGCCGGCATGCCGGAGCCGCCTGCTCCCGCGTTTGCTGCGCGTGCGTTGCCAGCCACGCCCGGCGACTACCTCATCTGGAACCAGCGAGTTCTGCACTGGGGCGGTCCGACCAGCGAGTTCGCCGAGCATCCACGAATAAGCATGGCGCTCGAATTCCAACGAGGCGACATCCCGCCGATCATGCAATCCTTTCAGCTTGGCGGCGATCGCCCACCCCTGCCATCCTTGCTCGAGCAGGGCTCGCGCCCGAACTTTGGCATGCGCTTGATGCTGATCGCGCGTCAGATCCTGCAGTACCAGCACATGTATGGCTTGTCGGAGGAGCTGGCTCATCTCTCGACCGCCCTGCTGACGGCGCGGGCACTCGACGCTTCGCTAGAAGGTATCGACGTCGCCAAATTCTGAAGATTTCTTTTTGCTTTCTCGCAGCTTGTTCAACGAAAGCTATAGTCGCGCTCGCTCAGGCCCTCGGCCGGGAAGGGTTGAGCCGCCTGCACTGCCCAGCAGTTCTTGTCGCTGCTCGGCATTTGAGGAATACATGGACTCATCGACATCGCCCTCGCTCACGACGAACTACTACGACGTCGTTCCCTACGACTCTCATCCTTTCCCGCAGTCGACCATCGAGCATCTGGAGGCTCTGGCCTTCCTTTTCGGTCTGGCTGCACCAGCGCCCGCCCGGGCTCGTGTACTCGAACTGGGTTGTGCTGCGGGCGGCAACCTGATTCCGATCGCCGCGCGGCATCCGGGCGCCCATATGCTCGGTGTGGATCTGTCCTCCGTGCAGATCCGCCAGGGACAGGCCGCCATCGATCACGCTCATCTGAAGAACATCGAGCTGCGCGCCCTGGACATCTCCCGCATCGATGCCTCCTTCGGACAGTTCGACTACATCATCTGCCACGGTGTCTACAGCTGGGTGCCGGCGCCGGTCCAGGAAGCGATTCTTCGCGTGTGCTCGCAAAACCTCGCGCCGGACGGCGTGGCTTACGTGAGCTACAACGTCTATCCCGGCTGGAAGGCGCGCGAGATCGTTCGCGATGCCATGATTCTGCGCGGCGCCCCGCGTGACGAACCCGACGAAAAGCTCTCCTACGCCCGCGGCATGCTCGAGTTTCTGGAGCAGTCTGCGCGACCGGACAGCGTGCTCAAGAAGACGCTGGAAGAGAACATGCCGATCGTGCGCAACTCGGGGGCATACTACCTGCTGCACGAGTTCCTCGAGCCCCACAACGCGCCGTGCTACTTCAAGGAGTTCGCCGCCCGCGCGAGCGTCCACGGGCTCGGCTACCTGGCCGACGCCGAGCCTTCCACGATGTTCGTGCAGAACTACGGCGAGAAGGTGCGCGATCCGCTCATGCGTGAATGCGGCGGAAGCCAGATCATGATGGAACAGTACCTGGATTTCCTGGTCAACAGGACCTTCCGCCAGTCGCTGCTGGTCAAGCAGGAGCGCGCCGCGCAGATCCGCTATCGCCTGGATGTGGAACGCCTCCGTGCCCTCGAGTACGCCGGCGTGTTCTCGGCCGTGGATGGCGGCGTGCTCACGCTCGATGCCCAGGCGCAGCCCTGCAGCGCGATCCGCAATCTCAAGGTCACGTTGCGGCTGCCGGTGCACAAGGCCGTGGCCCAGGTGCTGGACGAGCGCTACCCGGCCAGCGTATCGACGCAGGCGCTCGTTGCCGCCGTGTCGGCACGCACGGGCGAGCCCCGTGCCTCGGTCGATCCGGTGGTCATGGCGATGCTGGAGGAGTTGGTGATCCTCGGCGCGGTGCGCATTCGCCGGACTTCTCCCAACGCGAGCGTCGATGTGCCGGTGTTTCCGAGCGCTTCCTTCGTCCATCGCCGCGCGCCCGGCCTGGCGCTCAGTGCCGGCGCCACCGCAGTGGCCTGCAACGAGTGGCACGAACTGGTCAGCCTTTCTCCGCTCGAGCGCTGCCTGCTGCCCTTGCTCGACGGCAAGCACTCGCACGAAGCGTTGGCGAAGCATCTCGCCGAGGAGGCGCAGGCTGGCCGTCTGCGCTTCATCAAGCACGACAAGCCCCTGACGGACGAGGCGGCGCTGCGCGAACTCACGCAACGACAAGTGGCGCTGGCCCTGCGCGACCTGCGTCGAAAGGCACTGCTTCAGGCATGATCGTTTCCTTGGCAACAAGGATGCGTCAATGAAACAACCCTTGGATTCTGCGCGGCGCCGGCGCGGCGGTGCTGGCTGTGGCTGGTGCGCCTCCTCTGCATGCCGCCTCGCGGGCCCAGCCTGCGGCGCGATCTTCCTCAACAAGGGCGAGCCCCAGATCCCGCCTGCGATGGGCCACGGCTGATGCGGCTCGAGGACATTCTCTACAGCCAGGGCTTCGGCACCCGGCGCGTGTGCGCCGGGCTCGTCCAGCAGGGGTTCGTGCGGGTTGGGGAGGGCGTCGTCACCGATCCGGGCACGGATGTCGACTTGGCGGGACTGCGCTTCACCGTCCAGGGCACGGAGTGGGCCTACCACGAGAAGGCCTATCTGATGCTGCACAAGCCGGCCGGCACGGAGTGCTCGCAGAAGCCTTCCACCTATCCCAGCATCTACACGCTGCTTCCGGTGCCGCTCCGGCAGCGGCCCAATAAGGGCGCGGTGCAGGGCGTGCAGGCGATCGGCCGGCTGGACCAGGACACCACCGGCCTGCTGCTCCTGACCGACGACGGCCAGTTCATCCACCGCATGGGGTCGCCGAAGCACCACGTGGCGAAGGTCTACGAAGTCGGAGCCAAGCATCCCGTCACGCAGAAACAGGTCGACCGGCTGCTGGAAGGCGTGGTGCTCGATGACGATCCCAGGCCGGTTCAGGCGGCGGCTTGCGAGGCGATCGGGCCCCGCCAACTGCGGCTCACGCTGACCGAGGGCAAGTACCACCAGGTCAAGCGCATGCTGGCGGCGGTGGGCAACCGGGTCGAGACCCTGCATCGCTCCCGCATCGGCCCGCTGGCCTTGCCGGCCGACCTGGCGCCTGGCCAGTGGCGCTGGCTGGAGCCGGAGCAAGTCGAGGCGCTGCAAGGAAGGGTGCCGGTCAGCCGATAGACAGGGTCGCTCGTTAATATCCGACGCCTTCCTTCGGAACTTTTCCCTTGAGATTCAAGTTCTCCGCACCAGGCCGCCTCGCGGCCTTTTTGTTTGCCTGCGCGTTCCTGCCGTCGCTGGCCGCCGAGCCGCCCCCGGTCTTCGTGCTCAACTCGCTCGATGCGACCGTGAGCGTGATCGATCCGGTCCACTGGACGGAGAAACAACGCATCCCGACGGGCAAGGAACCGCACCACCTCTACCTGACGCCCGACGAGCAGTCGCTCATCGTCGCCAACTCCGCCGGCGATTCGCTCACCTTCCTGAACCCTCGTACGGCCGAGGTCCAGCGGGTGGTCTACGGCATCATCGATCCGTACCACCTGCGCTTCTCCCCGGACATGAAGTGGTTCGTGACCGCGGGCAACCGCCTCAACCACGTTGACATCTACCGCTGGGAAGGCAAGGAGCCCAAGCTGGTCAAGCGCATTCCCTCCGGCAAGACGCCCAGCCACATCTGGATCGACGGCAAGAGCACCACCGCCTATGTCACGATGCAGGACAGCGACGAGTTGGTGGCCATCGACCTGCCCACTCAGAGCATTCGCTGGCGCACCCCCACCGGGCCGATGCCCGCCGACGTTTTCGGCATCCACGACGGCAAGACGCTGCTGGTGGGCCTGACCGGCAGCGATGGGGTTCAGGTGTTCGACGTCGCCGCGGCCGAGCCCAAGGCGATAGGCAAGATCCCGACCGGCAAGGGAGCCCATGCCTTCCGCGCGGGCGGCGACGGCCGCAGCGTCTTCGTCAGCAACCGCGTGGCCAACAGCATCAGCCGCATCGACCTGCAGACCCTGCGGGTCAGCGACACCTACCCGGTGCCCGGCGGGCCGGACTGCATGGACCTGTCGGTCGACGGCAAGATGTTGTTCGTCACCTCCCGCTGGGCCAGGAAGCTCAGCGTGGTCGACCTGGACGGCCGGAAGGTGGTGCAGCAGGTCCCGGTGGGGCGCTCGCCGCACGGTGTCTGGACCCTGGCCCATGCAAAACGATGAGCTCTCCTTCTGGCGGCGGGCACCTGGTGTCGCGCGGCCGACCCGCCGGCGAACGGCCTTCCGCACGGGCCTCGGCGCACTGGCCGTTGTCCTTGCCACGGCCTTCGCGACAGGCTCCGAGGCCTGGGCTGAGGCAAACTGCGCCAAGCCTGTCTACCTGACCTTCGACACCGGCCACATGGGCGTGGCCCCCCTGGTCGCGGAGGTTCTCCGGCGCCAGGACGTCCGCGTCACCTTCTTCGCGGCAGCCGAGCGCACGCAGACGGAAGGCGACAGCCTGGACAACCAATGGGCGCCCTGGTGGAAGGCGAGGGCGGCCGAAGGCCATGAGTTCGCATCCCACACCTACGACCATGCGTACTGGCGCGGCGACGTCCAGGGGACCGCGCCCCGCTTCCGCATCCAGCCGTCGGCCGGCGCCTTCGCGGGCCGCCAGTTCACCTGGGATGCGGACCAGTACTGCGCCAACATCGCCAAGGCGTCCGAGCGCCTGCAGCACGTCACCGGCAAGAAGCCGTTGCCGCTGTTCAGAGCCCCCGGCGGCAAGACTTCGGCGAGGCTGCTGGCCGTCGCGAAGGGCTGCGGGTACGCCCACGTGGGTTGGTCGCCAGCCGGCTTCCTGGGCGACGAATTGCCGAGCGAGAAGTTCAGCAACGAGAAGCTGCTTGCCCAGGCCCTGGAACACATTCGGCCCGGGGACATCCTGCTGGCGCACCTGGGCATCTGGTCGCGCAAGGACCCGTGGGCGCCGGCCGTGCTGGAGCCGCTTATCGTGGGCCTCAAGGCCCGCGGCTTCTGCTTCCAGACGCTGCGCCAGCATCCGGCGTACCGCGACTGGATCGCGTCGCATTCCTGAGCCGTGCAAGGTGTGCCGATGGACTGGCTGACGGAGCTCTTCGCCGACGCGCAGCAGTGGCTGTTCGAGGCTGCCGTGCAACCCCTGGTCTATGGCGTCGGCTTGGGGGGCTGGGTCGAAGACGCGTTCGACGCGACCGGCTGGCTGCTGGTCGGCCTGATCCAGATCGCGGTCCTGGTGGTCGTCATCGGCCCGCTGCAGCGCTGGTGGCCGGTCGAACCGGTGACGGACCGCCGCGCCGTTCGGGTCGACATCCTCTACACCCTGATCCACCGGCTGGGCCTGTTCCGCCTGGCCATGTTCTTCGCGCTCGATCCGCTGTTCGACGAAGCGCTCGGCGCCGTGCGGTCGGCCGGCTGGGGCTCCTGGCACCTGGACCAGATCTGGCCGGGCGTGACCGACGTGCCCTGGGTCGCTTTGCTCATCTACCTCGTGGTGCTGGATTTCGTCGAGTACCTCATCCACCGCGCGCAGCACCGCTTCAATTGGTGGTGGGCGCTCCACTCCCTGCACCATTCGCAGCGCCAGATGACCATGTGGAGCGACAACCGCAACCACCTGCTCGACGACGTCATCCACGACACCATCATCGTGGTCGTCGCCCAGTTGATCGGCGTGGCGCCCGGACAGTTCATCGCCATCGTGGCCTTCACCCAGCTCAGCGAGAGCCTGCAGCACGCCAACTTGCGCTTGCACTTCGGCGCCATCGGCGAGCGGCTGTGGATCAGCCCGCGCTTCCATCGTTTGCACCACAGCATCGGCATCGGGCACGAGTCCCATGGTCCGCGCACGCTGGGCGGCCACAACTTCGGCGTGCTGCTGCCCTGGTGGGATATGCTTTTTCGCACCGTCGACTTCCAGCATCGCTTCGATCCGACCGGCATCCGGGACCAGGTCGAGCCCGATGCCAGCGGACGCCTGCGCGACTACGGCCGCGGCTTTTGGGCGCAGCAGTGGCTGGGCCTGAAGCGCATGCTCGGTCGGGCCTGAGTCCAGGGTCACGCGCTGGCGTTATCCTCGGCGTCCCATGCGACTCCTCCTCGACTCCTTCTGGCGATCGGCCGCCTACTGCATGCACCCCCGGGTGATCGTGCTGTCCTTCTTGCCGCTGGGGCTGATGGTCGTGCTGGCGGCGCTGTTCGGCTACTTCTACTGGGATGCCACCGTGGCCTGGACGCGCGATGCGCTCGACGCCTGGCCGCTGATCGCCAGCTTCTGGGCCTGGCTCGGTCGCCTGTTTTCCAGCGATGTCACGGCGGTGGTGGCGCCGATGGTGGTGGTGGTGGCAGCCACGCCCTTGATCGTGGTGGTGTCGTTGCTGGTCGTTTCCGGCTTGATGGCGCCGGCGCTCACGCGGCTCGTGGCCGAGCGACGCTTCCCTTCGCTGGAGCAGAAGAAGGGTGCCTCCTTCCTCGGCAGCCTGTTACGTTCGCTTGGCCTCACCCTGCTGGCGCTGCTTGCGCTGGTGGTCTCGATGCCGCTGTGGCTGATACCGCCGCTGGTGCTGGTGCTGCCGCCCCTGATCTGGGGCTGGCTCACCTACCGGGTGATGAGCTTCGATGCCTTGTCCGAGCATGCCAATCCCGAGGAGCGCGCGGCCTTGCTGCGTGCCCATCGTCTGCCGCTGCTCGGCATCGGCGTGCTGTGTGGCTACCTGGGCGCCGCGCCCAGCATCGTCTGGGCATCGGGGCTCGTCTTTGCCGCTGCCTTCCTCGTGCTGGCGCCGCTCGCGATCTGGATTTACACCCTGGTGTTCGCCTTCTCCAGCCTGTGGTTCGCCCACTACTGCCTGGATGCCCTGGCGCAGCTCCGGGCGCAGCGTGCCGCGGCGGCCATTTCCACCTCGGCGGCCGAGTCGGCGGATGCCCGTGCCGTCGCAACCCAATGGGGGGCTCCATGACCCGTTCGTTCGGCCTCATCGTCGTCGGCGACGAAATTCTCTCCGGCAAGCGGGCCGACAAGCACATGCCCAAGATGATCGAGCTGCTCGCGGCGCGCGGGCTGCAACTGGCCTGGGCCGAGTACGTGGGCGACGAGCCCGTACGCGTCACTGCCGCGCTGGGGCGCGCCTTTGCCTCGGGAGACGTCGTTTTTTCCACCGGCGGCATCGGCGCCACGCCTGACGATCACACGCGCCAGTGCGCAGCTGCTGCGCTGGGCGTGCCGCTCGCCCTGCATCCGGAGGCCGAGGTCCTGATCCGCGAGCGCATGCAGGACACGGCGCGCGAGCAGGGCATCCCCTATGATCCCGACCGGCCCGACAACGTGCATCGCCTGAACATGGGCGTGTTTCCGCTGGGCGCCCGGATCATCCGCAATCCCTATAACAAGATCCCCGGCTTCAGCGTGGCCGACGTGCATTTCGTGCCGGGCTTTCCCGTCATGGCCTGGCCGATGATCGAGTCGGTGCTCGACGAGCAATACGGCCACCTGTTCGAGCAAGGCCGCTCGGTCGAAAAATCGGTGGTGGTATTCGGGTCCATGGAGGCCACCCTCACGCCGCTGATGGAGTCCGTCGAGCGCGCGCATCCCGGGATCCGGGTCTTCAGCCTGCCCAGCGTCGACCATCCTGAGCATGGCCGGCACATCGAACTGGGCGTCAAGGGCGATGGTGCTCGGGTTGACGCGGCCTATGCGCAGCTCCTCGAAGGGTTGCACGCCTTTGGTGTGCGACTCGGCCCTGAATTGGTGCGCTGACTCGACGCGCACCAGTTTGGTTACAAATCGCCTGCTTTTGGGGTCCCAAGAAGGGGCTGAACCGCTCCCGATGCCCTCCACAATGGCATAGAACCTGCATTCTCGATTGCGCTGTATTTCCAACCACTACCGATCCAAGGAGAAGCCTGATGGCTAAGACCGTCGCCGATGTACTCAAGCTCGTCAAGGAAAACGAGGTCAAGTTCGTCGACTTTCGATTCACCGACACCCGCGGCAAGGAGCAGCACGTGACCGTGCCGGTCTCGCACTTCGACGAGGGCAAGTTCAACGACGGCCATGCCTTCGACGGCTCCTCGATCGCCGGTTGGAAGGGCATCGAGGCCTCGGACATGCTGCTGATGCCCGATCCGAACACGGCCAACATCGACCCCTTCTTCGAAGAAACCACCCTGATCCTGACCTGCGACGTGGTCGACCCCACCGACGGCAAGCCCTATGAGCGCGACCCGCGCTCGCTGGCCAAGCGCGCAGAGGCCTACATGAAGGCTTCCGGCCTGGGCGATACCGCCTACTTCGGACCGGAGCCCGAGTTCTTCGTCTTCGACGGCGTGCGCTGGCAGAACGACATGTCCGGCTGCTTCGTCAAGATCGAGTCCGAAGAAGCATCGTGGAACACCGGCAAGGAATTCGAGCACGGCAACACGGGCCACCGCCCGGCGGTCAAGGGCGGCTACTTCCCGGTTCCGCCGGTCGACAGCTTCCAGGACATGCGCTCCGAAATGTGCCTGGTGCTCGAGTCGCTGGGCATTCCGGTCGAGGTGCATCACCACGAAGTCGCCAATGCCGGCCAGATGGAACTCGGCACCAAGTTCAGCACGCTGATCCAGCGCGCCGACTGGGTCCAGCTGCAGAAATACGTGATCCACAACGTGGCTCACGCCTACGGCAAGACCGCGACCTTCATGCCCAAGCCCATCGTGGGCGACAACGGCTCCGGCATGCACGTGCACCAGTCGGTCTGGAAGGACGGCAAGAACCTGTTCGCAGGCGACGGCTACGCCGGGCTCAGCGATTTCGCACTGCACTACATCGGCGGCATCATCAAGCACGCCCGTGCGCTCAACGCCATCACGAACCCCGGCACCAACAGCTACAAGCGCCTGGTGCCCGGCTTCGAAGCGCCGGTCAAGCTGGCCTACTCGGCCAAGAACCGCTCGGCTTCGATCCGCATCCCCTTCGTGGCCAACCCGAAGGGCCGCCGTGTCGAGGCGCGCTTCCCCGATCCGATGATGAACCCCTACCTCGGCTTCGCCGCCATGCTCATGGCCGGCCTGGACGGCGTGGAGAACAAGATCCATCCGGGCGAAGCCGCCAGCAAGGACCTCTACCACCTCCCGCCGGAAGAGGACGCGCTGATCCCGACCGTCTGCCACAGCCTCGACCAGGCGCTCGAGTACCTCGACAAGGACCGTGCCTTCCTGACCAAGGGCGGCGTGTTCACCGATGCCTACATCGACGCCTACATCGACCTGAAGATGCAGGAAGTCACGCGCTTCCGCATGGCTGCGCACCCGGTTGAGTTCGACATGTACTACTCGCTGTAAGGTGATCGCCCCCGCCGGGGCGATCCGCGTGAGAAAAGGACGGCTTGCCGTCCTTTTTTCATGGGCGCGACCACCCGCATGGCGATGGCATCGAATTGCACGAAAATGCCGGTTCGCTGCCCACTTTGCACTCGACGATATGAAGACCTCTTTCGCTCTCCTGCTGGCCGCCGCGGCAGCGGCCGGTGTGCCCATGCAGGCCCAGGCGCAGGAGCGCGTCTGGCGCTGCGGCAACGAATACACCAACAATGCGGCCCTGGCCCAGCAGCGCGGCTGCAAGGTCATGGAAGGCGGCAACGTCACCGTGGTCCAGGGCAGCCGGCCGGTCGCTGCGGCAGCCGCTGCCAGCAGTTCCACGGTCCGGGCGCCCGCCGGCACCCCGCGCGTCGAGAGCGCCGACCAGCGTGCCCGCGATGGCGAGGCCCGCACCGTGCTCGAGGCCGAACTCAAGAAGGCGGAGGAGCGCCAGGCCCAGTTGCTCAAGGAATACAACAACGGCGAGCCGGAAAAGCAGGGCAGCGAGGCCCGCAACTACCAGAAGTACCTGGACCGCGTCGCCGAAATGAAGGCCGAGATCGCCCGCAACGAGAGCGACATCGCAGGCATCCGCCGCGAGATCGGCCGCTTGCCGGCCCCGCGCTGATGGCTTTCGGCAAAGCCGCCGCCAAGCGCTTCCAGGCCTTCGACCTTCTCTCCACGCTGATCGCGGTCGTGCGCACCGATGGCTCGGTGCTGTTCGCCAACGCCAGCCTCGAGGATGCGCTCGGCACCTCGCGCCGCACGCTCGAAGGCTCCCAGTTCGGCGCCTGCTTTCAGGAGCCCCAGGTGTTGCGCACGGCCATCGACGGCGCGCGCAGCAACGACTTCGCCACTCTTCGCTACGAAGCCTTTCTGCGCCGCGTCAACCACGAGCTGATGCCGGTGCAGGTCACGCTCGCGCAGGGCGACAAGGCCGGCGAACTCGTCATCGAGATGTCGCCGCTCGAACAGCAGGTCAAGCAGGACCGCGAGGAGCGTCTGCTGGACCAGGCGCAAGCCAACAAGGAACTGATCCGCAACCTCGCGCATGAGATCAAGAATCCGCTCGGCGGCATCCGGGGCGCGGCGCAGTTGCTGCAGATGGAGGTCGAATCACGCGACCAGATCGAGTACACGCAGGTCATCATCCACGAGGCCGATCGCCTTCAGACGCTGGTCGATCGCCTGCTCGCGCCGCACCGCCGTCCGCACGTGGTGGGCGACGTCAACATCCACGAGGTGTGCGAACGCGTTCGCTCGGTCATCCTTGCCGAGTTTCCGCGCGACTTGCATATCGAACGCGACTTCGACGTGTCGATCCCCGAGTTCCGCGGCGATCGTGAGCAGCTCATCCAGGCCACGCTCAACATCGTTCACAACGCGGCGCAGGCCCTCGCCGAGCGCCGCGCCGCGGGCGATGCCCGCATCACGCTCAGGACCCGCGTCGCGCGTCAGGTGATATTCAACAAGCAGTGGTACCGACTGGCACTGGAATTGCATGTCATCGACAATGGTCCGGGTGTGCCGGACTCGATCAAGGACCGCATCTTCTACCCGCTGGTTTCGGGCAGGGAAGGCGGGACAGGCCTTGGGTTGACGCTGGCACAAACTTTCGTGCAACAGCACCATGGCGTGATCGAGTGCGACAGCGTTCCGGGCCGGACTGATTTCAAGATACTGATACCGTTGCCTTAGGACAGGGAAGAAGGAACCGCATGAAGCCGATCTGGATAGTGGATGATGACCAATCGATACGCTTCGTGCTTGAAAAAGCGCTGCTGCGCGAAGACCTGCCCACACGCAGCTTCACCAACACACGCGAAGTACTCGCAGCGCTCGAAGCTGCAGCCGACGACGAGTCGCAGGGCCCGCAGGTCCTGGTGAGCGATATCCGCATGCCGGGAGGTTCGGGCCTCGATCTGCTCGACAAGATCAAGGCGAGGCACCCCAGCCTGCCCGTCATCATCATGACGGCCTTCTCCGACCTGGACAGCGCCGTTTCGGCCTTTCAGGGCGGTGCCTTCGAATACCTGCCCAAGCCCTTCGACCTGCCGCGCGCGGTCGAGCTGATCCGCCGCGCAGTGGACGAGAGCCAGCGCGAGGAGGTCGCGGAGGAGCGCATGGCGGCCGCCCCCGAAATGCTCGGTCAGGCCCCGGCCATGCAGGACGTATTCCGTGCCATCGGCCGCCTGTCGCAGAGCAACGTGACCGTGCTGATCACGGGCGAGTCCGGCAGCGGCAAGGAGCTGGTGGCCCGTGCGCTGCACAAGCATTCGCCGCGGTCCAACGGACCCTTCGTGGCGATCAACACCGCGGCGATCCCGAAGGATCTCCTGGAGAGCGAGCTCTTCGGCCACGAGCGCGGCGCCTTCACCGGCGCGCAGACCATGCGGCGCGGGCGCTTCGAACAGGCCGAGGGAGGCACGCTCTTCCTCGACGAAATCGGCGACATGCCCTTCGACCTGCAGACGCGCCTGCTGCGTGTGCTGAGCGACGGGCACTTCTACCGCGTGGGCGGCCACAACTCGGTCAAGGCCAACGTGCGCGTCATCGCCGCCACGCACCAAGACCTGGAGCAGCGGGTCAAGCAAGGCGGCTTCCGGGAGGACTTGTTCCATCGTCTCAACGTGATCCGGCTGCGGCTGCCCGCACTGCGCGAACGCGGCGAGGACGTTCCCGCGCTCACCCGCCATTTCCTTCAGCAGAGCGCCAAGCAGCTCGGCGTGGAGCCCAAGCGCATTTCGGACGCAGCGCTGGCGCAGCTGTCGACCTTCTCGTTCCCCGGCAACGTGCGGCAACTCGAGAACATCTGCCATTGGCTCACCGTGATGGCGCCGGCGCAGTTGATCGAGCCCAAGGACCTGCCGCCGGAAGTGATGGTCGCCGTGCCGGCAGAGGCCCCGCCGCACGCCGCTGCGGCCCTGGTCTCGTCATCCGGCGCGGCTGTCGTCGCACCGGCGGGCAATGAGCACGAGCTTGTGAGCAGCCAGGTGCCGGCGGCCGTCGCGCCGCCCGTCGTCGTTGGCGCAGGCGCCGCACCGGCGTCTTCTTCGGCCTGGGAAAGCGGTCTGGAGCAGGAAGCACAGAGTCTGCTCGCGGCTGGCCGTCACGATGTGTGGGACACGCTGACGCGTCGCTTCGAGTCGCGCCTCATCCTCACGGCGCTGGCCAGCACGCGCGGCCGCCGCATCGAGGCGGCGCAGAAGCTCGGCATCGGCCGCAACACCATCACCCGCAAAATCCAGGAACTGGGCCTGGAATAGACCCGCGGGGCGGCGCGAGAGAAGCGTCGAGGGCGCCGCGTTCAGCGGCTGCGCTGCCCCATCGTCAGCGTGTCGAGCTGGAAGTTGCCGCTCCTGTCCCACAGCCAGGTGTCCACGTAGGTGTGGGCGCCCAGCTTGCCCGGGTTGGGCAGCGGCGAGGCATCCTTGATCAGCTGGGCGATCATCCCGCTCACCTCCGGCGCGTGGCTCGGCGTGCGGGTGAAATGCACGCCCGTCACCTTGCCCGTGCTGTCGATGTCGGTTTCGGTCACCACCACCGCATAGACCAGCGGCGGGATCTTGCCCTTGTAGATGCGCTGCGGATACGCGTTGTAGATGTGGCGCGCGCCGACCTTCCGGTAGGCCCGCACGGCGGGCGTCTGCGCAGTGATGAGGCGCGTGGTCGGCACTTCGGCCGAGGGCTTGCCGGCCTCGTCCGCGGGGCGCTCTGCGTCGCGCGAGGCCGTCGGGCCGGTGGCGGTGTCCTGCTTGAAGATCGAGCAGGCGGACAGGGCCAGCGCGGCCGTGAGGACGAGGGTCTTGAGTGCGATGTTCATGCTCATGCGGCGAGTTCCAGGATCACGGGGGCATGGTCGCTGGGCTTGTCCCATTTGCGCGGCACGCGGTCGATCACGCAGCCCTTGGCCAGCGGCACCAGCGGCTGGCTCAACAGGATGTGATCGATGCGCAGCCCGCGGTTCTTCTGGTAGCCCAGCATGCGGTAGTCCCACCACGAGTAGCTCTTTTCCGGCTGCTCGAACAGCCGGAAGCCGTCGACCAGGCCGAGCTGCAGCAGCGCCTTGAAATGCTCGCGCTCCTCGGTGGTGTGGTGGATCGTTTCTGCCAGGCCGACCGGGTCGTAGCTGTCGCGGTCTTCCGGCGTGATGTTGAAGTCGCCCAGCAGCACCAGCCGCGGATGCGCGGCCATCTCTTCGCGCAGCCAGTCCTTCAGCGCGTTCAGCCAACTCATCTTGTAGGCGAACTTCTCCGTGCCCGGGGCCTGCCCGTTGACGAAGTAGCCGTTGACCACGCGCAGCGGCCCGGAGGGCGTGTCCACCGTGGCGCTGATCACACGCGAATGGTCGTCCGCAAAGCCACCGATGTTCTTCGCGACGTCGCGCGAAGGCGTCAGGCTCAGGATGGCGACGCCGTTGTAGGTCTTCTGCCCGAACACCGCGGCGTGGTAGCCGGCCGACTGCAGCACCTCCAGCGGGAACTTGTCGTCGGTCAGCTTGAGTTCCTGCATGCACAGCACATCGACGGGATTCGCGATCAGCCAGTCCAGCACGTGCTGCAGGCGGGCGGTGAGGGAATTGACGTTCCAGGTGGCTAACTTCATGAAGGAGGTGTCTCGTGGGCGTGGGTCGATTTTGCCTTCATCGCGCGAGCCGTCTTGTGCGCCCGTCCGGCGTACCTGTCGGCTCCGCGCTGGGGAGCCAGGCCGTCTCGCCGCTGCCCAGCCGGGCCGCGATGAAATCGAGGAAGCAGGTGACCCGCGCCGCCAGCGCGGTGTTGCGGTAGTACACCGCATTGATCGGCTGCCGCACCTCCACGGTGTCGCGCGCCAGCAGTTGCACCAGTTCCCCGCGGGCGCGGTCCCCGGCGGTCATGAAGTCGGACAGGCAGGCGATGCCGGCGCCCTCCAGGGCCAACTGCCGCAGCGTCTCGCCGCTCGACGCGGTGATGGCCGGCGTGATGGGCCAGGCGTCCCCATGCACACCGCGCAAGGGCCAGCGGTTGAGCGATTCGGGTTGGGTGAAGCCCAGTAGCTGATGTCGGGCAAGGCCGGCCACCGAGCGCGGCCGGCCGTGCCGATCGAAATACGGCGGGCTGGCCAGCACGCGAATCCGGCTGGTGCCGAGAGGGCGCGCGTGCAGCGTCGAGTTGCGCAGCGTGCCGATGCGGATCGCGACGTCGGTGCGGCGTTCCAGCAGGTCGATGTTGAGTTCGTCGGTGTCCAGTTCCAGATCGATCTGCGGATAGGCCGAACGGAAGGCGGGCACCAGCGGCACGATGGCATGCAGCATGAAGGGCGTGGCGGCGTTCACGCGCAGGCGCCCGGCCGGCTGCTGGCGGCGCAGCGCCATTTGTTCCTCCGCCGTGTCGATGGCGGCGAGGATGGCGCGTGCATGAGTGAGGAAGGCCTGCCCTTCTTCGGTGAGCACGATGCGCCGCGTCGTCCGGCGCAGCAGGGTGGTGTCCAGCTTTTTCTCGAGCCGCCCCAGGGTCCGGCTGATGCCGGAGACCGTCTGGTCCAGGCGCTCGGCCGCCGCGGTGACAGAGCCGGTATCGACCACGGCGGTGAAGGCCTGCAGTTCGTCGAGCGTGGTTTTCATGGGGGCTGCCGTGCAGAATGATTGTTGATTTCAAGTCAATTATCTTGTGAGAAAAGACCGCTTTTTCTGCAACGATCGCGGTCCCACACTCCTGGCCTTCACAGGAGTGTTCCATGCCCATTGCATTGTTCGCGCTGACCCTCAGCGCATTCGCCATCGGCACGACGGAGTTCGTGATCGTCGGCCTCATCCCCACTGTCGCGGCGGATCTAGGCATCGGCCTGCCGTCGGCCGGCCTGCTGGTCAGCCTGTATGCGCTCGGCGTTGCCGTCGGCGCGCCGGTGCTCACCGCCATCACCGGCCGCATGCCGCGCAAGGCGCTGCTGCTCGGGCTCATGGCCTTGTTTACCGCCGGGAACTTGCTTGCGTGGCAGGCGCCCGGCTACGAAGCGCTGATCGTGGCGCGTGTCTTCACCGGCCTCGCGCACGGCGTGTTCTTCTCCATTGGCTCGACCATCGCCACCGGCCTGGTGCCGAAGGAGAAGGCGGCCAGTGCGATCGCGATCATGTTCACCGGCCTGACGGTGGCCCTGGTCACCGGCGTGCCGCTTGGAACTTTCATCGGCCAGCATTTCGGTTGGCGCGAGACCTTTCTTGCTGTCTCCGCGCTGGGCGTGATCGCCTTCGTCGGCAGTTGGATCTTCGTGCCCGGCAACATCCGCCATACGCCACCGGCGTCCTTGCTGCAACAGGCGAAGGTGCTGGCCGAACCTCGCCTGCTGCTGGTCTATGCCAAGACGGCCATCGGCTATGGCGGCACCTTCATTCCCTTCACCTTCCTGGCGCCGATCCTGCAGGAGGTCTCGGGCTTCTCGGCGGGCGCCGTGGGCTGGGTGATGCTGGTGTACGGAGTCTCGGTCGCGGTGGGCAACATCTGGGGCGGCCGCCTGGCCGACCGCCGGGGCCCGATTCCCGCGCTGCGGATCATCTTCGCGCTGCTCGCCGCGGTGCTGCTGCTGTTCAACTTCACGGCGCCGCACGGGTGGCTCGCCGTCGTCACGGTGCTGCTGTGGGGCGCCGTCGCCTTCGGCAACGTGCCGGGGCTGCAGGTCTACGTGGTCAAGCAGGCCGAACGCTATACCCCGCAGGCGGTGGACGTGGCCTCGGGCCTGAACATCGCGGCCTTCAACTTCGGCATCGCCGGCGCCGCCTGGGCGGGTGGCCTGATCGTCACGCACCTGGGGCTGATGCAGACGCCCTGGATCGGCGCCGTGGTCGTGCTGGTGTCGCTGGCCCTCACGCACTGGAGCGGCATGCTGGACCGCCGGGCCGGCATCCCGGTGCGTGCCGCCGGGGCCGTGCCTGTCGGTCACTGAGCCTCTTTTTCCTCGTTCGTTCGCAACCTCCATCCTTCGCAGCCCTCCGTGGCGCCACGTGCTGTGCAGTTCGAAGGCGGAGAGGGGCTGGAGGCTTTTTGCGCTGAATCGCCGCAGCTGTTTGAGCGGAGTGCACCGAAGGGGCACGTAGCGAGTTCTGCGGCGCCGCCGCACGCAGCCGCCCTGCGGCGCATGCAGCCCCGAGGCGCACGCAAACCCGAGGGCGTGCAGCACGCACCCGACATCTCACCCATCCGCGAACTGCTCGAAGATCACCCCCCGCAACCACTGATTCCCCGGGTCGCGGTGAAAGCGCGTGTGCCAGAAGCAGTTGATCGCGATCTCCGGCAGCTTGGCCGGATGCGCCCGCCAGACCAACCCGAAGGGCCCGGCAATGCTGTGCGCCAGCCGCTCCGGCACCGTGGCGATCATCGGCGTGGAGCGCAGGATGTGGCCGACGGCCACGAAGTGCGGCACCGTCAGGCGTACGCGCCGCACGATGCCCTGCGATGCCATCACCTCGTCGGCCTGGCCGTGGCCGGTGCCCGCCGCCTTCACCAGCAGGTGCTCCGCCGTGCTGAAGTCCTTCAGCGACAGCCGTGGCTTCGCCGCCAGGGGATGCGCGGCGCTGAAGAGGCACACGTAGCGCTGCAGGAACAGCCGGCGCTGGAAGATGCCGCTCTTGAGCTGCGGCAGCAGCCCGATCGCGATGTCCACCTGCCCGGCCTCCATCGCGTCGCGCAGATTGATGGCGGTGTTGCGCACCGTACTGATGGTCACGCCCGGCGCGCTGCGCGCGAGCGCGTCCATCAGGCGCGGGGTGAAGTAGATCTCGCCGATGTCGGTCATCGCCAGCGTGAAGGCGCGCGTGCTGCTGGCCGGGTCGAACACCGCGTGCTGGTTCAGCGCGCCGTGCAACGCGCTCATCGCGTAGGCCACCGGCTCGGCCAGCTGCAGCGCGAAAGGCGTGGGCTCCATGCCGCGCGCGGTGCGCAGGAACAGCGGGTCGCCGAACGCGCGGCGCAGCCGGGACAGCGCGTTGCTGATCGCCGGTTGCGACAGGCCCAGGGTTTCCGCCACCGCCGAGACCCGCTTTTCCGCAAGCATGCGATCGAAGACCAGCAGCAGGTTGAGATCGATGTCCTTGAGTTCCATCATGAACCTTTATTCATCGCAGTGATTTGATGAATTCACGGAATTCTATTGGCCAATAATGCGAGGGCGCGGATGATCGTCCGCCATGGAACTGCATGTTCGACCCCTTGCGCGCACCATCCCGGTCCAGCCGGGGGCGAACCTGCTGGAGGTGCTGCGCGAGCACCAGGTGCCGGTGTCGTACAGCTGCATGGCGGGCCGCTGCGGCACCTGCCGCTGCAAGGTGGTCGAGGGCGAGGTGCTCGATGCCGGAACGGGGAAGGGCGCGCTGCGTCCCGACGGCCCGCGGGAGCAGCACGTGCTGGCCTGCCAGAGCACGCTGACCGGCAACTGCACCATCGAGATTCCCGAGCCGGACGAGGTGGTGGTCCACCCGGCCCGCATCGTCAAGGCCACCATCGCCGGCATCGACGAGCTGACGCACGACATCCGCCGGCTGCGGCTGAAGCCGGCCAGGCCGCTGTCCTTCTCGCCGGGCCAGTACGCGCAATTGCAGTTCGCGCCCGAGCACGCGCGACCGTATTCGATGGCGCGCCTGTGCGGCGATGCCGAACTCGAGTTTCACGTGCGGCGCGTGCCCGGCGGCCGCGTCACCGACTACGTGTTCGAGAAGCTCAGGACCGGTGACGCGGTGCGCGTCAGCGGCCCGCTGGGCGCGGCCTACCTGCGCACCCGCCACGTGGGCCCGATCCTCTGCGCGGCCGGCGGCACCGGGTTGGCGCCGGTGCTGGCGATCGTGCGCGGCGCCATCGAGGCCGGCATGGCGAATCCCATCCATCTGTACTTCGGCGTGCGCTCGCAGGCCGACGTCTATGGCCTGGAAGACCTGCGCGAACTGCAGGCACTGCACCCGGCGTTGAAGGTGCACGTGGTCGGCGTCGCCGGCCCGCTGCGCCCGGGGATGCGCCAGGGGCTGATCACCGACGCCATCCGCAGCGACTGGCCGCAGGGCTTCGAGGGCTGGCGTGCCTACCTCTGCGGCTCGCCGCCGATGGTGGAGGCCGTAACCCGGCTGCTGCAGGAGCGCGGCCTGCCGATCGAGAAGATCCACGCCGATGCCTTCTATCCGCAGGCCGCATGAGCCCGCCCAAGACAAGGAGACTCCATGACCACCGCCCCATTCACCGTTTTCCCGCAGGAACTGCGCTGGGAGTCCGAGAAGACCAGCCGCATCCCCTTCATGGCCTACACCGGGGAAGAACTGCACAAGAAGGAACTCGAGCGCTTTTTCTACAACAAGCACTGGTGCTACGTCGGCCTGGAGGCCGAGATCCCGAACGCGGGCGACTTCAAGCGCACCGCGATCGGCGAGCGCTCGGTGATCATGGTGCGCGACGAGTCGGGCGGCATCCACGTGGTCGAGAACGTCTGTGCCCACCGCGGCATGCGCTTCTGCCGCGAGCGCCAGGGCAACCGCAAGGACTTCGTCTGTCCCTACCACCAATGGAACTACTCGCTCAAGGGCGACCTGCAGGGCGTGCCCTTCCGGCGCGGCGTCAAGCAGGACGGCAAAGTCAACGGCGGCATGCCGGCCGACTTCAAGACCGAGGAGAACGGGCTCAACAAGCTGAAGGTGGCCACCCGCGGCGGCGTGGTCTTCGCCTCCTTCGACCACGAAGTCGAATCGCTGGAAGACTTCATGGGGCCGGCGATCCTCCATTACTTCGACCGCCTCTTCAACGGCCGCAAGCTGAAGATCCTGGGCTACAACCGCCAGCGCATACCCGGCAACTGGAAGCTCATGCAGGAGAACATCAAGGACCCGTACCACCCGGGACTGCTGCACACCTGGTTCGTCACCTTCGGCCTCTGGCGCGCCGACAACAAGTCGGAACTCAGGATGGACGCGCGCGGCCGCCACGCGGCGATGATCTCCACCCGGGGCAGCGCGGGCAAGGCGGCGCAGGTCACGCAGGTCTCCAGCTTCAAGGAGGGCATGCAGCTGAAGGACCCGCGCTTCCTCGACATCGTGCCGGAGGAATGGTGGGGCGGCCCGACCGCGGTGATGACCACGCTCTTCCCCAGCGTGATCCTGCAACAGCAGGTCAACAGCGTCTCCACCCGCCACATCCAGCCGGTGGGGCACGATGCCTTCGACTTCGTCTGGACGCACTTCGGCTTCGAGGACGACACCGATGAGATGCAGCGCCGCCGCCTGCGCCAGGCCAACCTCTTCGGGCCGGCCGGCTTCGTCTCGGCAGACGACGGCGAGGTGATCGAGTTCTCGCAGCAGGGCTTCGAGCAGAAGCCCTACCACCGCACGCTGGCCGAACTGGGCGGGCGCGAAGTCGAGGACGCCGACCACATGGTCACCGAGACCTTGATCCGCGGCATGTACAAGTACTGGCGCGAGGTGATGGAGGCCTGACGATGAACTTCGAAGACTACTTCGCGCTGAACCAGCTCTACGCCGACTACGCCCGTGCCGTCGATTCCGGCAACTGGGACCTGTGGCCGGCTTTCTTCACCGAGGACTGCAGCTACCGCCTGCAGCCGCGCGAGAACCACGAGCGCGGCCTGCCGCTGGCCACGCTGTCCTTCGAGAGCCGCGGCATGCTGGAAGACCGCGTCTACGGCATCCGCGAGACCCTGTTCCACGACCCGTACTACCAGCGCCACGTGGTGGGCCAGCCGCTGGTGCACAAGGTGGACGCCGACGGGACCATCCACAGCGAGGCCAACTACGCGGTGTTCCGAACCAAGCTGAGCGAGCTGTCGACGGTGTTCAACGTGGGCCGCTACATCGACACCGTCGTGCGCAGGCCCGAGGGCCTGAAGTTCTCTTCGCGGCTCGTCGTCTACGACAGCGAAATGATCCCGAACTCCATCATCTATCCGATATGACGCCCAGCCCCGGGCTGCCGCGCAAGCAAGACAAGGACGAATCACGATGAGCACCACCACCACCACGGCCACCGAATGGACCGACGCCGCCGCCGTCGACGAACTGCCCGAAGACGACGTGCTGGGCGTCGAGGCCGGCGGCCTGGACATCGCCCTCTACAGCGTGGCAGGCGAGGTCTACGCCACCAGCAACACCTGCACCCACGGCCAGGCGCGCCTGTGCGACGGCTTCCTCGAAGGCCACGAGATCGAGTGCCCGCTGCACCAGGGCCGGTTCGACGTGCGCAGCGGCAAGGCGATGTGCGCACCGCTGACGGAGGACATCCGCACCTACCCCGTGAAAATCGAGGGCGGGCGGGTCTACCTGGCGCTGGGCGGGTGAGACCGGCGCAAGAAACCGCGGATCAAGGCGGCTGCAAGCGCTGCAGCAGCTCCAGGGTCGGAAAGCCGTCCGCGGGCAGGCCGATGCTGCGTTGATAGCGCCGCACGCCTTCGCGCGTGGCCGGCCCCATCACGCCATCGGGCACGCCGCTGGCGAAGCCGCGTTCGTTGAGCGCGGTCTGCAGCGCCATCATCTGACTGCGCGTCAACATGGCCAATTCGCGTGGCCAGGGGGCCTGCACGCCAGGGCCGCCGGCGATGCGTTGCGCCAGCAGTCCCACCGCGAGCGCGTAGCTGGTCGAATTGTTGTAGCGCAGGATGGCGCGGAAATTGGGGCCGACCAGGAAGGCGGGGCCGCGCGAGCCGGCCGGCAGCAGGACCCATGCGTCGGCGAAGACAGGCAATGGCTGGCCGTCCGCACTTTGCAGCCCTTCGGCCGCCCACTGCGTGCTCGACTGGCGGATCGACGGATCGGCGCGGGCAGGATCGAAGCCGGGAAACAGCCGGACCTCGGCACCCCAAGGCTGACCCGCCTGCCAGCCGGCGCGCGAGAGAAAGTGCGCGGTCGACGCCATCACGTCGGCCATGCTGCCCCAGATGTCGCGCCGGCCGTCGCCGTCGGCGTCCACCGCGTAGGCCAGGAAGCTCGAAGGCAGGAACTGCGTCTGGCCCATGGCGCCGGCCCAGGAGCCGATCATGGCTTCCCTGCCGATGTCACCCCTGTCGAGGATCTTCAAGGCCGCGAGCAGCTCGCCCCGCGCCCATTCCGCGCGGCGCCCTTCGAAGCCCAGCGTGGCCAGCGCGTCGATGGTCGAGGTGCTGCCGTAGTTGCTGCCGTAATTGCTCTCCATGCCCCAGACGGCGATCAGGATTTCGGGGGGCACGCCGTAGCGCGCCGCTGCCGTGTCGGCCTCGCTGCGCAGCTGCAGCAGCTTGTCCTGGCCGGCCGCGATGCGCTGGGCCGAGACCGCGTTGTCGAGATAGTTCCAGACCGCGCGCGTGAACTCGGGCTGCGCACGGTCCTGCTCGATGACGCTCGGGAGATACCGAGGGTTGTCGAAGGCTGCGTGCAAGGTCGCCTCGCCGACGCCTGCGGCCCGTGCGGTGTCGCGGAAATCGCTGATCCATTGCGCGAAGCCTTGCGGGTTCTGCGTCTCGTTGGTGGCCGTGGGCGTCGAAGGGGTGGGCGCTGCTGCCGGTGCCGGCACTCCGGCTGCAGGAGGCGGCGACGGCGCCGTGGCGCAGGCGCCGAGCAGCGTGGCCACAAGGGCCAGGCCCAGCCGCGCGCGGCGCAGCGATGAACGTGCGATCGGTGGCATCCGGCCCATTCTCGCCCGCGCCAGCAGCCGGGCGTGTAGGCGCGGCGATGATGATGCTGATGCGGATGCCCGGCAGGGCCGCGGCGCTCAGGGCCGCTCGAGCGTGATGAAGCTGTAGCGCAGCCCGTTGGACGCCACGTGCGACTCGCGTGCCGTCTCCCGCCATGAGGTGTCGAAGCGCGGCGCCCAGGCGTCGCCTTCGTAGTGGCGGTCGATCTCGGTCACGATGGCGCGCTGGGCCAGCGGCTCGGCCTCGGCGTAGATCTGTGCGCCGCCGATCACCCACACTTCCGGCTCCTCGGCTTGCTCGCAACGGGCCAGCGCCTCGCGCAGGCCTTCGGCACGCTCGGCGCCTTCGGCCTGCCAGTCCGGCTGCCGGGTGATCACGATGTTGCGCCGCCCCGGCAGCGGCCGGAAGCGCGGCGGGAGCGAGTCCCAGGTCTTGCGCCCCATGATTACCGGCGCGCCGGCGGTCTGCTGCTTGAAGTGGGCCATGTCCTCCGGCAGATGCCAGGGAATGCCGCCCTCGTGGCCGATCACGCCGTTGGCGGCGCGGGCGAGGATGAGGTTGATGCGGGTGGAGGTCATGGCGGACATTCTGGACTGACTACACCGCGACCGGCGCCTTGATCGGATCGTGGTGGCGGTAGTCCAGGATCTCGAAGTCCTCGTACTGGTAGTCGAAGATCGAGTCCGGCTTGCGCTTGATGCGCAGCGTCGGATAGGGGTAGGGCTCGCGGCTGAGCTGCAGCGCCACCTGCTCGGCGTGGTTGCTGTAGATGTGGCAGTCGCCGCCGGTCCAGATGAAGTCGCCCACGTCCAGGTCGCACTGCTGCGCCACCATGTGGGTGAGCAGCGCGTAGCTGGCGATGTTGAAGGGAACGCCCAGGAAGATGTCGGCGCTGCGCTGATAGAGCTGGCAGCTGAGGCGGCCGCGTTCGCCGTCTTTCTGCGGCGGCGCCACGTAGAACTGGAAGAAGGCATGGCATGGCATCAGCGCCATCTTCGGCAGGTCGGCCACGTTCCAGGCGCTCACGATGATGCGGCGCGAATCGGGGTCGGTCTTGAGGGTGTCGATCACCTGGCGGATCTGGTCGATGTGCCCGCCGTCCGGTGTCGGCCAGCTGCGCCATTGCACGCCGTAGACCGGGCCCAGGTCGCCGTCCTCCCGCGCCCATTCGTCCCAGATGGTGACGCCGCGCTCCTTGAGCCAGTTGTTGTCGCTGGAGCCGGTCAGGAACCACAGCAGCTCCACGATGATGGACTTGAGGTGCACCTTCTTCGTGGTGACCAGCGGAAAGCCCTCGTTCAGGTCGAAGCGCATCTGGTGGCCGAACACGCTTTTGGTGCCGGTGCCGGTGCGATCGCTCTTGTAGACGCCGTGGGTGGCCACGTGGCGCATGAAGTCTTCGTATTGGGAGCGGATGGGGCGGGTGGTCATGGAATGAAGCTGGTTTCAGTAGGAGCCGAACAGCGCGTCCAGTGCATCCTGCACCTGGTACTGCTCCGTGCGCAGGCTGGCGACGGGGCTGCGCAGCCAGCCGCGGGGGAAGGTGACAATGGTGGGCGTATCTAGCACGACCTCGCGTCCCTGGATGTGGAATAGGGGGTGAATGCGCTCCAGCCGGGCGCCATGGACGCGGGCATCGCGCATGGGAATGATCACTCGCGTCTCGACACTATCGAGATGGTCGTTCTGGACATCGAGGACGAACGGTGTGTGCCGGTGTTCGGACTTGTCGGGGTTGGCATACACGTCGAAGCGCGCCATGGTCTCAGGCAGCCTTCTTCTTGCCACCCGCCTCTGCCGTTAGCCGCCCGTCACCCAGGCTGCGCGCGACGGTGCGGTACTTCGCACCCCAGATGCCTTCGCTGCGGATGCGCTCGTTGTATTGCTCCAAGGCCTCCTTGTTGCGCTCCTTCCACTGGGCCCAGTAGACCCGCTCGACTTCCTTGGCGAGCAAGGCGTCAACCGTCTGCGACACGTTCATGCCAAGTTCGCGTGCCATCTCCAGCACCTTGCTGTTGAGTGAGAGGTTCGCGGCTTTCTTAGGCGCGTTGTCGAAGCGAAGCATGCACAGGCTCCTTGAGCGTGAGGAATGCGCATAGTTTACGCGCATGGACCCTGCGTGCGACCGGTTCAAGCAGCAAGTCCCGCCGTGCTGGCCGACACGATCTTCAACTGCGTATCACCCGCCCCGGATTCAACAGGTTCTGCGGATCCAGCCCGCGCTTGATGGCGCGCATCATCTCCAGTGCCACCGGCGACTTGTGCGCCTCCAGCGTCTCGACCTTCAGCGAGCCCACGCCGTGTTCGGCCGAGAAGGAGCCGCCGAAGCGCCGCACCGCCTCGTAGACCAGATCGTTGATGCGCTCCTCGTGGTCGCGCAGGAAGTCCCCGTTGGGCGCACCGGCCGGCGCCTGCACGTTGTAGTGCAGATTGCCGTCGCCAAGATGACCGAAGTTCACCAGCCGCACGCCGGGCATCTCGCGCTCCAGCAGGGCATCGGTCTCGGCCACGAAGGCCGGGATGCGCGACACCGGGATCGAGATGTCGTGCTTGATGTTGAGCCCTTCCTCGGCCTGCGCCAGCGGGATGCTTTCGCGCACGTGCCACAGCTGGTGCGCCTGGGTCAGGTTCTCGGCCACCACGGCGTCGCTCACGCAGCCGGACTCGAAGGCCGTTTCGAGCAGGGCCTCGAAGCGCGCGCGCGCATGCTCTTCCGATTCGTTGTCGGAGTTCTCCAGCAGCACGCAGTAGGGCACGCCGTCGTCCTCGATGAAGGGCACGCGCAGGGCCGGGAAGTGCCTGGCCACCAGGCTGAGCGCGAAGCGGCCCATCACCTCGAAGCCGGTGAGCCCGGCGCCCAGGCGCCGGTGGGCCAGGCCCAGCAGTTCCACCGCCTGTTCCATCGTGGGCACGGCGGCCCAGGCGGTCAGGCGCGCCGCCGGCAGGGGATACAGCTTCAGCGTGGCCGCGGTGATGATGCCCAGCGTGCCCTCGCTGCCGATCATGAGGTCGCGCAGGTCGTAGCCGGTGTTGTCCTTGCGCAGGCCGCTGGTGCCTTCCCAGATGCCGCCTTGCGGCGTGACCACCTCCAGGCCCAGGCACAGCTCGCGCGCATTGCCGTAGCGCAGCACCTGCGTGCCGCCGGCATTGGTCGCGAGGTTGCCGCCGATGGTGCAACTGCCTTCGGCTGCCAGGCTCAACGGAAACAGGAAGCCGGCCTTCTCGGCGGTCTCCTGCAGCGACTGCAGCACGCAGCCGGCCTCCACCGTCATCGTCAGGTTGGCGGCATCCACCTCGCGCACCGCGTTCATGCGCTGCAGGCTCAGCACCACCTGGGTGCCGCTCTCGTCTGGGATGGAGCCCACGGCGAGGCCGGTGTTGCCGCCCTGCGGCACGATCGTCGTGTCTGCTGCCGCGCAGGCCTTCACCACCTCGGCCACCTGCGCGGTGCTGCCGGGGCGCACCACGGCCAGCGCCTTGCCGCGGGAGCGCTTGCGCCAATCCTGCTCCCAGGCAGCGAGGTCGCCCTCGCTCAGCACGTTGGCGCCGCCGACGATGCGGCGCAGTTTTTCGATCAACACGGTCTTCATGGGGAACCTCCGCTTTCGTGCAGCCGTGCGGCGTCCACTGGAGTACCTTCGTGGCCGCGGGTCCTGGCGTGGCGCAGGCGGGCGCGAACATGCCAGGCGCAGGCGGCGAAGAGCGCGAGGCACAGCAGCACCTCGGCCAGCGCGAGCACGCGGCTGGCGCCGGTCGCGTCGCTCCAGGCGCGCACCACGCCCTCGGTGAAATAGAGCCAGACCAGCAGGCTGACCCAGCGGTAGGTGTACATGCGGTTCTTCAGGATGCCGGCCAGCGGGATCGCCAGCGGCAGCACCTTGAGCGCCAGCCAGGACCCGCCCGGGCGCAGCGGCGCCAGCCACAGCTCCCAGGCCAGGCCCAGCGCGATCAGCCCGAGCAGGCTGCCGGCGGCGAGCCAGCGCGTGGCTGAGACGGAAAAGGGGGTGGCGGAAGCGTTCACGTCGGCGGAATCGGGGCGGTCGGCGCCGGCTGGCAGAAGACCCGGTGGCATGATAGCCGCCATGAATCGCCGGCAACTCTGGAGGGATCTCTCGCAGTTTCCCTGGGGCAACACGGCGGCGGTGCTGGGCGAGCGCTTTCGCGAGGACCGCCTGGGCCTCACCGCCAGCAGCCTCACCTTCACCACCACCATCGCCATGGTGCCTTTCTTCGCCGTGGCGTTGGCGCTGTTCACGGTCTTTCCCATGTTCGCCGCCATGCAGGGGCGGGTGCAGCGCTGGCTGATCGAGAGCCTGATCCCCGACAACATCGCGCGCCAGGTGCTGGGCTACCTCCACCAGTTCGCCAGCAAGGCCAGCGAGCTGGGCGTGGCCGGCCTGGTGGTGCTGCTGGCCACGGCGATCGCGCTGATCCTCACCATCGACAAGACGCTCAACAACATCTGGCGGGTGCGCAGGCCGCGGCCCTTCGCGCAGCGGGTGCTGATCTACTGGGCCGCCATCACCCTCGGCCCGCTGGTGCTGGCCCTGAGCCTGAGCACCACCGCCTATGTTTTTTCGGTCTCGCGGGAGTGGGTCGGCCGCGGCATCCTCAAGCTGGTGTTCGACACCTTCGAATTCGTGCTGCTGGCCGGCGGCATGGCCTCGCTCTATCACTACGTGCCGAACACGACCGTCAAATGGGCCCACGCCTGGGCCGGCGGCTTCTTCGTGGCGACCGCGATCGAACTCGCCAAGCGGGTGCTGGGCTACTACCTGAGCCTGGTGCCCACCTATTCGGTGCTGTACGGCGCCTTCGCCACGGTGCCGATCCTGCTGGTGTGGATCTACGTGGCCTGGGTGATCGTGCTGCTGGGCGCCGTGATCGCCGCCTACCTGCCCAGCCTGCTGGCCGGCGTGGCGCGACGCGGCGGGATGGCCGGCTGGCCGCTGCAACTGGCCGTGGAGGTGCTGCAGCACCTGGCGCAGGCGCGGGATTCCCAGGCCAGGGGGCTGGGCGCGGCCGAGCTGGTCGCCCGCATGCGGGTCGACGCGCTGCAACTCGCGCCGGTGCTGGAGACGCTGGTGGCGCTCGACTGGGTCGGGCCGCTGGCCGAAGAGCCGGACGACGAGGACCCGCGCTACGTGCTGCTGGCCGACCCGGCCCGCACCCCGTTGGAGCCGCTGCTGCGCGAACTCCTGCTGCCGCAGGCGCCGCCCCTCGATAACCTGTGGCAGAAAGGCCCCTTGCGATCGCTGCTGCTGCAGGATTTGCTGCCGTATCGATAATGACCGGGCTTTCGCTTCGCTCCCATCTCTTTCATCCAGCCTTGAACGATTCCATGACCCCCGCCACCCTGGATGCCGCCGGCGACACCTTGTGGGTGGTCTGCCTCTGCGCCGACTGGTGCGGCAGCTGCCGCGAGTACCGGCCGCTGTTCGAGCAGGTGGCGCGGGCGCATCCGCAGTTCCGCTTCGCCTGGGTCGACATCGAGGACCATGCCGACCTGGCCGACGACTTCGACGTCGAGACCTTTCCCACCCTGCTGGTGGCCGGCGAATCCGGCACCCGCTTCCTCGGCCCGCTGCTGCCGCATGCCGAGACGCTGTCGCGCATGCTCGGCGCGCTGCAGGCCGGACAGCCGCCGGCGCCGGAGGTGCGCACACTGATCGCCGCGCTGGGGCGCGACCCGGGCCGCTTCGAGGTCAGCACCTGACGAACGGCCGCCCATGAAGGTCCTGCTCTTCGGCGCGACCGGCATGGTGGGGCAGGGCGTGTTGCGCGAATGCCTGCTCGACCCCGGCGTGATGCAGGTGCTGAGCGTCGGGCGCCGCATGACCGGCCAGGCCCATCCCAAGCTCGAGGAACTGGTGGTGCCGGACATGCTCGACTACGGCGAGGTCGAGGACCGGCTGGCCGGCTACGATGCCTGTTTTTTCTGCCTCGGCGTGTCTTCGGTCGGCATGAGCGAGGCCGACTACCGCCGCGTGACCGTCGACCTCACGCTGGCCGCCGCCCGCGTGCTGGTGCGGCTGAATCCGCAGATGTGCTTCATCTACGTCTCCGGCGCCGGCACCGACAGCACCGAACGCGGCCCCAGCATGTGGGCCCGCGTCAAGGGCGAGACCGAGAACGCGCTGATGCGCCTGCCTTTCCGGGCCGCCTACATGTTCCGCCCCGGCTTCATCCAGCCCATGAACGGCGTGCGCTCCAGGACGGCGCTGTACCGCGTGATCTACGTGCTGGCCACGCCCGTGTTCGGCCTGGTGCGCTGGCTGTGGCCGAACCGCGTCACGACCAGCGAGCAGGTCGGCCGCGCCATGCTGGCCGCGGCCCGCCACGGCGCGCCCACGCCGCTGGTGGAGGTGCCCGACATCAACGCGCTGCGCTGACGATCAACGCGCCGCGCTGAAGAAGTCGCGCAGCGCGAACAGCACCTCGTCCGGCGCCTCGCTCATCAGCGCGTGTCCTGCCGCGACCTGTACCGTCCGCCCGTCGCGCGCCTTCGCCGCGAGCGCCTGGGTGGCTCGCGGCGGCGTCATCTGGTCGGAGCGGCCCAGCACGAACAGGACCGGGCACTGCACCGCGGCCATCGCGGCCTCGCCGTTGGCGTAGTCGTTGCAGGCTTTGAAGCCGACGTGGAACACGTTGACCTCGCGGTTGCTCGCCAGCACGCGGCGCATCAGCGCGCGCGAGCCGCCGTAGAGCCAGGTGCCCGGCCCCAGCGTGGAGGGCGGCGGCGCCAGCATCGAGTGCGAGAAGCTGTTGACCATGGCGATGGCGCGCTGCGGGTCGTCCAGCGAAGCTTCGAGCAGGGCGGGCGACACGGTCATCGGGTAGGCCGTGCCCACCATCGCGAGGTGCGTGACGCGTTCGGGCGCGCGTGCCGCGGCCTCCAGCGCGATCAGCGAGCCGAAGCTGTGGCCGGCCAGCGCCGCCTTCTCGACGCCTGCCGCATCGAGCAGCGCCAGCACGAACTGGGCGGCCGCCTCCACGCTGGTGGGCGGCGGGCCTTCGCTGCGGCAGTGCCCCGGCAGGTCCACCGCCAGCACGTTCCAGCCGTGGTGGGCGAACCAGCGGCTCTGCAGGATCCACACGCTGTGGTCGTTGAGCACGCCGTGGATGAAGACCACGGTCGGCTTCGCGGCATCGAAGGGCTTGCCGCCGGTGTAGCAGTAGGTCTTGTGGCCGTCGACGAGGAGTTCCATCATGCACCCGCCTTTTCCGCGGCCTTCAGCGCGCGCTTCAGGTCATCGATGAGGTCCGCCGGATCCTCCAGCCCGATCGACAGGCGGATGGTGCCCTGCGAGATCCCGGCCGCCGCCAGTGCCTCATCCGTCATGCGGAAGTGCGTGGTGCTGGCCGGGTGGATCACCAGGCTGCGGCAGTCGCCCACGTTGGCCAGGTGGCTGAAGAGCTTGAGCGCCTCGATGAACACCTTGCCCTGCTGCCGGTTGCCCTTGAGGTCGAAGCTGAACACCGCGCCCGCGCCCTTGGCGCCATGGCGCAGCAGCCGGTTGGCCAGTGCGTGGCTGGGATGCGATTCGAGCAGCGGATGGCCCACGTGCGCCACGAAAGGGTGCGCGGCCAGGAACTCCACCACCTTCTGCGTGTTGTCGATGTGCCGCTCCATGCGCAGCGGCAGCGTCTCGATGCCCTGCAGGATCAGCCAGGCCGTGTGCGGACTCATCGAGGCGCCGAAGTCGCGCAGCCCCTCGCGCCGGGCGCGCAGCAGGAAGGCCCCCACCGTGCTCTCCTCGCTGAACACCATGTTGTGGAAGCCCTCGTAGGCCTGGGTCAGCTCGGCGAACTTGCCCGAGCGCTCCCAGTCGAAGCTGCCCGCATCGACCACCACGCCCCCGATCACCGTGCCGTGGCCGGAGAGGAACTTGGTGGCCGAGTGGTACACCAGGTCCGCCCCCCAGTCGAATGGCTTGATCAGGTAGGGCGAGGTGAGGGTGGAGTCCACCAGCAGCGGCACACCGGCCGCGTGCGCGATCTCGCTCACGGCCGGGATGTCGAGCACGTCCAGGCCCGGGTTGCCGACGGTCTCGCCGAAGAGCAGCCGCGTCTCGGGCCGGATGGCGGCGCGCCAGGCGTCCAGGTCGCCCGGCTTGACGAAGGTGGTCTCGATGCCGAAGCGCCGCAGCGTGTAGTGCAGAAGGTTCTGCGAGCCGCCGTAGAGCGCGGTGCTGGCCACGATGTGCGCGCCCGCGCCCATCAGTGTGGCGATGGCCAGGTGCAGCGCTGCCTGGCCGCTGGCCGTCGCGATCGCGCCGATGCCGCCTTCCAGCGCCGCGACGCGCTGTTCCAGCACCGCGTTGGTCGGGTTGCTGATGCGCGAGTACACGTGGCCGGCGCGCTCCAGGTTGAAGAGCGCGGCCGCATGGTCGCTCGACTCGAACACGAAGGAAGTGCTCAGGTGGATGGGCACGGCGCGCGCGCCGGTGGCGGGGTCGGGCGCTGCGCCGGCGTGCAGCGCGAGCGTGTCGAAGCCGGGATCGGAGTAGCCGGGCATGGGGACCTTTCGAAGCGGGAGCGTTTCTGCAATGCCCCGTTACGCACGCCATGCCTGCATCGGCGGCAGGGCCGGGGACGGGCGGCCATTGTGGGCTATATTCAATTCGGCATCAGCACCTGAGCATGAGAGGAGCATCACGATGAAAGTCAGCGACATCCTGCGCGTCAAGGGAAACGCGCTCTTCACCGTCACCCCTGACACGCCGCTGTCCGCGGCGGTCAACACCATGGCCGAAAAGGACATCGGTTCGCTCGTGGTCATGGAGCATGGCGATCTCGTGGGCATGCTGACTTTCCGCGAGGTGATCGTCGCCATCGTCGGCAACGGCGGCCAGGTCGGCAGCACGCTGGTGCGCAAGGCCATGGACGACCACCCCGTCACCTGCACCCAGGAAACCGACCTGGACGAAGTGCGCCGCATCATGCTGGAGCGCCACGCCCGCTACATGCCGGTCATGGACAAGCGCATGCTGATGGGCGTGATCAGCTTCTACGACGTGGCCAAGGCCGTGGTGGACAGCCAGAACTTCGAGAACAAGATGCTTAAGGCCTACATCCGCGACTGGCCGGCGGAGGACGAGTCGTCCTGAGGATTCTCGAAATGCGGGCTCCGGCGAAGATCGTCCAGCGCTTTTCTTTCGCCAGCCCCGTCAACCCAGCGCCTTGCTCACCGTGACGACGCCGTAAGTCAGGATCGAGCCGTCACGAGCGCCATGCCTTGCATCCCAGATCGCGGGCGCTGCTCACCGCTTCGGCGGCGCCTGGCAGCGCCTTGCTGCGGGCCACCAACGTACCGTCGATATCGCTACTAAAAATGGTAGTTTCTCTTCGGATGAGGGTGTGATATTGCCGGCCTACTCCGCCCCATGATTCAGTGGACTGAGCCATGAACCTGGTGCCCTTCGTCAGCGTGGATGGCACGCCGTTCTCCACCACGTGGGAAGACATGCTGAAGGCGCGGGGGCAGCCCCTGCGCACTGGCCGCAACGGCGTGGGCCTGAACGAACTGGACTATGGTTCGGTGGTGTACCGCTTCCAGGACAGCGGCCGCCTGGAGGAGATCACCCAGCAGGCGCCGCTCCTCCTCATCGGCTGGCAGACCGTGTCCTTCGATGCGCTGGCATCCTTCGTGCGCAGCGAGGACCCGGGCACCTTCGAGCGCGCGGGCTTCCTGGTTTCGCCGCGCTTCGGTCTGGCTTTCGATCCGGAGGAGCCGCACTGGGTGACGGCGCTGGCGGCGCATTGCCTGGACGCGTGGCGCGCGATCTGAGCGCAGATGCGTGCCCCGCTGCGTCAGCCGCGGCGCCCGCGCGTCCCGTGGGGCCTGCTGGCCGGCGCCTGCGCGGCGGGTATCGCTGACGGCCCCGACGCGGCCAGGTGCTTCAGCAGCAACTCCGCCGCCGGCGACAACTGCCCACCCGCCTGCGCCGCCATCAGCAGCCGCCGTTCCGCCCAAAGATCGCTGAGCCGCAGCACCTTCAGGCCCAGTACGCTCACCTGCGCCGAGCAGGCTGCCAGCGGCACCACGCCGATGCCCAGGCCGGCCGCGATCATGTGGCACATCGCGTCGAAGCTGCGCACCTGCACGCGCAGCCGCATCGGAATGCCGGCCTGCTCGGCCGCGCGCGAGGTCAGCTCCAGCAGCGAGCTGCTGCGGTTCAGGCCCACGAACTCGTGGGCGAGGCAGGCCTTGAAGCTCACCCGCTTCGCGCGCGCCAGCGGGTGCTGGCGTGCGCACAGCACCACCAGCTCGTCGGTCTGGAAGGGCATCACCTCCAGCCCGTAGGCCGGGGTGTTCTCGGCGAACACGCCGACGTCGGCCAGGCCGTCGACCAGCGCGCGCACGATGTCGCCGCTGAGCTGCTCCTCCACCTCGACGCGGATGTCCGGGTGCCGCTCGAGAAAGGTGGCCAGCGCCGTGGGCAGGAACTCGGTGAGCGCCGACATGTTGGCCCACAGCCGCACATGGCCGCGGACGCCGCTGGCGTAGTCGCCCAGTTCGCTGCTGAACTGCTCGAAGCCCTGGAACAGGCGCATGGCATGCTGCACGGCGACGTGGCCGGCAGGCGTGAGCGCGATGCCCTGGGCGCTGCGCTCCAGCAACTTCGAGCCAGCGGCGCTTTCGAAGTCGGACAGGCGGCGGCTCGCGGCGGACAGCGCCAGGTGGCAGGCCTCGGCGCCCTTGGTGATGCTGCCCGACTGTGCCACCGCGCAGAACAGGCGCAGGGTGACGAAATCGACGCGTGCGGGATTGATGCTGCGGGCCATGGCAGGGATTCTAGGAAGGGCCTTCGCGTTTTGCGAAGCCCTGCTGCCGTCAGAGCAATTCCGGGATGGCGCCGGCTTTTCTAAAGTCGCGTCCATCCATCCGAACAGAGAAAGAGACAAGCAAGCCATGAACGCACTCGAAGGGCTCAAGGTCCTGGAACTCGGGCAGCTCATCGCGGGCCCCTTTGCCGGCAAGACCCTGGCGGAGTTCGGCGCCGACGTGATCAAGGTCGAACCCGCCGAGGTCGGCGACCCGTTGCGCAAGTGGCGCATGCTGCAGGGCGGGACCTCGGTGTGGTGGGAGGTGCAGTCGCGCAACAAGCGTTCGGTCTGCCTGGACCTGCGCAGCACCGAAGGCCAGGCGGCGGTGCGCGCGCTGGCGCTGGAGGCGGACGTGCTGATCGAGAACTTCAAGCCCGGCACGCTGGAAGGCTGGGGCCTGGGCTGGGAGCAACTGCATGCGTTGAACCCGAAGCTGATCATGCTGCGCATCTCCGGCTACGGCCAGACCGGGCCTTACCGCGACAAGCCCGGCTTCGGCGTGCTGGGCGAATCCATGGGCGGGCTGCGCTACCTCAGCGGCGAGCCCGGCCGCGTGCCGGTGCGCGTGGGCGTGTCGCTGGGGGACTCGCTGGCGGCCCTGCACGGCGTGATCGGCGTGATGATGGCGCTCTACCACCGTGCCGCGCACGGCGGCGAGGGGCAGTTCATCGACGTGGCGCTGTACGAATCGGTCTTCAACGTGATGGAGAGCCTGCTGCCCGAATATGACGCCTTCGGTGCCGTGCGCGAGCGCGCCGGCAGCGCGCTGCCGGGCATCGCGCCCACCAACGCCTACCGCTGCAACGACGGCCACTACGTGCTGGTGGCCGGCAACGGCGACAGCATCTTCCGCCGCCTGATGCGCGCCATCGGCCGGCCGGACCTGGAGGAGGAGCCGGCGCTGCGCCACAACGACGGACGCGTGGCCAACGTGGAGCGGCTCGACGCGGCGATCGAAGCGTGGACCTCGCAGCGTGGCCGAGACGAGGTGCTGGCCGCGCTCGACCAGGCCGGCGTGCCGGTCGGGCGCATCTACACCGTGGAGGACATCGCCAGCGATCCGCAGTATCTGGCGCGCGACATGATCGTCGAGGCACGCACGCGCGACGGCCGCACGCTCAGGGTGCCCGGCATCGTGCCCAAGCTCAGCGCCACGCCGGGCCGCATCGCGCATCCCGCGCCGCGGCTGGGCGAGCACACCGCGGCGCTGGATGGCGGCGGCTGGCCGGTGCGGGCCGAGACCGAAGGCGGGGCGCGATGAACGGCGGCCGAGGCACGCGCCTTTTCATCAACGAGGTGGCGACCCGCGACGGCTTCCAGATGGAGAGCCGCTTCGTCCCCACCGAGGACAAGATCGCGCTGGTCGACAAGCTCGGCGGCCTGGGCTACGCGAAGATCGAGGTGACATCGTTCACGTCGCCCAAGGCCATCCCGGCGCTGCGCGACGGCGAGGAAGTGATGCACCGCATCGCGCGCCGACCGGGGGTGGTCTACACCGCGCTGGTGCCCAACCTGCGCGGGGGCGAGCGCGCGCTGGAAAGCCGCACCGACGAGTTCAACATCGTGATGTCGGCCAGCGAGACGCACAACCTCTCCAACCTGCGCATGACGCGCGAGCAATCCTTCGCGCAGCTGGCCGAGGTGATCGCGCTGGCGAAGCAGGCGAAGGTGCCTGTCAATGTTTCCTTGTCCTGCGTGTTCGGTTGCCCGATGGAGGGCGAGGTCGCGCCGGACGCGGTGCTCGGCTGGGTGGAGCGCTTCGCGGCGCTGGGCGTGGCCGGCATCACGCTGTGCGACACCACCGGCATGGCCTATCCCACGCAGGTGCAGACCTTGTGCGCGGCCGCGATGGCGCGCTTCCCGGGGCTGGAATTGACCGCGCATTTCCACAACACACGTGCGATGGGCCTGGTCAACACGGTGGCCGCGATCGAGGCCGGCATCCGGCGTTTCGACATGTCGCTGGGCGGCATCGGCGGCTGCCCCTATGCGCCCGGCGCCTCGGGAAACGTCGCGACCGAGGACGTGATCCACATGCTCCAGTGCATGGGCTACGAGACCGGCATGGACCTCCCGGGCCTGCTCGATGCGGCCGGCGTGCTGGAACGACTCGTCGAGCACCCGCTGCCGAGCCAGGTCTCGCGTGCCGGTCCCCGGCTGCGGCGGCATGCGCCGCCGGCCGATTTCGAGCAGATCGTGGCGCGCGCGAACGCTCGCCGTCCCGATACGAAGGAGCTGCGCGCATGATCGACCACCTGGACCACCTGGTACTGACCACCGCGAACGAGGACGCCTGCGTGCGCTTCTACGTCGATGTGATGGGCATGACGCTGGAGACCTTCGGCGAGGGCCGCAGGGCTTTCCGCTTCGGCCAGCAGAAGATCAACCTGCACGTGCAGGGACGCGAGTTCGAGCCCAAGGCCCAGGTGCCGATGCCAGGCGCACTGGACCTGTGCTTCATCGCCAGCGTGCCGCTGGAGGCCGTGATCGCGCGGCTCGTCGAGAAGCGGGTGCCGATCGTCGAAGGTCCGGTGCTGCGCACCGGCGCCGTCGCGCGCATCCGCTCCGTGTATGTGCGCGACCCTGACCAGAACCTGGTCGAGATTTCCGAGACCGTGCCTTGAAGGCGCGGCCCGCGACAGAAAGAGCAAGACCATCCATCCCTAGGAGACAAGCCATGACCCGTTCCATCCGCTTCCTGGCGGTCGGCGCAGCGCTCGCCTGCGCCGCCGCCCACGCCGACACCTGGCCTTCCAAGCCCATCACCTTCGTCGTGCCGACCGCACCGGCCGGCTCCACCGACATCATGGCGCGCCTGGTGGCCGACCCGCTGGCGCGGGCGCTGGGCCAGCCGGTGGTGGTCGACAACAAGCCCGGCGCCAGCGGCAACATCGGCACCGAGGCCGTGGCGCGCGCCGCGCCCGATGGCTACACGCTGCTGATGCAGTACTCGGGCTACCACGTCGGCAATCCGGCGATGTTCCAGCAGATCAAGTGGCACCCCACCAAGGACTTCGTGCCGGTCGCGATGGTGATGCGCGCGCCGCACGTGGTCGCGGTGAGTGCCAAGCTGCCGGTGAATTCGATGAAGGAATTGATCGAGTACGGCAAGAAGAAGGGCGACGGCGGGCTCAACTACGCCTCCTCCGGCAATGGCTCGATGCAGCACATCGCGGGCGAGCTGCTGTCGCGCCAGGCGAAGCAGCCGATGACGCACGTGCCCTACAAGGGCTCGGGGCCGGCCATCAACGACCTGATCGCGGGCAATGTCGACATGTTCATCACCACGCCGCCCTCGGTGATCGGCCATGTCGCAGGCGGCAAGCTGAAGGCGCTGGCGTACACCGGCACCCAGCGCCATCCTTCGATGCCCAACGTGCCGACATCGGCCGAGGCAGGACTGCCCGGCTACGAGGTGGATTCGTGGTTCGCCGTGTTCGCGCCGGCGAAGACGCCGCCCGAGGTGGTGGCGCGCCTGGGCAGGGAGATCAGCAAGATCGTCGAGAGCGAGGCCTTCCGCAGGAAGGTGGACGACCAAGGGGCCTTCGCGGTGTCGATGGACCCGGCCACGATGGGCAAGTTCGTGGACCAGGAACTGGCCAAGTGGGCGAAGGTGATCAAGGCGGCCGACATCAAGGCGGACTGAGCACGCCCTGCCCGGCGGCCAGGGGACTCAGCCGGCTTCGGCGATGAAGTGGGCCAGTTCGTGGAAGCCGGGGCCGAATTCCTGCGTGTCGACGCCGGCCAGCAACTGCAGGTGCTTCACGCGTGCGCTGCGGTTCACGCCATGCATGGTGCGCACCGGCAGTTCCGGCCCGGCATCACGCTCGGACATGCAGACCAGCACCACCGAACCCTCGTGCAGCGCGAGGTCGCCGCGATGGAAGGGGCGACGCTCGTCGGCGGCGCGGAACACCAGCCTGGCGCGCTTGCGCGTGGTGGTGTCGGCGGGGCGGGCGGCGGTGATCTTGTGCATGTCGGTGTGTGGGCGGCGTGGTGTGGCGCAATCGTCGCGCAATTCGTGCCGATGAATGGGGATTGTCCGCGCCGGAAGTCAGTGAAACTGTGGCATTAGTCGCCGCGTGGCGCAACAAATCGTCCGGCATAGGCTGAATGCGCGACCCTGCTCCGCCCAGGTTCGTTGCAGGCGTGTGCGCGAACCCTTGCCGACATGCCAGCGGCCGCGTGCAGTAGTTCACGCACGCCGTGGCGGCAGGACGAGGGCCACGCGGCTACGGATGCCATGCCGACACCACCTTCGGCGTCTGTGGCGTCGAACTGCCGGCGAGGGCGTAGGACAGTTGATTGGCCGCCTTGATGATCGTCCTGGCATGCCGCAGCAGCTTGTTCTTCGGCAGGCGATCGGCCGGCCCGGAGATGCAGACCGAGCCGAGCAGCCGCCAGTTCAGGCCGAACACGGGCGCAGACACCGTCGCGACGCCCTTTTCCCGTTCCCCGATGGAGAAGTGATAGCCGCGTTGGCGGATCTCTTCGTACAAGGCACCGGGCTCGCCCGAGAACGCGAGGATCACCCGTCCCGGCGAGCCCTTGTCCAGCGGCAGGGCCGAGCCCATCCGCGCGTGGTGCCGGATCGGTTGCGGCCCTTCGACGCGCATGAGGCAGGTGCGGATGCTTCCTTCGCGCACGTAGAAGGCCGCGCTCTCGCCGGTCGCCTGCGTGAGCTCGCGCAGCATCGGCTCGACCACGTTGTTCACGTCGAAGGCCGCCTGGTAGCGCGCGCCCAGCCAGCCCGCCGCCGGGCCCAGGCGCCACTCGCCGTCGTCCCGCTGCACCACGTAGCCGCTGTGGGCGAGGGTGCGCAGCAGGCGCAGCGCGGTCGTCTTGTGCATGCCGCTGCGGCGCGTGAGCTCCGCGAGCGACAGGCGCTGGTCGTGCATGCCGAAGGCTTCGAGCAATTGAAGGGCGCGCGTGACGGCGGTGACGCCGCCGGCGGGTTCGTCGTGGTCGGGCAGTGCGCCCGGCGTCGGGGTGGCAGCCCTGTTCATTGAGGTTCGTGCCATGGTTCGTGGTTCACGGAGTGGAACAGCATTGTATGGAATGGAACACGCCTCCAGAATCCGGCCAAGCCTGCAGCAGTCGATTCCTCGAACCATCCCACGGAGACAAACGTGCCCCATTCGCACACCGCCCATTCCCGCTCCTCGCGCTGCTTCCGCCGCGTCGCCCTTGCCGCGCTCTCGCTCGCGTCCTGCGCCGCCTTCGCGCAGGCCTACCCTTCGCGGCCCATCAAGCTCATCGTTCCTTTCCCTGCCGGCGGCGGCACGGACATCATTGCCCGGGAAGTGGCGAACAAGGTCGCCACGCAGCAAGGCTGGACCCTGGTGGTGGACAACAAGCCCGGTTCCGGCGGCAACCTCGGCGTCGATGCCGCCGCCAAAGCCGCGCCGGACGGCTACACCATCGTCCTCGGCCAGACCAGCAACCTGGCGATCAACCCGACGCTCTACGCAAAGCTGCCCTACAACCCGCAGAAGGACCTGGCCCCGGTCGGCCTGCTCGCGAGTTCGCCCCTGGTGCTCGTCGCCGCCGCCGATTCACCTTACAAGACGCTGGCCGACGTGATCGCGGCCGGCAAGGCCAGGCCGGAGGCCATCAACTATGCGAGCTCCGGCAGCGGCACGGTGGCCCACTTGGCCGTCGAGCAGTTGCAGAAGGTCGCCGGCGTCAAGTTCACGCACGTGCCCTACAAAGGCGCGGCGCAGGGCGTGACCGACCTGATCGGCGGGCAGATCCAGCTGTACATGTCGTCCGTTCCGACCCTCATCGGGCACATCCGCAACGGCAAGATGAGGGCGCTCGCCGTTACCTCGGACAAGCGCGTCAACGACCTGCCGAACGTCCCGACGATCGCCGAGTCCGGCTACAAGGGCTTCGAGGCGGTGACGTGGTTCGGCATCGCCGGCCCGGCCGCGATGCCCAAGGACGCGGTCGCCAAGCTCAACGGCGCCTTCAACAAGGCCCTGCAGGATGCCGAGGTCAAGAAGAAGCTCGAAGGCCAGGGCGCCGACGTGCTCGGCGGCACGCCCGAGCAGTTCGGCAAGCTGATCCAGGACGACATCGTGCGCTGGGGCAAGGTCGTCAAGGACTCCGGCGCCAGGGTCGACTGACCGCCACCTGCGCGATATCGCCGGCCCCGTCGCCAACGCCTGTCGTCAGCCCACGCGCGACAGGGCGGGGCGAAGCCGTGCCCCGCCCCCCACCTCCTTCATTGAAAGACACACCATGAGCGATCAACTTCCCGAGATCATTCGCGACTTCGAGCGCGTTCCCGCCGACATCGTGAAGCAGGCCTGCGAATTCCAGCCCGCCATCCTGGCCGACGTGGCAGGGCGCCGCGGCGCATTGCACGGCCGCATCAGGCCGCTGCGTTCCCGCATGAAGCTCGCCGGCCCGGCGCTGACCGTCGAAGTGCGGCCGGGCGACAACCTCATGATCCACGCGGCGATCGCGCTGGCCCAGCCCGGTGACGTGCTCGTCATCGACGGCAAGGCGGACCAGACTTCGGCACTCATGGGCACCATCATGATGACGGCGTGCCGCCAGCGTGGCATCGCGGGTGTCGTGGTCGATGGCGCGGTACGCGACAGCCTCGAGATCGACGAGATGGACTATCCCGTCTTCTCCGTCGGCACCAACCCCAACGGACCGACCAAGAACATCGGCGGCCGCATCGGCCATCCGGTGACGGTGGGCGGCGTGACGGTGCGGGCCGGCGACTTCGTCATCGGCGACGGCGATGGCGTCATGGTCGTCGAGCGCGAGAAGATCGAATCGCTCATCGGCCCGGCGCGCAAGAAGGTCCAGGACGAGGCCAGGCGCATCGCGGCGATCAAGGAAGGCGACACGGCCGCTTCCTGGCTCGACGGCGCGCTGCGCACCGCGGGCGTGCTCAAGGAAGGGGAGAAGCTGTGAGCGTCATCCTCGTCACGGGCGCCGACCTGGCGCCGCAGGCGCTCGAACTCCTGCACGACCACGACGTGGTCTTCGCGGGGAAGACTCCGACGGAAGACGAGATCGTCGCACTCTGCGCCCGGCACAACCCTGTCGCGATCATCGTCCGCTACAGCAAGGTCGGCGCCGCGGCGATGGACGCGGCACCGGCCCTGCGCGTCATCTCCAAGCACGGCAGCGGCACGGACACCATCGACAGGCGGGCCGCGCAGGAGCGCGGCATCGAAGTCGTTGCCGCAGCGGGCGCCAACGCAGCCGCCGTGGCGGAGCAGGCACTGGCGCTGATGCTGGCCTGCGCGAAGTCGGTCGTGTCCCTCGACGCGCGCATGCACGCCGGGCACTGGGACAAGGCGACGCACAAGAGCCTGGAACTGGGCGGCCGTACTCTCGGACTGGTGGGACTCGGCGCCATCGGACTGCGCTTCGCCAGGATGGCGGATGCGCTCGGCATGCGCGTGATCGGTTTCGATCCCTTCGCCAAGGGTTTGCCGGACTACGTGATGCGGGTGGAGATGCCTGACATCTGGCGCGAGTCCGACGTGATCTCCCTGCATTGCCCGTTGAGCGATGGCAACCGCAAGATGGTGAACGCGCAGACGCTGGCCCAGACCCAGCGCGGCGTGATCCTGGTCAACACCGCGCGCGGCGGACTGATCGACGAGGATGCGCTGCTCGCCGCCGTGAAATCGGGCCAGGTGATGGCCGCCGGGCTGGACAGTTTCGCCGTCGAGCCGATGGTGGCGGGACACCCATTTCAGGGCCAGAAAGGATTCGTGCTGAGCCCGCACATCGGCGGCGTGACCGGCGACGCCTACGTCAACATGGGCGTCGCCGCGGCGAGAAACGCACTCGCGGTGCTGGCGACGCAGCGGACACCCGCCTGACCCTCCAAGAGCATCCCCGGAGACATTCAATGACCCTTTCGAAAAGAGCCGTCATCGTCCTCGCGACAGCGGCGATCTGCGCCGGCGCCGCCGGCGGTGCGTTCGCACAAGCTGCCTATCCATCCAAGCCCGTCCGCATCGTCGTGCCGTATCCGCCGGGCGGTGCGGTCGACCAGGTGACGCGGCGCGTCGCCCAGAAGCTCACGGAGCAGACGGGCCAGAGCTTCTTCGTGGAGAACAAGGCCGGTGCGACAGGCACCATCGGTGCGCAGCAGGTGGCCAAGGCCGCGCCGGACGGCTACACGCTGATGGCGAACGACACGACCTATTCGATCCTGCCGCACGTCTTCAACAAGCTGCCCTTCGACCACGAGCACGACCTGGTTCCGGTTTGCGCCTTCAACTTCGCACCGATGGCGCTCGTGGTCGGCGCCGACTCCAGATTCAAGACGCTCTCGGACCTCGTCGGCTACGCCAGGTCGAACCCCGGCAAGCTCAACTACGGCACGGGTGGTGCCGGCACCACGCCGCACTTCGCGACCGAGGCGCTCGCGAGCGCAGCGCGCATCGACGTCACGCACGTCCCGTTCAAGGGCGCCGGCGAAGCGACGATGGCCCTGCTGTCCGGCACCATCGACTTCCAGATCGCGTCGACGCCCGGCGTCATGGGCCAGGTGAAGGGCGGCAAGGTGCATTTGCTGGGCATCAGCGGCGACAAGCGCCTGGCCGCGTTGCCGGGCGTGCCCACTTTCGCCGAGGCCGGTGTCAAGGACTATGGCGTCATCAATTTCACCGGCCTCTGGGCACCGAAGGGAACGCCGTCGCCGGTCATGCAGCGGCTGCAGAAAGAGATCGCGGCAGCCATGGCCAGTCCGGACGTGCAGAAGTTTTCTGCCGACCTGGGCGCGGTGCCCTCGGTCGTCTCGGGCGATGCCTTTGCGAAGATGCTGCGCGACAACACGCAGCTGTGGAGCCGGGTGGCCTCGGCCGCGAAGGTCGAGAAGCAGTAGGCGAGCGAGGCAACGGCACTGCCGGCGCAAGCCCCCTCACGAACGAAGGAGCGACCCATGTGGCTTCCGCAAGCGCCTGAAGTGCGCGATCTCGAAGTCTTCACGCGCATGCCCGAGCGCTTTCGACGCACCGGTCGGCGCAGCGCCTGGGCCGATGCCAACCGGGGCGGCGCGCCCGTGGACTCCTTCCTCGAAGGCCCGGTCTTCGACCAGGCCGGGCATCTCTACGTGACGGACATCCCGTGGGGCAGGATCTTCCGCATCGATCCGGCCGGCCAGTGGGACCTGGTGGCCGAGTTCGACGGCGAGCCCAACGGCATGAAGTTCGCCGATGAACACACGCTCGTCATCTCCGACTACAAGAACGGCCTGGTGGCGCTCGATGTGCGCAGCGGCGAGATCAGGCCCTGGCTGGAACGGCGCAACAGCGAGCGTTTCCGGGGCGTGAACGACCTGATCTTCGATTCGCGCGGCAACCTCTACTTCACGGACCAGGGCCAGAGCGGCATGCACGAGCCCACGGGCCGCGTCTACCGCCTGGCGTCGGACGGGCGCCTGGACCTTCTCATGAGCAATGTGCCGAGCCCGAACGGGATCGTGCTGTCGCCGGACGAGCGCGTGCTCTTCGTCGCCGCCACGCGAGGCAACTGCGTCTGGCGCGCGCCGCTGATGGCGGACGGCAGCGTGGCCAAGGTCGGCCAGTTCTTCACCTCCTACGGGCCGAGCGGACCCGACGGCCTCGCAATGGACGAGGGTGGCCGGCTGCTCGTCGCCAACCCCGGGCTCGGCTACGTGTGGGTGTTGAACCACCGGGCGGAGCCGGTGCTGGTGCTTCGAAGCGTCGAAGGCATGTCGCTGACCAACCTGGCTTTCGGCGGCGAGGCGCGCCGGGTTCTCTGCTGCACGGAATCGACGTCCGGCTCGATCCTGCGGACGGAACTGGATGTGCCGGGCCTCAAACTGACCACCCGCGCGCAGGCGTAGCCCGGCCTCGCCCCGGCATGCGGCGGGCCGCCCGTCACTTGCCGTTCGACGGCCTGAGGCCCAGCCGCTCGTAGCCGCTCAATTCCAGGAAGCCCTGGCCCTCCTGGCTGCCGCTCACCTTCACCGGCCCTTCCCAGTACACGTTCGCCGTCGTTCCGGTCGAATCGAACTCGCTGTCGGGCACGAAAGGCGTGACGTTGAGGATGCCCGAGGGCAGCTTGATGCTCCACTCGACGACATAGGTGATGTTCGTCTTCGGGCTGGTCCACCGCTTGCCGGGCATCAGCTCGGCCTCGCCGCGCTTCAGCGGCACGGCGCCCTTCGCGTCGGAGAAGGTGCCTGCGGTGACGACGCTGCGCCCCTCCTTGTCGAAGAGCTGGTACAGCATCAGGTCGGAGCCGTCCTTCAGGTGCAGGGAGAACCAGTTCCACCCCAGCGACAAGACGTCGAACTCGCCCCATTGCTGGTCGAACCACACTTCGCCGCGTACCGGCTGCGCCTTGCCGTCGATGACGATGTCGCCGCGTGCCGGCAGGCGGGGGCGCGAGTAGTAGTAGCTGATGCCGCTGCTGCCGAAGTCGAGCAGGCCCGGCGTTTCCGAGCCCGGCGCGCGGTGGGCGACGACGGGGCCGCTGTTGTCCAGCGTCAGCGTGATCGCGGCGTCGGCAAAGTCGGCGCGCAGCGCATGGCCCGATTCGGTCGCACTGGCCTGCCATCCTTCCTGCCGGAAGTCGAAGCCGTTGGGGATGGCCGCCGCGGGGCTGCCGCCGGTGCGGGTCTGGCTGACGTAGCGCTTGCCGGTCTGCAGATCGGTCAGTGCCGCATGCATGACGGTGTGCTTGATCAGCCCGTTGGCGACGAACACGACCATGTGGAAGGCATAGTGCCGGTCCGCCGCCGCATCGAGGATGCCGCTGTAGTACCACCACTCCATCCCCGAGCCATGGGGCGCCTGGTCGGCCGGCAGCCGGAGGGGCGGCAGCGCGGCCGTGCGCTCCACGGGCCTGGGGCTTGCCGCGGCCGGCGTGGTGGCGGCTGCGACGGCGACCGGTGGCTCCTCCACGGAGACCAGGAAATAGAACAGCCCACCGCACACGACGATCAGGATGGCGAGGAAGACCGCGAGGTTCTTCCAGCGCGCTCGCGCGCGGGCCTGGGGGGAGCGGTAGGTCCTCGAGGAGGAACGCCTGCGGCGGCGGCGCCTTCGAGGCCGGTCGTCGACATTCATGGAGCACTGTCCTTTCCGGGGCCGGCGGCATCGCGTCCGGCGATTTCCGATCCGCGGCCGCGGCGGCGGCCTTGTCTCGTTCGACCGGGATGGTAACCAGGGCCGCGGGCCCGCCGTCAGTGCGCGTGGGCGTGCTGCTCGGCCGGCCCGTTCGCCGAGGATGCCTTGCGCTCCGGGATGGTCACGTCGACGATCTGGCTGCCGAGGATCATGTGCGTGGGATCGGCGAGTTCGACCTGCAGCTTGTGCGGCCCCGGCTTCAGTCCGACCACGATGATGGGGTCGCCGCTGGTGTGGGCCCAGGTGGCGGGGCCGTCGTCGACCGTGACGTGAAGGTGGCCGACACGGGGCGATACCTCCGCCGCCTCCTTGCCGAAGATCGGGATGATTCGGAAGTTCTCGGTCCGGTGATGCAGGATGATCACGCCGCGGGCCAGCGGCTCGGGCAACGCCGGGTACACCACGAGGCGGGCCGGTGCCTCCGACTCGACCGGCAGGATGGCCGGCGGGCGGCCGGCCTCCGTCGGCGCCTGGGCCCAGGCGGCGATGGAGAAGAGGGCGCCCGCGGCGGCGAGGGTGAGCTGTCTGCGCAAGGTGTGTCTCCGGTGGGTGGCGGTGCCTGCATTGGACGCGCCGCTTGTATCGCCGCTGTGTCGAGCGCAGGCCGATTTGCATGCCCGTGTGTGGGCGGGCATGCCGGACACACTGGGATACAGCCAACCGGCAGGCTGGCAGGTGCGCGGCATGCGCGCCGCCCTCGATGCGGCGGACTGGGTGGGCGGCCGGGAAACGGTGGGCCCCCAGGGCGCGCAGGTCAAGCAGAATTGGGACGACCATCGCGGCGGGGCCGCGTGGCTCATTCGTTTCTGTCCAGCTCCGGTTCGTGCGTGCGCACGCAGCGGAAGGCGTCGTTGCGGGCGCTGAAGTCCCATTGCTCGACCACGCAGCGGCGCGGGCTGCCCGGATCGGCCACGCCGCCGAAGCGGATGAGGTTCACCGAATTGGGCGCATCGGCGCGCAGCCGGGTCGAGAGCGCCGTGCCCGCCTGCACGCACCACATGCGCCGATCCAGCGCATCGAACACTTCGTGCAGCGGCAGCACGAAGGGCAGGTGGATGTGCCCGCCGAGCACCAGGTCGGCACCGGCACGGGCCCACGCGCGCACCGCCTGCTCGCGCCCGATCAGGAGGTTCTTCCGGTCCTCCTGGCGCGTGACGGCGACCGGCTGGTGCACCACCACGATCTTGAGCTGCCCGGGCCGGCCGCCGGCCAGGCGCTGCGCCACGCGTGCCGCCTGCGCCTCCGAGACGGCGCCGTTCACATGGCGCCACCGCCGCGTCGTGTTGACGCCGACCAGCAGGACATCGGGTGCGTCCACCACCGGCTGTAGCTCCTTGCCGAAGGCGCGCCGGTAGCGCGCATAGGGTGCGAGGGCCCGGGTGGCCAGGGCGATCAGCGGGATGTCGTGGTTGCCCGGCACCACGAGCAGTTGCGGCAGCGCCAGCCTGTCGATGAAGGCGCGCGCCAGCGCGAATTGCCCGCGGGTCGCGCGCTGCGTGATGTCGCCCGACAGCACCGCGGCCAGCGGACGTTCGGCCTCGACCAGCGCAGCCAGCGCGCGGGCGACCGTCGGCTGCTCCGTCCCGAAGTGCGGGTCGGACAGGTGCAGCAGGCAGTTCACCGGCGCGCGTCCTCGCTGCCGTCCTCGCCGGGCGCCGGCTTGATCAGCCACAGCGGCTCCGGCGCCACCCGGAAGTGCAGCGGCATCGCCATTGGCTGGACTTCGCCGTCGGTCGCGACCTTGGCCCGGCGCCGGCCCGGTCGCGCCGCGCTGACCGTCATCGCGCGGAAGGAGGCGTGCATCACCTCGTCGGCCTCGCCCAGCCGCGACAGCGCGCCGTGCACCATGAGCCTGAACATCGCGAGTCGGCCCACGGGCTTGAGCGCGATGGCGGTGAGTTCCCCCTGCTCGACCGCCTCGGGGCGCGGCATGCCCACCTGTTCCAGTTGCAGTGCGTTGTTGCCGACGAAGAGCGTCGTGGTGCGCACGATGCGTTCCTCGCCGCGCCATTCGATCCGCAGGTCCCAGCCCGGGTGGCGGCGCATCGCCGTGACCAGTGCCGCCCACAGCGCCACCCAGCGGCTGCGGCCGTAGCGCGACTTGTAGACCTCCCGCTCTTCCAGCACGCGGGCATACAGGCCGAGGCTGGCGTTGACCAGAAACACGCGCTCGTTCACGAGCCCGGCCTGCACCGGCACCGGCCGGGCGCGCAGGAGCAGCGACAGGGCCTCTTCCGTGTCTGTGGGAATGGCATGCGTGCGGCTGAAGTAGTTGAAGGTGCCCTGCGGCAGCAGGCCCATCGCGCAGCCGCTGCCCATCACCGCCTGGGCCACTGCGTTGATGGTGCCGTCACCGCCGGCGGCAACCACGATGCCCGAGGCGGCGCGCGCGGCGTCGACGGCCTCCCGGATCTGTGCGGCAAGGCGCCCGGCGCGGCCGATCTCGAACAACTGGTAGTCCCGGCCGTTCTCGGCGCAGACCCGTGCGATCGTGGCGCGCACGGCCTGCGCCCGGCCACGGCCGGAGCGGACGTTGAAGACGATGAAGAGTTTCGAGTGTTGGTGCGAAAGGCAGGGCGGCATCAGGCGGGCTTTGTCTGGGGTTGCAGCCATGCTGCCATGCCGTCCAGCAATTGCTGCAGGACGTCTTCGTCAGTGCGTCCCGAGCGTCGCAGCACGTGGAAGGCATGGTCCGCCTCGGCGATCTCCAGCAGCGTGGCCAGGCGCCCCAGCGTCGAGACCACCGATCGGATGTGGCCGATTTCCGCCAGTTCGTCGCGCGTGCCCTGGACGAAGAGCATCGGCACGCGCACGTCGGTCAGGTGGGTGGCTCGACCGGTCGAGGGCGTTCCCGCCGGATGGAGCGGAAACCCGACGAACACCAGGCCGGCCACGCCCGGTAGCGGCTGCAGCGCCTGGGCCTGCGAAGTCATCCGCCCGCCGAAGGACTTTCCGCCGGCATACAGCGGCAGCGCGCCGAAGCGCCGTGCCGCCTGGTCCACGGCCGCGCGCACGGTGGCATGGGCCACCGCCGGCGGGTCGGGCCGCTTCCTGCCGGCCTCCATGGACGGGAACTGGTAGCGCAGGGTGGCGATGCCGCGTTCGGCCAGCCCCTGCGCCACCGCGGCCATGAAGGCATGCCGCATGCCGGCACCCGCGCCATGGGCGAAAACGTAGCAGGCGAGGGGATCGGCCGGCGCCTGCACCAGGCCCGACACGGCGCCGTGCTCGCCGGCCTGGAAGCGGATATCTTGCGCGCTCGAACTCATGCCAACTCCAATGAGGCGCAGAAGCGCGCCGAACCAAGGGTAAACCCGGGCGTTATATAGAACCTCCACATAGGCCGTATGGGCACCCTCGTATGCATCCGGCCCGGTAAAGGAATAACTTCGCAGGCACGATTTTTGATCGCCACGAAAACCGCCCCACCCGCCATGAGCATGACACCGAGCACCCAACCCATCCGCTTCTTCCACCGCGGCCGGATCGTCGACGTCAGCGGCGTGCATCCGACGCGCTCGGTGCTCGACTGGCTGCGCGAGGATGCCCGCTGCACCGGCACCAAGGAGGGCTGCAACGAAGGCGACTGCGGCGCCTGCACGGTGGTGATCGGCGAGCTGGCCGAGGCGGGCGAGAAGGGCGCGGTGAGCGGCCTGCGGCTGTCCACGGTCAACGCCTGCATCCAGTTCCTGCCCACGCTGCACGGCAAGGCGCTGTTCACCGTCGAGGACCTGAAGGCGCAATGCACCCGCCAGCGCGAGAAGGCGCCGCGCGAGAAGCAGACGGCGATCCAGCTGCACCCGGTGCAGCAGGCGCTGGTCGACTGCCACGGCTCGCAGTGCGGCTTCTGCACGCCGGGCTTCGTGATGTCGCTCTGGTCCACCTACGAGCACCACCAGAACGCCGGCACCCAGCCCAGCCGCCAGCAGCTGGCCGACGACCTGTCGGGCAACCTGTGCCGCTGCACCGGCTACCGGCCCATCCTGGATGCCGGCCAGCGCATGTTCGACCTGCCTGCAGTGCGGCTGGATACCGAGCCGGTGGTGGCGGCGCTCGCCAGCCTGAAGCACGAGGGCGCCTTCGAGTACGCCGCGCCGCTGGGCCAGCGCGTCGACCATTTCCATGCCCCCACCACCCTGGCCCAGCTGGCCGCGCTGCGCGAGGCCAAGCCCTCGGCCCAGCTGCTGTCCGGCTCGACCGACGTGGGCCTGTGGGTCAACAAGCAGTTCCGCGACCTCGGCGACATCATCTACGTGGGCGACGTGGCGGAGATGAAGGTGGTGGAGGAGCGCGGCGACGAGCTCTACATCGGTGCCGGCGCCTCGCTGGAGAACGCTTTCAGTGCCCTGGCCCGGCGCGTGCCCAGCCTCACCGATCTGTGGCTGCGCTTCGCCTCGCCGCCGATCCGCAACGCCGGCACCATGGGCGGCAACGTCGCCAACGGTTCGCCCATCGGCGACTCGCCGCCGGTGCTGATGTCGCTCGACGCGCAGATCGAGCTTCGCCGGGGCGAGCGCGTGCGCCGCATGCCGCTGGCCGACTTCTACGTCGACTACATGAAGAACGAGTTGGAGCCGGGCGAGTTCGTGCAGGGGCTGGCGGTGCCGCTGGCCGCGATGCGGCGCCAGGTGCGCGCCTACAAGATCAGCAAGCGCTTCGATTGCGACATCTCGGCCCTGTGCGCCGGCTTCTCGATCGAGCTCGACGGCGACACGGTCAGGGAGGTGCGCCTGGCCTACGGCGGCATGGCCGCCACCGTCAAGCGCGCCGCCCGCGCCGAGGCCGCGCTGGCCGGCAAGCCCTGGACGCAGGCCAGCGTCAACGCCGCCAAGCTCGCGCTGGCGCAGGACTTCAAACCGCTGACCGACATGCGCGCCAGCGCCGATTACCGCCTGCTGGTGGCGCAGAACCTGCTGCAGCGCCTGTGGCTGGAAACACGCGCCCAGGACCCGCTGCCGGTCGAAGCCGTCAGCGTGTTCAGCGTGATGCCGCATGCCGCCGTGGGCGTTGCCGCCGCCGAAGGAGTCTGACATGAACAAGCCCATCGATCCCGCACTGCTCCAGCCGGCCGAAGCCTTCGCCGACTACCTGAAGAACACGGCGGCCCGCATCGACGCGGATGCCGAGGCCAAGGCGCTCGGCGACGGCGCGCGCGTGGGCATCAGCCGCCCGCACGAATCGGCGCACCTGCACGTGGCCGGCGAGGCCACCTACATCGACGACATCCCCGAACTGGCCGGCACGCTGCATTGCGCGCTGGGCCTGTCGCCCGTGGCCAACGGCCGGCTCAAGGACATGAAGCTGCAGGCCATCAGCGCCATGCCCGGCGTGGTGGCGGTGCTCACCGCGGCCGACATCCCCGGCACCAACGACTGCGGCTCGATCGTCCACGACGACCCCATCCTGTGCAGCGGCGACATCCGCTACCTGGGCCAGCCGGTGTTCGCGGTGATCGCCGAGACGCGGGACGCCGCGCGCCGCGCCGCCGCCCGCGCGAAGGACGCGCTGGACATCGAGGCCGAGCCCCCGGTGATCACCCCCGAGCAGGCACACGCCAAGGGCCAGTACGTGCTGCCGCCCATGCACCTGGTGCGCAGCACGAACGAGGGCGGCGCCCAGGCCGCGATCGCGAAGGCACCGCGCCGCCTCAAGGCCACGCTGAACGTCGGCGGGCAGGAGCAGTTCTACCTGGAAGGGCAGATCAGCTACGCCATCCCGAAGGAGGGCGGGGCCATGCACGTGCACTGCTCCACCCAGCACCCCAGCGAGATGCAGCACCTGGTCGCGCATGCGCTGCATCTGCACGCCAACCAGGTGCAGGTCGAATGCCGGCGCATGGGCGGCGGCTTCGGCGGCAAGGAATCGCAGTCGGGCCTGTTCGCCTGCGTGGCGGCGGTGGCGGCCCACAAGCTGCAGCGCCCGGTCAAGCTGCGGCTGGACCGCGACGACGACTTCATGATCACCGGCCGGCGCCACTGCTTCTGGTACGAGTACGAGGTCGGCTTCGACGACGAGGGCCGCATCCTCGGCGCCGAGATCACCATGGTCTCGCGTGCCGGCCATTCGGCCGACCTGTCGGGCCCGGTGATGACGCGCGCCCTGTGCCACTTCGACAACGCCTACTGGCTGCCGGACGTGGCCATGCACGGCTACTCGGGCCGCACCAACACGCAGAGCAACACCGCCTTCCGCGGCTTCGGCGGGCCGCAGGGCGCCATCGCGATCGAGAACATCATGGACTCGGTGGCGCGCGAGCTGGGACGCGATCCGCTGGACGTGCGGCGCATCAATTTCTACGGCAAGACGGAGAACAACGTCACGCCCTATTGCCAGACGGTCACCGACAACGTCATCCACGAGTTGGTCGGCGAGCTCGAAGGCAGCAGCGACTACCGCGCTCGGCGCGAGGCGATCGCGGCCTTCAACAGGACCAGCCCGGTGCTCAAGCGCGGCATCGCGCTGGCGCCGCTGAAGTTCGGCATCTCCTTCAACGTCAAGCACTTCAACCAGGCCGGTGCGCTGGTGCACGTCTACACCGACGGCTCGATCCTGGTGAACCACGGCGGCACGGAGATGGGGCAGGGTCTCAACACCAAGGTGGCGCAGGTGGTGGCGCACGAGCTGGGCGTGAGCTTCGAGTGCGTGCGCGTCACCGCGACCGACACGCAGAAGGTGGCCAACACCTCGGCCACCGCCGCCTCCACCGGCGCCGACCTCAACGGCAAGGCCGCGCAGGACGCGGCGCGCCAGATTCGCGAGCGCCTGGCGGCCTGCGCCGCCGCGCGCCACGGCGGCACGGCGGAGGAGGTGCGCTTCGCCAACGACAAGGTCACGGTCAACGGCCGCACCTTCCCCTTCAGCACCCTGGTGGGCGAGGCCTACCTCGACCGGGTGCAGCTCTGGTCCGACGGCTTCTATGCCACGCCGGGCCTGAGCTGGGACAAGGACAAAATGCAGGGCCGCCCCTTCTACTATTACGCCTACGGCGCCGCCGTGAGCGAAGTCATCGTCGACACGCTGACCGGCGAATGGAAGCTGCTGCGTGCCGACATCCTGCACGACGCCGGCAAGTCGCTGAACCCCGCCGTGGACATCGGCCAGGTCGAGGGCGCCTTCATCCAGGGCATGGGCTGGCTGACCACCGAAGAGCTGGTCTGGCACCCGAAGACCGGGCTGCTGACCACCCACGCGCCCAGCACCTACAAGATCCCCACGGCCAACGACTGCCCGCCGGTTTTCAACGTGCGCCTGTTCGAGGGGCAGAACTTCGAGGACTCCATCCACCGCAGCAAGGCGGTGGGCGAGCCGCCGCTGCTGCTGCCCTTCTCGGTCTTCTTCGCGATCCGCGATGCGGTGTCGGCGGTGGGGGACCACCAGGTCGATCCGCCCCTGCAGGCGCCGGCCACCAGCGAGTCGATCCTGCGCGCCGTGACGGCGGTGCAGAGCGCCGCCGGCTGAAAGCCTTGTATGTGAGCAGCGCCGTATCTGTATAACTGCCCGCACATTTCGCAACCAGCGGGCAGCTCATGAGAGACCAAGCGCTTCTTGACAAGATCGACCTTCACCTCATCCGGATCCTGCACACCGTGTTGACCGACCGCAGCGTCTCGCGTGCCGCCATTCGCCTGGGCATGTACCAGCCGGCCGTCTCGGCCGCGCTGAAGCGCCTGCGCGAGCTGTCGGGCGACCCCCTGCTGGTGCGCTCGGGCTCGGGCATGGTGCCCACCGACGCCGGGCTGCGCATGATCGATCCGGCCGCCAGCATCCTTCGGGCGGCGGAGATGCTGTTCTCGGACGCACGCGGCTTCGATCCGCAGACCGCGCAGACCACCTTCCGCATCGCCGCCTCGGACTACCTGGACCCGCTGTTCCTGCCCATGCTGGTGGCGCAGGTCAAGGCGCAGGCGCCGCTGTGCGGCATCGAGATCCATGCGCTCACGTCCGACTCCGACTACCACGCGCACCTGTCGCTGGGCCAGGTCGACCTGGTGATCGGCAACTGGCTCAAGCCGCCGGAAGACCTGCACATGGCGCGCCTCTTCGGCGACGAGATCGTCTGCCTGGTGAGCAAAGACCATCCGGCGGTGCGCCGGGGCTGGGACCTGGAGAGCTGGCTGGCGGCCGAGCACGTGGCGCCCACGCCGCTGCACCCGGGCGCGCGCGGCATCATCGACCAGATGCTCGACGAGATGGGGCGGCAGCGCCACATCACCGCGCGCTGCGCGCACTTCGGCCTGATCCCGGACATGGTGGCCTCCAGCCTGCTGGTGCTCACCACCGGCCGACAGTACTGCGAGCGCTTCCTCGAGCGGCTGCCGGTGGCCATCCTGCCGTGCCCGGTGGCGCTGCCCCGCCTCATGTACTACCAGCTGTGGCATGAGCGCACCCATTCCTCCAGCGCCGCGCGCTGGCTGCGCGAGCGGACCAAGTCGGTGGCGGCCTCGCTGAGGCCTTCCAGCGCCGCTTCCGGTTCCGATTCCCCTTCCGCCGCCGGCTCCGGATAGCCGGTCCTGCCAACCCGCGCCCGGCGTCGCGGACTTTCCGAAAACGCCAAGCAGAGAATCACTCGGAGACAACGCGATGAACCCCACAGAGCAGATGCTCGGCATGCCCGAGCAGGAATCACAGCAACGGCCCGCGACCGGCTGGACAGAACGCCTGTTCAAGCTCAGGGAGCACAACACCACCGTGCGCACCGAAATCGTGGCGGGGCTGACCACCTTCCTCACGATGGCCTACATCATCTTCGTCAACCCGTCGATCCTGGGCGACGCGGGCATGCCGAAGGACGCCGTCTTCGTCGCGACCTGCCTGATCGCGGCGCTGGGCACGGGCATCATGGCCTTCTATGCCAATTACCCGATCGCGCTGGCGCCGGGCATGGGGCTCAACGCCTATTTCGCCTACGTGGTGGTGCTGCAGATGGGATTCACCTGGCAGGCCGCGCTGGGCGCGGTTTTCGTCTCGGGCTGCCTGTTCCTGCTGGTCACCGTGTTCCGGCTGCGCGAGCTGATCATCAAGGGCATCCCGCAGTCCATACGCCTGGCGATCACGGTGGGCATCGGCCTGTTCCTGGCGATCATCGCGCTCAAGAGCGCGGGCATCGTCGCGCCGTCGAAGGCCACCTACGTCACGCTGGGCGACCTGCACACCCCGCAGGCGGTGCTGGCGGTGATCGGCTTCTTCCTGATCGTGGTACTCGACCGGCTGAAGGTGCCGGGCGCCATCCTGATCGGCATCGTGGCAGTGACGGTGCTGTCCTTCTTCTTCGCGGGCAACACCTTCCACGGCATCTTCGCGCCGCCGCCCTCGATCGCGCCCACCTTCCTGCAGCTGGACATCAAGTCGGCGCTGTCGGGCGGCATCCTGAACGTGATCCTGGTGTTCTTCCTGGTCGAGCTCTTCGATGCCACCGGCACGCTGATGGGCGTGGCGCGCCGCGCCGGGCTGCTGGTGCCGGGCAAGATGGACCGGCTGAACAAGTCTCTGCTGGCCGACAGCGGCGCGATCTTCGCCGGCTCGCTGCTGGGCACCTCCAGCACCACTGCCTACGTGGAGAGCGCGGCCGGCGTGCAGGCGGGCGGCCGCACGGGCCTCACGGCGCTGACGGTGGCGGTGCTCTTCCTCGCCGCGCTGGCGATCTCGCCGCTGGCCGGCGCGGTGCCGGCCTACGCCACCGCCCCCGCGCTCTTCTTCGTGGCATGCCTCATGCTCAGGGACATCACCGAGCTCGAATGGGACGACACGACGGAAGTGATTCCCGCCGCGGTCACCGCGCTGGCCATGCCCTTCACCTATTCGATCGCCAACGGCCTGGCCTTCGGCTTCATCACCTATGCGGTGCTCAAGCTGTTCACCGGGCGCGCCAGGCAGGTGCACTGGATGGTCTGGCTGATCGGCGGCGTGTTCCTTTTCAAGTTCATCTATATCGGTGGGCATTGACCCCACCCCCAGGCTGCGCGCACTTCGTGTCGCTCCGCCAACCCCCTCACCGGGGGCAGCACCAGCGGCCCGGCAGAGCCGGTTCCGCGGTGCTCCCGAATGGGCTGGTTGATGTTTCCGAGTTGTAATACGCAGGACTTTGAGGCACGGCATGACCATTCCAAGACTCCAGCTTTCCAACATCACCAAGCGCTACCCCTCGGTCGTCGCCAACAGCGACGTGTCGCTGGTGGTGGCCCCGGGCGAGACCCACGCCGTGCTCGGCGAAAACGGCGCGGGCAAGTCCACGCTGATGAAGATCATCTACGGCTCGGTCAAGCCGGACGAGGGCAGCGTGATGTTCGACGGCCAGCCCGTCGCCGTGCGCAACCCGCAGGAGGCGCGGGCGCTGGGCATCAGCATGGTGTTCCAGCACTTCAGCCTGTTCGACACCCTCACGGTGGCCGAGAACGTCTGGCTGGGGCTGGACAAGAGCCTGTCGCTGGCCGAGGTCACACGCCGCATCGCGGCCAAGGCCGGCGAATACGGTCTGGACATCGACCCCTCCCGCCCGGTCCACACCCTCTCGGTGGGCGAGATGCAGCGGGTCGAGATCATCCGTGCCCTGCTGACCGACCCCAAGCTCCTGATCCTGGACGAGCCCACCTCGGTGCTCACGCCGCAGGCGGTCACCAAGCTGTTCGTGGTGCTCAAGAAGCTGGCGGCCGAGGGCTGCAGCATCCTCTACATCAGCCACAAGCTGCACGAGATCCGCGAGCTGTGCAGCGCCTGCACCGTGCTGCGCGGCGGCAAGGTGACGGGGGTGTGCAACCCGCGCCAGGAAAGCAACGAGTCGCTCTCGCGCCTGATGATCGGCGCGGAGCCGCCGCCCCTGCAGCACCGGCCGGTGCATGCGGGCGCCGTGGCGCTGCGGGTCGAGGGCCTGAGCCTGCCGCGCGAGGACCAGTTCGGGGTGGACCTGGACGGCGTCTCGCTCGACGTGCGCGCGGGCGAGGTGGTGGGCATCGCCGGCGTGTCGGGCAATGGGCAGAAGGAGCTCCTGTACGCGCTCTCCGGCGAGGACACGCGCGCCGAGGCCGGCATGATCGAGATCTTCGGCCAGGCGGCCGCGCAGTTCCGGCCGCGCCGGCGGCGCGCGCTGGGCCTGCACTTCGTGCCGGAGGAGCGGCTGGGCCGCGGCGCGGTGCCGACCCTGAGCCTGGCGCACAACATGCTGCTCACGCGCAGCGACGCGGTGGGCCAGGGCGGTTGGATCCGCACCGGCGCGCTGCAGCAGCACGCGGGACGGATCATCGAGCGCTTCAAGGTCAAGGCCGGCGGGCCGGGTGCGGCGGCGCGCTCGCTCTCGGGCGGCAACCTGCAGAAATTCATCGTCGGGCGCGAGATCGACGCCAACCCCAAGGTCTTCATCGTCTCGCAGCCGACCTGGGGCGTGGACGTCGGCGCCGCCGCGCTGATCCGCGGCGAGATCCTGGCGCTGCGCGATGCCGGCTGCGCAGTGCTGGTGGTCAGCGAGGAACTGGACGAACTCTTCGAGATCAGCGACCGGCTGTACGTGATCGCCAAGGGTCGGCTGTCGCCCTCGATCGACCGTGCCGCCGCCACGGTGCCGCAGATCGGCGAGTGGATGAGCGGGCTGTGGGGTCCGCAGGCGCAAGTCAGGAAGACCGAGGAGGTGGCCCATGCTTAAGCTCGAACCCCGCCCGCAGCTCTCGCGCTTCTGGAGCTACGGCTCGCCGATCCTGGCGCTGCTGATCACCGTGGTGATCGGCATGGCCCTGTTCTCGGCGCTGGGCAAGGACCCGGTGCGCGGCCTGCAAGTCTTCTTCTGGGAGCCGATCAAGAACGGCTACGCGCTGGGCGAGCTGATGGTCAAGGCCACGCCGCTGCTGATCATCGCGCTGGGGCTGGCCGTGTGCTTCCGCTCCAACGTGTGGAACATCGGTGCCGAGGGGCAGTTCGTGTTCGGCGCCATCGCCGCGGGCGGCGTGGCGTTGATGGCGGACAAGACCACCGGCCAGTGGATCGTGGCCGCCATCCTGCTCGCGGGCATCCTGGGCGGCATGGTGTGGGCCGGCATCGTGGCCCTGCTGCGGGACAAGTTCAACGCCAGCGAGATCCTGGTGAGCCTGATGCTGGTGTACGTGGCGACGCTGCTGCTGGGCTACATGGTCTACGGGCCCTGGAAGGACCCGTTGGGCTACAACTTCCCGCAGACCAAGACCTTCGAGGCGGTGACGCAGATTCCGCGCCTCATGAAGGGCTCGCGCGTGAGCATCGGCTTGGTGATCGCGCTGCTGGGCGCGGCGGCGCTGTGGGTCTTCCTGTTCCGCACGCGTGCGGGCTTCGCGCAGCAGGTGGGCGGCCTGGCGCCGGCGGCGGCGCGCTACGCGGGCTTCTCGGCCCGGCGGGCGATCTGGATCGCGCTGCTGACCTCGGGCGGCGCGGCCGGCCTGGCCGGCGCGCTGGAGGTGGCCGGCCCGATCGGCCAGCTCACGCCCTATGTGCCGGCCGGCTACGGTTTCGCGGCCATCATCGTGGCCTTCGTCGGGCGGCTGCACCCGGTGGGCATGATCTTCTCGGCCGTCCTGATGAGCATGTTCTACATCGGCGGCGAGCTGGCGCAGTCGCGGCTGGGGCTGCCCAAGTCGCTGACCGGCGTGTTCCAGGGGCTGCTGCTGTTCACGCTCCTGGCCTGCGACACGCTGATCGCCTACGGCATCCGGCGCAAGGCGGCGCCCAAACCTGTCGCAGCGCCGGCGGGCACCTCCTCGCTGCAGGCCAGCACGCCGCTGACCGCGCCCGTCACCGCCCGCGCCACCGAGGGAGCACTCTGATGGAAAGCTACGCACTCCTTTTAGGGTCGACCCTCAGCGCCGGCACGGTGCTGGCGATCGCCGCGCTGGGCCTGCTGATCAACGAGAAGGCCGGCATCGTCAACCTCGGCGCCGAGGGCATGATGCTGTGCGCCGCCATCGCCGGCTTCGCGACGGTGGTGAACACGCACAACACCTGGCTCGGCTTCGCGGCCGGCATGGCGGCGGGGGCGCTGCTGGCCGCTTTCTTCGGCGTGCTGGTGATCTGGCTCAACACCAACCAGTACGCAACCGGCCTGGCGCTGAGCCTCTTCGGCGTCGGCTTCTCGGCCTTCGCCGGCATCCGCTTCGTGCAGGCCAAGCTGCCGGAAAGCACCAGCTACGCGCTGCCGGTGCTCGGCGACATTCCGCTGGCCGGCCCGGCGCTGTTCCGGCATCACCCGATGGTGTACTTCGCGGTGCTGCTGACCATCGGCCTGATCTGGTTCCTCTACAAGACGCGCGCCGGGCTGGTGCTGCGCTCCGTCGGCGAATCGCCCGAGTCCTCGCATGCGCTGGGCTTCCCGGTGCGGCGCATCCGCTTCATGGCGGTGATCGCGGGCGGCGCCCTGTGCGGGCTGGCGGGGGCGTACCTGTCGACCGTCTACACGCCGCTGTGGGTCGAGGGCATGGTGGCCGGCCGGGGCTGGATCGCCCTGGCGCTCACCACCTTCGCCACTTGGCGGCCGGTGCGGGTGCTGCTGGGCGCCTACCTGTTCGGCGGGGTGTCGATGCTGGGCTTCCACCTGCAGAGCACGGGCGTGAACGTGCCCAGCCAGTTCCTGAGCATGCTGCAGTACATCGCGCCGATCGTGGTGCTGGCGCTGATCTCGCGCAACCCGGCTTTCATCCGCGTGAACATGCCGGCTTCGATCGGGAAACCGTTCTACCCCGGCTCATAATCGACGCTGCGTTCCATTTCCATTTGCCAACCCCCGTCCTTCGAGGATTCGAACAATGAATGATCTGAACAAGCGTTCCCTGCTCAAGCTGGCGGCCCTGACCGCGGTCGCTTCGGCCGCCCTGATCGGCTGCGGCAAGAAGGAAGAGGCGCCGGCCCCTGCGCCCGCCGCCCCGGCCCCGGCACCTGCCGCCGCCGCGCCCGCGCCCGCGCCGGCCGCGCCCTTGAACGTCGCGTTCGCCTACGTGGGCCCGGTGGGCGACGGTGGCTGGTCCTTCGCGCACGACAACGGGCGCAAGGCCATCGAGAAGGAATTCGGCGACAAGATCAAGACCACCTTCGTCGAGAGCGTGCCCGAGTCGGCCGATGCCGAGCGCGTATTCCGCGACATGGTGGGCCAGGGCAACAAGCTGATTTTCGGCACCACCTTCGGCTACATGGAGCCGATGCTCAAGGTCGCCAACGACAACAAGGACGTGAAGTTCGAGCATGCCACCGGCTACAAGACGGCCGAGAACATGCGCACCTACGACAGCCGCACCTACGAGGGTGCCTACATGGCGGGCGTGATCGCGGGCGCGATGACCAAGAGCAACACGCTGGGCGTGGTGGGCTCGGTGCCGATCCCCGAGGTGCTGCGCAACATCAACTCCTTCACGCTGGGCGCGCAGTCGGTCAATCCGAAGATCACGACCAAGGTGGTGTGGGTCAACGAGTGGTTCAGCCCGCCGAAGGAGACCGAGGCCGCCACCGCGCTGATCAACGGTGGCGCGGACGTGCTGTTCCAGAACACCGACTCGCCCGCGGTGCTGAAGACCGCGCAGGAAAAGGGCAAGCGCGCCTTCGGCTGGGACTCGGACATGACCGCCTACGGACCCAAGGCGCACCTGGCCTCGGCCATCATCAACTGGGCCCCGTACTACACCAAGGCCGTGCAGGACGCGCTGGACGGCAAGTGGGCCACGGGCCAGACCTGGTGGGGCGTGAAGGAAGGGGCGATCGACATCGTCTCCATCGCCGAGGACGTGCCGGCCGAGACCAAGGCCAAGGTCGAAGAGGTCAAGAAAGGCCTGAAGGACGGCAGCTTCTCGATCTGGAAAGGCCCGATCGTCGGGCAGGACGGCAAGGAACTGGTGGCCGCCGGTGCGGTGGCCGACGACAAGTTCCTCTCGGGCGTGAACTTCTACGTCAAGGGCGTGGAAGGCAAGGTGCCGGGCGGCGAGAAGAAGTAAGCGGTCCCCGGACTTTCGATCAAGGGTTGCCTCGTGCAACCCTTTTCTGTTTTTGGAGCCGACACGATGAGCGCAGGTCGTGGATTGTTCTTCGGGGTGCGGGTGCGGGTGCGGGCGCGCCGCGGGAGGTGGTCTGCGGCCCGGGCTCATACTGGGACGGTCGCCGCTTTGCGTCGACTCCGCTGCGGTGCTCGCGTGGGGGCGGTGCCGCAGAACTCGCTACGCGCCCTTCGGCCGCTACGCTCAAACAGCTGCGGCAAGCTAGTCAACGAAGCACGCCTGTCCTTCGGCAGGCGTGCCCGCCCCCACACTCCGCTCCTCGCCGCCCCAGAAATCGCCCGGTCCGCAGACCACCTCCCGCGGAGGACGCGACAGGGGCGCATTGCCTCGCAGGAGCCGCGCAACTCCCATGCGCCGTGGTCCGCTGACCGCTCTTGCGACGATCGACGGTGTGTGCCCCCGGCAGAAACTGGCGCAGCACTCATCCGCAAAGGCGGCGGCGGGTGTGCCGGCGGTGCGCCTCTGCGGCGCCGAGGAGCGGAGTGCAGCCGGCCTGCACGCCTGCCGAAGGACAGGCGTGCTTTGTGATCTGACTTGCCGCAGCTGTTTGAACGGAGTGCACCGAAGGGGCACGCAGTGAGTTCTGCGGCAGGCCGGTTGCGCGAGCACCGCAGGGGAGTCGGCGCGAAGCGACGACCGCCGCAGTGAAGCACCGCCGGCACACCCGCAGTCGCCTTTGCAGCGCGCAGGCTCAAGACCCGCAGCCGCCTTTGCGTCGCGCAGGCTCCAGTCAGCGCTTCGGCCGAAGCGTCACGATGAGGCGCGGCGGCACCGTGCCGTCCACGTCGCGCGGCAGCTTCTCGGTCTTCTGCAGCGCGCGCAGCGCAGCCTCGTCCCAGTTCGACAGACCGCTGCTCTTGACCAGTTGCGGTGTGCCAACAATGGTGCCGTCCGGCGCGAGGCGGACGTCGAACTCGGCCCCAGGGTTGCCGCTGACCAGATCTGCCTCGGGGTACACCACGTTGGGCCGCACGGCCGCGGCCACCTTGCCGCCGTAGCTGCCGGAGGGCCCGGAGGAGCGCGCCGCGTTGCCTTCGCCGCCCGTTCCTGCCATGGCCTGCATGCGCTTGAGGGTGGCGGCACGATCGGCGGCAGCCTGCGCGGCGGCCTTGGCCTCGGCCTCCTTCTTCTTCGCGGCCTCGGCCTCCTGCTTCTTCTTGGCCTCGGCCTCCTGCTTTTTCTTCGCCTCCGCCAGCTTCTGCTGCTGTTCCTTCTTGCGCTCCGCCTCTTCCTCGGCGCGCTCGCGCTCGCGTTCCTTGGCTTCGCGTTCCTTCTTTTCCTGCGCGGCCTTGCGGGCGGCCTCGAGCTTCTTCTGCTGCTGCCGCTCCAGCTCCTCCTCGCGCTCGCGCTCCTTCTGTTCCCGCAGCTTCTTCTCGCGCTCCAGCGCGATGTCCGGCTGCTTGGGCGGCGGCGGTGCAGGCTCCGGCGGCCGCGCGGCCTGGGGCGGCGGCGGGGGAGGTGGTGGCGGAGGAGGGGCCGGTGTGGGGGCGGGCGCCGGGGGCGGCGGTGTCGGCGCCACGGCGCGCGGCGCGGCCTGCTGCACCGTCGAGGACCAGAGCTCGGCCTCGACCGCGGCATCTTCCGACTCGCGCCGCCAGCTCACGCCCCAGGTCAGCGCGATGATCAGGAGCGCATGGGCGATCAGCGCCAGCAGCAGCGCACGGAAGGTGCCGCGCTGCGGCGGCGGCGCGAACTCGGGGCGGTCGGCGGCCAGGGACATGGCTTACTTCGCACCCGTCGTCTGCACCGAGAGGCCGACGCGCTCGATACCGCTCTGCTTGAGCTGGTTCATCGCCTTGACCACGGTCTCGTATTTGACGGTCTTGTCGGCGCTGATGACCACCGGGCGCTGAGCATCGCCGCTTTGCGCGGTGCGTGCGGCGCTGCCGATCTGCGTCATGGGGATGGACAGTGCGCCGGTCCCGGTGGACGGGTCCTTCTTGATCTGGACCTCGTCGTCGCTCTTGATGACGATCTCGACCGGCCGATCGGGCTGTTTGTTGGCCCGGTCCACCGTCGGCAGGTTGATGACGCTCGGCGTGATCAGCGGTGCCGTGACCATGAAGATGATCAGTAGCACCAGCATCACGTCGATGAACGGGACCATGTTGATCTCGTTGATCGTTCGGCGTCCGCGGCCGCGGGAGGAGGTGGCTGGCATGGGGCGTTTCCTCGGGCTTCTCAGCGCACGGTGGCCGGTCCCATCGAGGCCGGATTGACGATGTGCGCGGTCAGGTTGCGCTGCAGGATGTTGGAGAACTCCTCGATGAAGGTCTCCAGGCCGATGGCGATCTTGTCGATCTCGCGGGCAAAGCGGTTGTAGGCTACGACGGCCGGAATGGCCGCGAACAGGCCGATGGCGGTGGCGACCAGCGCTTCGGCAATGCCGGGCGCCACGGTGGACAGCGTCACCTGCGCCAGCGCCGCCAGGCCCGTGAAGGCATGCATGATCCCCCAGACAGTGCCGAACAGGCCGACGTAGGGGGACACCGAGCCGACGGTGGCCAGAAAGGAAAGGTTCTGTTCCACCGCATCCAGCTCGCGCTGGAAGCTGGCCCGCATGGCACGGCGTGAGCCGTCGAGCAGCGTGCCGGCGTCGGTCACGTGGCGCTCGCGAAGCTTCTGATACTCACGCATGCCGGAGGCGAAGATGCGCTCCATCGGGCCGGCGAACTTGGCGTGCTGGGCCGCCGAAGAGAAGAGTTCGTTCAGGCTGGTGCCCGACCAGAACTCGCGCTCGAAATCCTCGTTGAGCGAGCGCGTGCGCTTGAGCGAGAAGTACTTGCGGAAAATCGCCGCCCAGCTGGCGACCGAGACAATGACCAGCAGCAGCACCACGAGCTGCACGGGCAGGCTGGCATGAAGCAGGAGGGAGAGGATCGAGAGGTCTTGATTCATGGCTTCTGAGGTTGAGACATGGAGCCGGCATGGGGCGCGAGGGTTCCCGAAACCTGCGCCGGGATGCGCGTGGGCCGCAGCGTGTCTGCGTGGACCCAGCCGATGCGAATGCTGCCTTCGCACAGCAAGGGGCCATCGGCCGGGGGAGGATTGTCGGCGGGGGCGTGCGCCGGGCGTGTCAGCACGCGCTGGGCGATGACGAGAGACGCGGTGCCGACCTGTTGCAGCTCGGCCGTGACCAGCAGCTCGTCGTCAAGCCGGGCCGGGCGATGGTACTTGAGCCTGGTTTCGCTGACCACGAAGATGCCGCCGCTCTCTTCGCGCAGCTTGCCCTGCGAGATGCCCAGCGAGCGGAGCCATTCGGTGCGGGCGCGCTCCATGTACTTGAGGTAGTTGGCGTAGAACACGATGCCGCCGGCATCGGTGTCTTCCCAGTAGACGCGGATCGGGAAGGCAAAGCTCATGCCGCCGCGCCCACCGTACCCGTGGCGGCCCAGGTCCGCAGGCGCTCCACCGACTGCTGCAGGTGCGTCATCGAGCTGGCGGTGGAGAAGCGCACGAAGCGGGCGGTTTCGGCCGCGCCGAAGTCGCGGCCCGGGGTGACGGCGAGGTGGGCCTTTTTCATCGCCTCGAAGGCGAAGTCCCAGCTGTTGGCGATGCCCAGCTTCTCGCCGAAGGCCGAGCAGTCGGCCCAGGCGTAGAAGGCGCCGTCGGGCACGACCGGTACGTCCAGCCCCAGGGCCTGGAGTTGCGGGATGAACCAGTCGCGCCGGGCCTTGAACTCCGCGCGGCGCCGCTCGTACTCGGCGATGCTCGCCGGATCGAAGCAGGCCAGGGCCGCATGCTGGGCCACCGTGCTGGCGCAGATGAAGAGGTTCTGCGCGAGCCGTTCGACCACCGGCACCAGGGCTTCGGGCACCACCAGCCAGCCCAGGCGCCAGCCGGTCATGCTGAAGTATTTGCTGAAGCTGTTGATGCTGATGATCTGGTCATCGATGGCCAGGGCGCTTTGCCCGAAGACGTCGTCGTGCGACAGGCCGAGGTAGATCTCGTCGATGAGCGTGATCCCGCCGCGCCGGGTCACCACCTCGTGAATGCGGCGCAGCTCGCCGGGCTCGATGGAGGTGCCGGTCGGATTGGAGGGCGAGGCCAGCAGCACGCCGCGGGTGCGCTCGGTCCAGGCAGCCTCGACCTTGGCGGCACTGAGCTGGAAGCGCTCGGCCGCCGTGGTCGGGACCAGCACCGCACGGCCCTCGGCCGCGCTCACGAAGTGGCGGTTGCAGGGATAGCTGGGGTCGGGAAGCAGGATCTCGTCGCCGGCCTCGATCAGCGCCAGGCAGGCCAGCTGCAACGCTGCCGAGGCGCCGGCGGTGATGATGATGCGGCGGGCCGGCACGTCGACGTTGAAACGCTGCGCATACCAACCGCTGATGCACTCGCGCAGTGCGTCCAGGCCGGTGGCAGGGGTGTACTGCGTCGCGCCCGCACGCACGGCCCGGATCGCGGCTTCCTGGACCAGCGGCGGGGCGGTGAAGTCGGGTTCGCCGATGTTGAGGAAGATCATCGGGCGGTCGGTGTGAGCGATGTCGCGCGCCAGGGCGGAGGCCGCCTTGGCGATCTCCATCACGTAGAAGGGCTCGATGCGCTGCGCGCGCTCGGCGATTCTCATGGCCTGGCCTTGCCGCTGGCGCGGTCCGCCTCCACCTCGGCCGGGCGCAGCTTCGGCGCCAGGCCGTTGAGCACCGCGTTCACGTACTTGTGGCCGTCGGTGCCGCCGAACTCCTTGGCGAGCTCGATGCATTCGTTGAGCACCACGCGCCAGGGCACGTCGAGGCAGTGCTGGAATTCGTAGACGCCGATCCACATGACCGCGTGCTCGATCGGCGAGATCTCTTCCAGCCTGCGGTCGAGCAGGGGCACGATCAGCGCGTCGAGCTCCGCCGCGGTGGCGATGGCGCCGTGCAGCAGAGCGTCGTAGTGGGCGGCGTCGGCCTTGTGGAAGCCGGAGAGGTCGCGCGTGAACTGGTCGATGGATTCCGCGTCGTTGCGGCCCACCAGGTGTTGGTAGAGCGCCTGCAGCGCGAACTCGCGCGCGCGGCTGCGCGTGGATTTGGCGGAGGCCTTGCGGGCGCCGGTGCTCTTGAGCCCGGTACGGGACTGGCGCGGCCGTTCGCCGCTGGTCTTGGTGTCGTCGGTCATGGAGAAGGTCAGGGCCGATCGGCCGGCGCCAGCAACCGGGCCATTTCGACTGCCACGCGGGCCGCATCGCGGCCCTTGTCGGTCTGGCGCGCGACCGCCTGTTCGAGGTTCTCGGTGGTGAGGATGGCGTTGGCGATCGGCATGCGGTAGTCGAGGGCGACGCGGCTCACGCCCGCGCCCGACTCGTTGGCCACGAGTTCGAAGTGATAGGTCTCGCCGCGGATGATGCAGCCCAGGGCGATCAGCGCGTGATAGCGGTTGCGTTCGGCCAGGGCCTGCAGCGCGATGGGCACCTCGAGTGCGCCCGGCACGCCGATGTGGTCGATGTCTTCGCCGGCGACGCCCAGCGACCCGAGTTCGCCGAGGCAGGCCGTGGCGAGCGCGTCGGTGATGTCCTCGTTGAAGCGGGCCTGCACGATCCCGATACGCAGCCCGCGGCCGTCCAGGGCGGCTGCGCTGCCTTTGTTGGCATCCTTCATTGTTCTTCCTTCGTGATGTAGCCCGCGATCTCCAGTCCGAAGCCGGCCGCCATGCTGGGCATGCGGCGCGGCGTGCCCAGCAGGTTCATGCGGTGCACGCCGCAGCTGCGCAGGATCTGGGCGCCGATGCCGTAGCTGCGCAGGTCCATGCGGCCGCGCTCGGGCGCCTGTGCGGGCCTGGCGGTGCCGTCGAACTGGGCGAGCAGCTCGGCGCCCGTTTCGCCGCAGTTGAGGAACACGGCCACGCCCTTGCCCTGGGCCGCGATGTGGGCCAGGCTGGCGTCGAGACTCCAGGAGTGCATCGAGCGGTTGACTTCCAGCACGTCGAGCACCGACAGCGGCTCGTGCACGCGCACGTCCACGGTGTCGTCGGGGCTCCATTTGCCGCGCACCAGGGCGAGGTGGACGCCCTTGCTGGGCTTGTCCTGGAAGGCATGGGCGGTGAACCAGCCCCAGGCGGTGTGGATCTCGCGGCAGCCCACTTTTTCGATCAGCGACTCGGTGCGGCTGCGGTGCTCGATCAGCGCGGCGATGGTGCCGATCTTGAGGCCGTGCTCGGCGGCGAATCGCTGCAGGTCGGGCAGGCGTGCCATGGTGCCGTCTTCGTTCATCACCTCGCAGATGACCGAGGCGGGCGAGCAGCCGGCCATGGCGGCGAGGTCGCAGCCGGCCTCGGTGTGGCCGGCGCGCATGAGTACGCCGCCATCCACCGCCTGCAGCGGGAAGATGTGGCCCGGCTGCACCAGGTCCGACGCGACCGCATTGGGCGCGACCGCCGCCTGCACCGTGCGTGCGCGGTCGGCGGCGGAGATGCCGGTGGTCACGCCTTCGGCCGCCTCGATCGAGACGGTGAACGCCGTGGAGTGCTTGGCGCCATTGCGCGCCACCATCGGCGGCAGGTTGAGCCGCTCGCACATCTCGCGCGAAAGCGTCAGGCAGATCAGGCCACGTGCGTGGCGCGCCATGAAATTGATCGATTCGGCCGTGATGTGGTCGGCCGCGATGACGATGTCGCCCTCGTTCTCGCGGTCCTCCTCGTCGACCAGGATCACCATGCGGCCGGCGCGCAATTCGGCCACGATGTCCTCGACAGGGGAGATGGGTGCCGGCGCGAGGTCGCTGCGCGTGGCGGTAATGGGGGTGACGGCGGCGTTCATGGCGTGGGGTCCTTGGGGGAAGACGGCAGGGCGCCGGCCTGGAGCATGCGCTCCACGTAGCGCGCGACGGTGTCGATCTCGAGGTTCACGCGGCTCCCGGTCTGCAGGCTGCCCAGCGCGGTGTTTTCTACCGTGTGGGGAATGAGGTTGATGCTGATCTCGCTGCCGTCGGCGCTGTCGGTCACGCGATTGACGGTGAGGCTCACGCCATTGACGGTGATCGAGCCCTTGTAGGCGAGGAAGCGGGCCAGGGAGGGCGGCGCCAGGACGCGCAGCTGCCAGCTCTCGCCCACGGGGGCGAAGTGGCTGACGATACCGATGCCGTCCACATGGCCCGAGACGATGTGGCCGCCGAGACGATCGCTGGCGCGCAGGGCTTTTTCGAGGTTGACCTGGCCGCCGGGCTCGGCGAGGCCGGCGGTCTTGTCCAGCGATTCGGCCGAAATGTCGATGGTGAAGAGATGCTGCGCCGGATCGAGGGAAGTGACGGTCATGCAGGCGCCATTGAGGGCGATGCTGTCGCCGAGGCCTACGTCGTCCAGGTAGCCGGCAGGCGTGGTGATGCCGAGGCGCTTGCCGTGAAATGAAGAGCTGCCGAGGTCATGGACGGCGGCGATGCGCCCCACGCCGGTGATGATTCCGGTGAACATCGCAACATTTTCGCAGAGATGCGAAGGTCGCCCCGGGCGCGGGCGGTCAGAAGCGGTCGCGGCCTGCCACGCGGGCGATGATCCGCAGGTCCGGACCGATGGTCTCGCAGGACTTGAATTGCAGCGGCAGGGCCTGGTCCAGGCGGGTCAGGGGGCCGGCCGCATGGGGCTGACTCGCGATGCCCAGGCCATCCCCGATGAGCTTGGGCGCCATGTAGAGAAGCAGTTCGTCGACCAGGCCCTCGCGGATCAGGGAGCCGTTGAGCTTGTGGCCGGCTTCGACATGCAGTTCGTTGATCTCGCGTGCGGCGAGGTCCCGCAGCACGGCGGCGAGGTCCACCTTGCCGCGGGGGTCGGGCAGGTAGCGCACCTCGGCGCCGCGGGCTTCCAGTGCGGCCTGCGCTGCGGAGTCGGGTACGGCGGCGTAGATCCAGACCGGGCGGGCGGGCTCGAAGATGCGCGCGGCGGGGGGTGTTTGCAGGCGGCTGTCGATCACCACCAGGGGCGGCTGCCGATGCGTCTCGGCCAGCCGCACGTCCAGCCTCGGATCGTCTTCGAGCACCGTGCCGACCCCGGTGAGCACGGCACCGGCACGTGCGCGCCAGGCATGGCCGTCGGCGCGTGCGGCCTCCGAGGTGATCCATTGGCTGGTGCCATCCGGCAAGGCCGTCTTGCCGTCCAGCGAGGATGCGACTTTGAGCCGCACCCAGGGCGTCTTGCGGATCATGCGGCTGAGGAAACCGATGTTGAGCTCGCGCGCCTCTTCTGCGCCCAGGCCGACCTCGACCTCGATGCCGGCGGCGCGCAGGCGTTCGAAGCCCTGGCCGGAGACGAGGGGGTTGGGGTCGGTCAGCGATGCCACGACCTTGCGGACTCCTGCTGCGATTAGGGCGTCGCAGCAAGGACCGGTGCGGCCTTGATGGGAACAGGGCTCGAGGGTGACGTAGGCAGTCGCATGAGCGACTGAGTGACCATGCGCCGCGGCGTCGCGCAATGCCATGATCTCGGCATGTGGACCACCGGGCGCCTGAGTGTGGCCTCGCCCGACGCATTCGCCGTCCGGCGACAGAATGACGCAACCGACAGATGGATTGGGCTGAGAGAGCAAGCGGGCCGAAGCGCTCAGATCCAGCGCCAGCCGCATGGCATCGGCGGCTGGCGTCGAATCTGAAGGAAGCGAATCAATCGTCGGAATCGGGGCCACTGCACTGGCTATCGGAGGCGCTTGCGGGCCGGCACGAGCGGATGCGTCCGGCTTTCGAAATCATAACGCGGCGTGTTTGGTCCCAGCGCGTGGAATCGGCGACGTCATTGCGTACGATGCTGAACGTCAAGTTCCCCCAGGGGGGGGCATTTGACGATCTCTTCTTCGGGTAGCCTGACCCATCGAACAGAATGTAAGGTGCCGATCCATCTGCGGTGCCGGAGGCGCTCACGGAAAGATGAGAAGCCAAGGCAGCTTGCCGAAAGATCACCTGGTCGCCGCTTTCGGTGAACGCCTCGTTCTGGTCCTTGTCGAGGAAGACCACCCAACCACTGTTCCACGACGATCCATCGGCAGGCACAACCATCGCCGGCTTCCCCGTCTTCATGGCTTCGCCACGGGCTGTCGCGAGACTCGCGACCAGACCGTTCGCAGCCGATGTGAGCTCGGAATTGCGCTGAAAGGCGAGGAAACTGGGGACGGCGATCGTCATCAGGACCGCCGCGACGGCCAGCGTCACCAACAGTTCGATCAGGGTCAAGCCGCGGACTGCGCGGCTGCTGCGGCGCGGCCTCATTGCCAGCACACCTTCGGCGGCGCAGCCGGCGGCGTGGTGCCGGCGGTGCCGTCGCAGTTCTTGATGCCGGAACTGGTTGCCCACAGCGTGCCGGCTTCGGAATCGGAAAAAGTCGGGGTCGCTTTGATTCGGATGCACTCCTTCTCACCGTCGGTAGCAGCAGTGCAGGGCTCTGCCGACAGGTGGTAGGGCGTGCCGGTGAGACTGTCGCCGGCGTAGGCCTTGAATGGAATGGTGGCAGGGCTGGTCACTCCTCCAACATTGGAGAACTTCATGTAGCTGTTGTACTGTGTCATGTAGCGCTCCTGCTGCTGCAGCAGCTCCAGGATGGCCGTGCGTCCTTGGGCGCGTTTGCCCCTGACCACCGCCCATTGGTAGGACGGATAGGCGATGCTTGCCAGGATGGCGATGACGGCGACCACGATCATGAGCTCGATGAGCGTGAAGCCTTTCTGGGATCGTTTAGTCATCATCGCTCCTTCAGAGCTTGGTAGTTGTGAATCTGGCGCCAGCTGAGGCGACCGGCAATTTCGTCGTGGGTGACCGTACTGCTCGTAGCCAAGCCCATCGTCCCCTGGGCGATGCTTTGCGTCGTCACGGTGCGGTGCCGCCGGCCGGTGCTGTCCGTCGTGCTCGACGTCGTCGCCGAAGTGATCCGCATGGCCATGCTCTCGCCCAGAAGGCCGACCGTCGAGACTCTGGATGCGCCGTCGCCGGTGTCGACATCAAGGCGGTACTCGCGCCCGCTGCCGCCTCCCGCGCCGCAGACGCTGGTCGTGGTGTTGGCGTTGGGTGTCAGGCTGTTGAAGATGAGGGTGCTGCCCGCCAGTGAGATGCCGCTCACCTGGCGTTCGCCCGTGCTCGGAAAGTCGAGGTACCAGCCGGATCGTTGGGTCGTGTCGCTGTCGCTGGTGGGGCGGCCCCAGACGAAGGTCGGCACATCGATGATGCCCGTCGAGCTGTCGATGGTGCCGGCCTGGAGCCGTCCGCGGCCCGTGATGGCGCTTGTTGGAGATGCTGCGCTGCTGTCGGCTCGGTTCGTTCCGTCATCATTCACCACATAGAACGAGTTGGTGCCTAGACGCCATAGGCAGGGTCGCCGAACACCTCGTATGCACTGCATTTGACTGAGTTGGATGCGGGTGCCACGAACCAACTTGTGCCTGCTCCATACCAGACTTCCTTGATGCCGGAGAACGTGCAAGTGCCTCCCTCCGTGGCACAGGCCGGCGATGCATCGCCGGGCAGGGTTTCGTTCCTGGAAGCGATCGGTCCGACGGCGCGGATGGGCACGTCGGCCCCGAGCGTGTAAGTGCCGTTGCCGGTATAGACGCCGGCCGTACCGCACGTGCCCCCACGGGCGGTTCCGAAGAAAACGCGATTGAGCAGGTTGGCAACCCAAATATCGTTGACGCCCGCGGCCCGCCGCATGGCAACGGGGACGGCGCCCCAGTAAGTGCCGGTGCCGCCCCCGTCGCGCTGCAGCTGCTTGGCGGGAAAGCTGGTGGAGTTCCACAGACATTGCGGATCGCCCGCGGGAATGTGGGCCCGCTGCAGGATGGTCAGGTCTTCACGGTCGATATAACGGTCGCCTCCGGAGAGGGCGAGTCGCAGCATGTCGATGGCCGAACCGGTGGCCCAGTTCAGGAAGTTGCCGCTGAATCCGTCGGCGCACTTTCGGGCGGTCGCTGGGCCGGTGCGCTCGAATCGTTTGTAGTCAGCGGCCGTCTGTCCGGAGTCCGGCGTTTCCGTCGGCCTGTCGTTGTACGTATAGCAGGCCTCCGTGTTGTAGTAGCCGATGTACTCCGTTGTGTTGGAGTAGGTGTCGTCGATCTTGCTGTCCGGGCCCTTGAAATACTGTGCGCCCGCCGTGGGCCATTCGACAGAGAGCGCCAGCGTCATCGTGGGCTTGTCGCCCGACGTGGTGGCATACAGCGGATCGCTGGACAGTGAGACTTGTGGTATGGCGGGCGGCGCCGTCTGACTGCGCACGGCCAGCGAGACGGCGATGGCCATGGCAAGGACGAGGACCCCGGCGAGGAGGCGCTGAACTTGGCTCCACGATCGGGGACGCAGGAAGCGATTGATCCTGTGTGTGGAAGTGCTGGGAGGGGCGATCATCGTTGTACTGCCGATCTAGTTTCGATAAATGATCTGGGTCACGGCCTGGATGTCCTGCCGCGGTCCGAATCCCATGGCAGTCACTCGATAGACGTAGCTGCCGGTCGAGGAGAGATCGCGGTTACCAGGATCGGGAATGGGCTCGATCACGTAGCGGGGGGCCTGAAAGGGCTCGATGCCGTTGGTCGATCCGGTGTCGCTGGCAGCGAAATTTCGGCCCGTGAAGGTCCCGAACTTCACGGTGCGTGCCTGTGCGTTGGTGACGATGAAATTCACTTTCAGCCAGGCGGGTGTCCCCGTCGCCACCAACGCGCAAAGTCCTAGACTGCTGACGGCAGCCGAGGTGTCGTGGGTGCCGCAGTCGGCGATGAAGCTGCTGGTGTCCCGCAGAGATCCGAGAAGGGCGCTGCGATTGTTGGTTCCTGGCCCGTGGATATCGAACTCTGCATCCTGCAATGCGGCTTCGGCAGCCTGCCAGGCCAGTTGCATGTCACGGTCGTTGCGCGCGCTGTGCTCGCCTTGCAGGGCGATCTGTGCGCCCCCGACGCCAAGGATCGAAACGACGATCAGGATGAGGAGCACGACGATCAGCGAGAAGCCGCCCTGACGACGCGCTGACGAGGCACTGCGGAAACAGGTGGATCGGCGCATCTTCAAAGTCCCTGGTCATTTCGCAGATGGACGGTGAAGGTCACGACCTGACGCAGCCGGTTATCGGCAGGCGTGACGAAGATCGTGCCCTCGTCCTGGGTCGAGGCGAAGGCGGAACCGCCCAGCGGATACAGCGTTGTCGACTTCGTCTCCACGGCGGCTCCCGGATCGCTGCGCAGAACCATGCCGATGCGCAGGCTGCGCACGCGTCGCCAATTCGCCTGCGTGGCCGCTGGATCGCCCGGGACGGTGAACTGGTCGGCCCGCAGGTATCGTTCCGGCACGGAATCGGGCTTCGAAGTGGGGTCTGCCGCATCAATGGCGGCACCGGGCTTCACGCCGTCGACGCCATACATGACCTGGAAGTTTTCAACACCTCGCACCAGCACATCTGCCGGCTTGAAGGGCGGTGAACCCGTGTCCGATCGATAGCATTTCAGTGCCGGCTCACCATCGTTGGAAGGCGCCACGAACAGGACGCTGGTGCGTACATCGTCCCTGTTCGTCGGCAGCGAATCGGCACGCACACCGGCGCAATCGATCATGGCCTCGTCGGCCTTGCCCGAGCCGGGAAAGGTTTCGGTGGCCTGGAAGCGAAGAACCAGAACATCACCAAACGTGTCGGGGGGTCGCGTGGCACCGGCGGCGAGTGAGTTTCTGTCTGCGATCGCGTTGTCGAAGCCGAACACCTGGGGCAGCGGAGCGGCACTGAGACCGACGGCGGAGCCGCGCTTGGTTGCCGCAAAGGCCAGATCCTTGTAGCCAGCCTGCACGGCAAGCCGCCGGATGAACTCGGTCGCGAAGCGGGCGTTGTCGCGCAACTGAGACGCTGCATCGACAGTGGCAAAGCCGCGGCGCGCAGCAACGAGGGCAGAGGCCGCGGCAAGGGCGATCATCAATCCCACGACCATCGCGACCATGAGTTCGACGAGCGTCATGCCTGCGGATCGACGCCGAGATGCTTGCTTCATGGCGTGGTGCTTCCCGCCGTCACCGGCAGAACGATGCCGGGGCGGCTGCCGGCGGAGTCGGTTCGGATGCTGCGGTCGAGTGCCCTGGCGTCCGTCGACAACTGGGTCCATCCGATCTTGATGACAACCGTGTCCGAACCCGGGCTCGCCGTGCAAGGCCACTGGGGCAATCCGCTGGTGCTGTAGGGAGCCGAATCCAGGCAGACGCTGGCACGTGCGCCTGGAAGGCTGACATCGACGCGCGCTAGCCAGTCGGTCAACTCGGCCACGGCAACGTCGGTCGGGCTGGCGCAGGGAGAGTCGCCTGTGAGGCGGCAGTTGGAAGCGTCGGAGGGCTTCAGCGGAGATGCGGAGAAATCACCCAGGTAGGGGTTGTGAGCCGCCAGCATCGCAACGTCTTTGTTGCCCCGCATCATTTCGGCCAGCTCTTGGGCCAGGCTGACGGCAATGGACTGGTAGCGGGCTTCTCGGTTGTTCTGCAAAGCTCTCGCCTGCAACCCGACCATGCCCAATAGTCCGAACGAGAGGACGAGCAGCGCGATCATCACTTCGATCAGCGCAAAACCCGACGCACCTTTGTTTCCCTGATTCCTCGCTTGCACCGTCTCTCCTGAGTTGCCGCCACTTGCGGGCGACCTAGGCGACGATTCTGGGAGGGGGCGTGGACGAAAAAGGGCCGCTGGGCGGTGCCTTCAGGCCGCTAATCATGGCCTTCTGGCGAAATCACAATGGCGCGCGAGCTTTTGTCAGATATCCCGCAGCAACTGCCGGAACTCGTCCACATCCTCGAAGCTGCGGTACACCGAGGCAAAGCGAACGTAGGCTACCTTGTCCATGCGCTTGAGCTCGCGCATGACGAGTTCGCCGACCTTCGTAGAGTCGATCTCCCGCAGCCCGCTGGACAACAGCTTCTGCTCGATGCGCAAGAGCGCATGATCGATCTGTTCGATGGTGACTGGCCGTTTGCGCAGCGCCAACATCATCGATGCGCGCACCTTCTTGGCATCGAAGTCGGCGCGGCTGCCGTCTTTCTTGACGACGACCGGGAAATTGACATCCGGCCTTTCGTAAGTGGTAAAGCGCTTTTCGCAAGCGCCGCATTGCCGGCGGCGCCGCACGAAGTCGCCGTCCTCCGACACGCGGGTCTCGACAACCTGCGTCTCGAGGTGGCCGCAGAACGGACACTTCATGCGTATGCCGGCGTGAGAGGGCGACGCTTATCAGCCGTAGACCGGAAAGCGGCTGGTCAACGCGTGCACCTTGGCGCGGACCGCTTCGATGGTCGCAGGGTCGCGCGGGTTGTCCAGCACATCGGCGATCAGGTTGGCGGTGATGCGTGCCTCTTCGTCCTTGAAGCCGCGCGTGGTCATGGCCGGCGTGCCGATGCGCACGCCGCTGGTCACCATCGGCTTCTCGGGGTCGTGGGGGATGGCGTTCTTGTTGATCGTCATGTGCGCGCTGCCCAGCACTGCCTCGGCTTCCTTCCCGGTGATGCCCTTGGCACGCAGGTCCACCAGCATCACGTGGCTCTCGGTGCGACCGCTGACGATTCGCAGGCCGCGCTCGGCGAGCGTTTCAGCCACGATGCGCGCGTTCGTCACGACCTGCTGCTGGTAAGTCTTGAATTCCGGCGAGAGCGCTTCCTTGAAGGCCACCGCCTTGGCCGCGATCACGTGCATCAGCGGGCCGCCCTGAAGGCCTGGGAAGATCGCGCTGTTGATCGCCTTCTCATGCTGCGACTTCATCAGGATGATGCCGCCGCGCGGGCCGCGCAGGCTCTTGTGGGTGGTGGAGGTGACAACGTCCGCGTGAGGCACGGGGTTCGGATAGACGCCTGCGGCGACCAGGCCGGCATAGTGGGCGATGTCCACCATGAAGATCGCGCCAACATCCTTGGCCACCTTGGCGAAACGCTCGAAGTCGATGCGCAGCGAATAGGCCGAAGCGCCCGCGATGATGAGCTTGGGCATGGCGTCGTGCGCCTTGCGTTCCATCGCGTCGTAGTCGATCTCTTCCTTGTCGTTCAGGCCGTAGCTCACCACGTTGAACCACTTGCCGCTCATGTTGAGCGGCATGCCGTGGGTCAGGTGGCCGCCTTCGGCCAGGCTCATGCCCATGATGGTGTCGCCGGGCTTGAGGAAGGCCAGCATCACGGCCTCGTTGGCGGAGGCGCCGCAATGCGCCTGCACGTTGGCCGCATCGGCTCCGAAGAGTTGCTTGACGCGTTCGATGGCCAGTTGCTCGGCCACGTCGACGTGCTCGCAGCCGCCGTAGTAGCGCTTGCCGGGGTAGCCTTCGGCGTACTTGTTGGTGAGCTGGGAGCCTTGGGCGGCCATGACGGCCGGCGAGGCGTAGTTTTCGCTCGCGATCAGCTCGATGTGCTGTTCCTGGCGGGCGTTTTCGGCCTGGATGGCGGCCCAGAGTTCGGGATCGGTCTGTTCGACCAGGGTCTGGCGGTGGTACATGGCAGTCCTTTGAGAACGGTGGTCCTTGTTCTTCAACCAAACAAGGGCTGCCCAGGCGAACGGCGGAACGCCTGCCGAGATCCGCAGGCGGCGCGCTTCCCAGTGGTCATCCACGTCAGCGCAGGGCACCTGCAGGGCACCGCGCCTATCGCCAGTCGCGCGCCGCCCGAGTGTAGCTGACAGCGGTGCGCCCGTGGCCTCAAAGGCCTCTCACAGATCGGCCAGCGCCACCTTCGGATTGCTGCCGGATTCCGGCTTGGCCGGCGCGACCACCGGCAGCGGCTGGGCCCGCAGGCCGGGCGGCGTCGGCGTGGTGGAGGGCGTGCGGCCCGCGATCACCTGCTGCAGGCGCGAATGCTCGGCGAGCACCTTGCTCGCGTAACCGCCGTCGTCGGACAGATTGGCGGCGCCGACGTAGTACTTGAGCCCGCCTTCGAGCGAGCCCGCGCGGGCGATGCATTCCTGCAGCACCTTGACGCCGACACGCATGTTGGTGACCGGGTCGAAGGCGGTGAGGGTCCCGCCGGCGCTTTCGTATTTCTCGCCGTGAACGCGGGTCATCACCTGCATGAGGCCTTGGGCCCCGACGTGGCTCTGGGCAAAGGGGTTGAAGCTGGATTCGACGGCCATGATGGCCAGGATGAGGGTGGGGTCGAGCTTGGTGCTTTTGCCCAGCTCGAAGGCTTCGGAGACGAGCACGCTCAGGGGCTCGACGGCGACGCGGTACTTCTTGCTCAACCAGTAGGCCACCGCGGCCTGCGGCTTCGGCAACTCGTGCGGGCTCGCAGCCGTCGTGCGGTCGATGGCCGTGGGCTGAAGGTCGGTCGGTTCCGGCGGCGCCTTGCGCGACTGCAGCCAGCCCATGAGCTGTTCCTCGCCGGACTGGCGCAAGTCCGGCCGCGCGACCAGCGTCAGCACGGCGAACACGCAGGCCAGCCCAAGCAGGGCAAAGCCGTTGTGGGTCACTTCGAAAAAGCCTTCGGCCACATCGGACACGAATGTCCGCAGCCCGCGGGCTGTGGCGTCAAACGCCTTGTTCATCGCTCTTCCTCCTTCTGTGCGGCACCTGCGTCGCAGTCCCGAAAAGGGCATTGCGGAGAGGCGGCAGCGCTTGTGGATGGGTACGAGTCAGGTTCCGCGCGAGAAGTGGAGGCGCGGGAGCCTGATGTAAGCCGAAAGATTTCGGCGGCGGTAAGGGTGCAATCCCGGCCTGGGGTTGAGCGGCTCGGGCTGCGGCGATTTTAGGAGGCGCTTAATATCAGGTCAAGAATATCAAATTATTGTTTTATGAATAATGGAGCTTTGGAAACGCCCGTGAATCGCCACCGCCTCGGCCATTGAAAAGCTCATTTGCAATCTCGCGGGCGGGGTTCTACCCTCACGAAGCCCGAATATTCGGGCGTTCGACCGAGGTCCGGAACCGGGAGACATCCCTCGAACGGTTCAGTGGCCGAGGCCCGATGGTGGCAATCTCTTGCTGCCAGCATGACCGGAACGATGAAACTTCCGGTGCAGCGAAAAGATGGCATGGGCCTTGCGCCAGCCATCGAGCCCGGTGGCCAGACGTCAATGTCTGGCCCCCGGGCTTTCTACTTTCTGGGAAGCGTCTCTGGTTTGGGGCACACTCGTCCCCCGATGAATGCTGCTTCGCTGAGACAGAACAAGTGGGTCAGGCGCGCAGTGCTGGCGGTGCTGGTGCTGGTTGCCTTCTGGGGGCTGGCGTGGTTGGTGGTCCCGCCCCTGGCCAAGAGCCAGATCCAGAAGATCGCGAGCGAAAGGCTCGGGCGCCAGGTCACGATCGGCAAGATCGACTTCAAGCCGTGGACACTCGAACTCACGCTCGACGACTTTCGAATCGCCACGGCCGACGGCAGTCGTTCGCAGGTGGCGGTGGGCCGCATCTACGCCGATGCCGAACTGCAGTCCATCGTGCGCCTGGCGCCGGTCATCGACGCGCTCAGCGTCGACGGCCCGGCCATCCTGCTGACACACCAGGCCGACGGCAAATACGACATCGACGACATCCTGGCCCGGCTGGCCAGCGCACCAGAGGCGCCCAAGAGCGAGCCGCCGCGCTTCGCCATCTACAACATCGCCGTCACGAACGGGGCGGTCGAGTTCGACGACCAGGCCGTCAAGCGCAAGCACGAGCTGCGCGACTTCGTCCTGAAAGTGCCATTCCTGAGCAACCTGCCATCGCAGCGCGAGATCAAGACCGAGCCCAAGCTGGCCTTCGTGCTCAACGGCAGCCCGTTCGACTCGGCTGCAGCGAGCACGCCCTTCGCCGATGACCACAAGACGGATGCGCAGATCAGCTTCAAGGACCTGGACCTGGCCCCGTACCTGGGCTATGTGCCGGGTGGGCTTCCGGTGGCGCTGCGTTCCGGCAAGCTGGATGCGGACCTCAAGATCGACTTCGTCCAGACCGCGAGCACGGGGCTGAAGATCACCGGCACTGTGGCCGCGCGCAGCATCCAGCTGGCGGACTCTCAGGCGCGCGATCTTCTTCGCTTCGATTCGCTCAAGGTGGCGCTGGCCGATGTGCGACCCCTGGATCGTGTGGTGCACCTGGGCGAGGTGGCGCTGGCCGCGCCGCACTTGGTGGTGGCGCGCGATGCCGCCGGGAAGCTCAATCTGCTGCCCGCCGGCCAGGACGATGCCGCCGCTGCCAAGCCGGTACCGGATGCGCCACCGACCGGCGAGGCTGTGGTCAAGCCCAGCGCGCCGCCCGGTTGGCGCGTGCAGGTCGACAAGTTCGCGCTGTCCGGCGGCGAAATAGGTTGGCGTGACCAGAGCATCCAGCCGGCCGCCGCCATCGACGTCCAGCGGTTCCAGGTCGAGGCGAGCGCCATCGCCTGGCCGATGGACAAGCCCGCCGTCTTCAGCGGCTCCTCGGCCGTCGGCGGCGCCGCGCTCAAGTTCAACGGAGAGGCCACCGACAAGGTCGCCAAGATACAGGCCGAGGTCGAGGCCCTGCCGCTGTCCCTGGCGGCGCCCTACCTGGCCCAGAGCCTGGAGCCGACGCTGGACGGCAGGCTCAGCGGCCAGGTGGACGTGGCCTGGAACCGGCCCAACCTGAAGCTCATGGCCCGGCGTGTGGCGCTCGATGGCCTGGCGCTGACGCAGGAGAAGACGGCGCTCGCGAGCGCCGGGCGCTTCGAGTTGGTCGATGCCGAAGTCGACATGACGCGGCACACGCTCACGGTCGCCTCGTTCAGCGCCAACAGCCCCAGGATCGCCGTCGAGCGTGACAAGGAAAAGCGTTGGATGTTCGAGCGCTGGCTGAAGGCGCCGCAGGGAGGTGCCGATGCGAAGGTCGCCGCACCCAAGAGCCCGAAGGCGGCGGAGGCGGCCACCGGTGACAACACCCAGCCCTGGGCGCTGACCATCGGCAGCGTGGCGGTCGACAACGGCGCTCTGTCCTATTCGGACAAGGCCGGCGCGACGCCGGTGGCCTTCGAGGTCAGTGCCTTGAAGCTCAACGCGCAGAAGATCGCGCCCGAGACGGCGACCGTCTCGCCGCTGCAGTTGTCCGGGCGCATCGCCGCGGGCCGTGCCGAGGCTGGACGCTTCGATTACAAGGGCTCGGTGGTCCTCAAGCCGATCGCTGCCGAGGGCCGGCTGGAGGTCGCTTCCGTCCCCGCCCATGCCTTCAAAGGCTACTTCGGTGATGCGCTGAACATCGACATCCGTCGCGCCTTCGCCAGCTACCGTGGGACGGTCAAATACCAGACGGCGCACGGGGGCATGAGCGTGAGGCTGGCGGGCGACACGGCGCTGGAGGACTTCCGCGCCAACAGCGCGTCGCTGACCCAGTCGCCCGGCCAGGCCGAGCGCAGCAGCCGGTTGCTGAGCTGGAAGACCCTCAGCCTTCGCGGCCTGCAGGTCAACATGGCGCCAAATTCACCGCTCGCGGTGGATGTGCGCGAAACCACGCTCAGCGACTTTTTCGCTCGCGTGATCATCGACCCGACGGGGCGTCTCAACCTCCAGGATCTCACCGGGAAGCCCGGAGCGCCGGCGCCTGCGACTGCGACTGCGGGCGAAGCGAGCACGCGGCGAAGCCTCGGCGGCACCACGACGACCACGATCGCGAGGAGCGCGCCCGCTGCCTCCGGCGGCGCGCCGGTGCCGGCGGAAGCGATGGTGGGCAGCGCGCCGGCCGCGGCGGCGCCCGCCGCGCGGCAGGTGGCCAAGGCCGCCGAGCCCGCCCGCAGCGGCCCCGAGCCGGTCATCAACTTTGGCCCGATCAGCCTGGTCAACGGGCGTATCGACTTCAGCGACCTGTTCGTCAAGCCCAACTACTCGGCCGACCTGAGCGAACTGACCGGCAAGCTCAGTGCCTTCTCCTCGAAACCGCAGGGCGAACGGCCGGTGCTGGCCGACCTCGAACTGCGCGGCAAGGCCCAGCAGACCGCCTCGCTGGAGATCACCGGCAAGCTCAACCCGCTGGCCAAGCCGCTCGAGCTGGACATCACCGCGAAGATGCGCGAACTCGACCTGCCGCCGCTGTCGCCGTACTCGGTGCGCTACGCCGGCCACGGCATCGAGCGCGGCAAGCTCAGCATGGACGTGAACTACAAGATCGCGCCGGATGGCCAGCTCACCGCGACCAACAAGCTGGTGCTCAATCAATTGCAGTTCGGCGACGAGGTGCAGGGCGCGCCCAACAGCCTGCCGGTGCGGCTGGCGGTGGCGCTGCTGGCGGACCGCAATGGTGTCATCGACATCGACTTTCCGATCAGCGGCTCGCTCAACGATCCGCAGTTCAGCCTCGGCCCCCTGATCCTCAAGGCGATCGTCAATCTGATCGTCAAGGCCGCCACCGCACCCTTTGCGCTGCTGACGGGCGGTCTGGGCGGGGGTGGCGGCGATTCGAGCACCGTCGCCTTCGCGCCCGGCAGCGCGACGCTGTCCGCGGAGGCAAAGCAGAGCCTGGACAAGGTCGCGAAAGCACTCGCGGACCGTCCGGCCTTGCGCATGACGGTCGTGGGCACCGCCAGCCTTCAGCAGGAGCGCGAGGCCTACCAGCGCCAGCGCGTGCGCGAGTTGGCGCAGGCCGAGAAGCGGCGCAGCGCGGTGCGGGCTGGCCGGGACGCGGCCGAGGTCGCGCCCCTCACCGATGCCGAATACCCCGAATTCCTGGCAGCCGCCTACAAGCGTTCCGACCTCGGCACCAAGCCGCGCAACCTGATCGGCCTGGCCAAGGACATCCCCGTCAAGGAAATGGAGGATCTGCTCATGGCCAGTATTCCGGTCGACGAAGAGTCGATGCGCCAGCTGGCCGTCCAGCGCGGCGCCGCCGCGCGCGACTACCTGCTGGCGCAGAAGCTGCCCAGCGAGCGGCTGTTCCTCGGCGCCGTCCGCACCCAGGGTGGCGGAGCCGACTGGAGGCCCGGTGTGGAGCTGAATCTGGCCACCCGCTGAAGGAAGCTCCAACGACCCGCCGCATCTCGGTGAAAATGGTGCCTTGCGCCGGCCCCTGCCGGCGCCTTCGCTTTTCCTCATCAGATCACGTTTATTCGCGCAGTGACCTCAACTTCGACCAAGTCCCACGACCTCCAGTCCCTCGACACGATGACCGGCGGCGCCTTCACTGCGCCGACCTCCGGCGAGCGCGCACAGCGCATCCGCGAGTGGCTGGCCGGCAATCCCGCGCCCGAGCAGATGCAGGAGGTGTTCAAGGAACTGAGCGGCCGCGACAAGGGCGCCGCCCGCCTCCTGCGCGAAAAGCTCGACGAGCTCAAGCGCGCACGCGGCCAGGAGGCCATTGCGGCCGAATGGGCCCAGAAGGCCGAGGCGCTGATCGCCCAGCCCAAGCTCAATATTGCCGATGCACTGGCCTGGCAACGTGATGCCGCCAAGGCGGGGGCGCCCCTGTCGCGCGAGCCCCTGGCAAGCTTCAAGGCCCGCCTGGCCGAACGCGTCAAGGGCATCGAGGACCTGCAACACCGCGCCCAGGTGCACCGCGAAGCCGCGGTGCTGCTCGCGCAGCGCTTCGAAGTCCTGTCGACCAAGGGCTGGCGCGACGCGCAGGCCGCGGAGGAGGCTCTGCGCGCCGACGTGGCGCACTGGCAGCAGCAGGCCGCCGAGATCGCGGCAGACGCGAACTGGAACAGCCTGGATGCCAAGTTCGCTCCGCAGCTCGAGACTTCCAAGTCGCAGTTGCTGGTGGTGTCCGAGGCTTTCCATCAGGCCCTGGCGCAGACCGTCGCGGCTGCGGCCGATGCGCAGGCGCCCCTGCCGCCGGTCCCCGTCTGGGCCGACGAACTGCGCGTGGCCCGCGGCGGCACGCCCGAGGCAGCGGCGCCCGCCGTGCAGAAGCCGGCCGCGCCCAAGGTCGATCCCGAGAAGCGCGCCGCGGCGCAGGCAGCGGTGCAGGCCGCGCTGGCCAAGCTGGAGCAGGAAACCGCCGAAGGCCACGGCAAGGGCAGTGCCGGTGCAGCCACCGCCCTGCGCGCCGTGCTGAAGGAGCATGGTCGACTGGTCGATTCGGCACTGGAGGCCCGCGTGCATGCCGCGTTGATCGCCGCCGGCGAGCTCGAGGGGTGGCAGCGCTGGAGCGCCGACAAGGTGCGCGAGGAACTGGTCGCCAAGGCAGAGGGCCTGCTCAAGCGGCCCGAGGGCCAGGCCCTGGGCGGACGCAAGATGCAGGAAACCTTGCGCAGCCTGCGCGAGCAATGGAAGCAGGCCGATCAGGGCGGCGTGCCCAACCATGCGATGTGGAAGCGCTTCGACGAGGCCTGCAACGAGGCCCACAAGGTGGTCGAGGCCTGGCTCGAAAAGGTGCGCGCCGATGCGGCTGAGCACCGCGCGCAGCGCCTGGCGCTGATCGAGGAGGTGAAGGCATGGGCCGAAGCCCAGGCCGGCTCGACGGACCTCAAGGCCTACAACCGTGCGCTCCACCAGTTCGCCGACCGCTGGCGCGATGCCGGCCACGTGGGCGAGAAGGTCTTCGCCGAACTGCTGCCGCAATGGACCTCGGCCTTCGGCGCCGCGCGTGCGCCCTTCGAGGCCGCGCAGAAGGCGAGCATCGAGCGCCGCCAGGCCATGATCGCCGAGGCCGCCGAACTCGGGGCCGTCCCCACGCTGCGCATCGATGCCGTCAAGGCCCTGCAGCAGCGCTGGCAGGCCGAGGCCCAGACCGTGCCGCTGGACCGCCGGCAGGAACAGAAGCTCTGGGACGCCTTCCGCGCCCCCATCGACGAGGCGTTCAACCGCAAGAGCGCTGAGCGCGAGAAGGCGGCCGCCGCGATGAGCGAGCACGACCGCCATGTGCTCGAGGCGTCGAAGGCGCTGGACGCCGCGAACGCGACCGGCGATGCGCAGAAGATCCGTGGCGCGATGGCCCGTCTCGACGCCGCGCTCCGTGGCGAAGTCCCCAAGCCGTCCGCCGACGGCCCGTCCGTGGGCGCGACCGAAGTCGTGGCCCCGGGGCAGGCCGCGGCCGAGTTCAGCGAAAGCGCGCAGCAGGAGCCCGCGCCCGGCGATGCGCCGCCGCCCGCCGCGCCGGCCGAGGCTGCGGGGGCGACGCCCGATCTGGTGGCGCCCGCCGATGGCGCCGATCCCTCCGCCCGCAGCGATGCGGCCGAAGCCGAGGCGGCCCCTGCGCCCGTGGCGCCACCCAAGCCTGCGCCCAAGCCCGTCATCGCCGTGCGCGGCGACGACCGGCCCGGCAACAAGAAGATGGAGGCCGTGCCCGCAGGGCGCGGCGCCGGTGGCCGCTTCGGCGACCGCCGCGACGGCCGCGGCGGGCCGTCCTCACGTCCCAATGACCGCGGCGCATCGCGCGGTGGCGACCGGGGTCCGGGTGCCGGCCGCTTCGGCGACCGTCCGCCGCGCGAGGAGCGTGGCCCGCGTCTGAGCGATGTTGCTTTCCGCGCTCAGCGCGAAGCGCTGGAGCGCGCCGAGCAGGCGCTGCGCAAGCTGGCGGCCCAGGCGCACGGGGAAGCCTTGACGCAGGTGCTGGGCGCCTGGGAGCAGCGCGATGCGTCGAAGCTGCCGAGCATCCAGGAACTGGGCCGGGCCGTCACGCCCGCGGTGCGCGGAAAGTGGTCGCAGGCGCTGGCCGCCGGGCCTTCGGCCAAGGCCGAGGAAGCGGCCGAGGCACTGCTGCGCCTGGAGATGGCGGCCGAGGTGCCCACGCCGGCCGAGCAGTTGGACGCACGCCGTGCACTGCAGCTCAAGCTGCTCACGCGGCGCGGCGATCCGGCGCCGGCCCAGACCTGGGGGCAGGATGCCGGCACCGTGCTCGCGGCTCCGCACGATGCCACCTCGGCGCGCCGGCTGCAGAGCGCGCTCAAGGCGCTGCTGCGCAAGTAGGCGGGGCAGGGCGCCTAGTCCTGGCCTTCGGTCGGGCGCCTGAAAAACTCGTCGAACAGCTTGGCGAGGCCGGCGAACTCGCTGGCGAGCTTCGCGCGGTTCACGAAGTAGGCCTCGCAGGCCACCGCGAAGAATTCGCCGGGCGAGGTCGCGCCGTAGGCATCGAGCCAGGGCGCCTCGCCGCCGAAGCGCTCGGCGACGATGGTTCGCTCGCGGAAGTCCTCGTACGCCGGTTGCAGCACCGAGAACCACGCGACGCGCGCATCGCGTGCCGATCGGGTCCCCGCAAAGCCAGCCGGCAGCGGCGGGCAGCCGTCGGCCGTGCCGCTTCGCATGTCGATCTTGTGGGCGAACTCGTGGATCACGACGTTGTAGCCGGCCTCCTGCGTGATGCTGCCGGCCAGCACGTCCTGCCAGCTCAGCATCACCGGCCCGCGGTCCATCGCCTCGCCGGCCAGCACCTCCTCGTATTCGTGCACCACGCCGGTTTCGTCGACTGTCTTGCGGCGGGCCACGGCTTCGCTGGGATGGATCACGATGCCGACGAAATCGTCATACCAGCGCAGGCCACCTGGCAGGTGCAGCACCGGCAGCACGGCCTGCGCCGCGACCGCGAGCGCCACCTCGTCGGTGATGACGAAGCCATGGGCGCCGTGGAATTCCTTGTCGCGCAGGAACTCCGCTGCCAGGCGGCGCAGGCGCTCGACCGCATCCGCGGAACGTGCCGCGAGGAAGGGGTAGCGCGCGAGCGTGGCCTGCCAGGCCGGCTCGGGAATGGGAGGGGGAGGGCGCAGACGGCGCAGCCAGCCGAGCATCAGCGAAGGTCGACGCGCTGCGCGCCGGCGCTCGACAGGCACAGCAACTGGGCACGCGCGGGGTGCACCTGCAGGTCCCAGTCGCTCAGCACGATGCGCGAGAGGCCATCGCCCAGCGCGTGCGTCGCGGGCCGGTGCGTGTGGCCGTGCACCAGCGTGTCCGCGTCGGCCTGCCGCAACCACGCGCGGGCGGCATCGGCGTCGACATCGGCCCAGACCATGCCGGGGCTGCGCTTGCGGTCTTCGCTTTGCGCCCGCATGGCGCGGGCGAGGGCGCGCCGCTCCGCCAGGGGGCGCGCCAGGAAGGCCTTCTGCCAGGCGGGTGTGCGGACTTCCGCCCGGAAGTGCAGGTACTCGGTGTCCTCGATGCAAAGAAGGTCACCGTGGCTCAGGAGCCAGCGCCGGTCGTGCAACACCAGCACCGTCGGGTCGTCGAGCAGCTGCAGGCCGGATTGCGCGGCGAAGGCGGGCCCCAGGAGGAAATCGCGGTTGCCGTGCATGAAGTAGACCGGCCGGCGTACCGTGGCCTCGCGCAGCAGCTCGGCGCACTGCGCCTCGAAGCCGGGTTCCCCGGCCGCATCGTCGCCCACCCAGACCTCGAACAGGTCGCCGAGGATGAAGATCGCGTCGGCCGGCGTGGTCTGCAGATAGCCACGCCAGGCCTCGAAGGTGGCCGGCTCCGAGGCCTGCAGGTGGAGGTCGGACATCAGGTCGACCGTGCGCCAGCCCGCAGGCGCCACGAGCTCTCCGAAGGAGGTCATTTCATGCTCCCTTCGGCGCGTCATCGCCGACGAGGACAAGCCCGGGGGAGGGCCCCATTCAGGCCTTGACGACAGCCTTTTCGATCACCACGTCCTCGAGCGGAACGTCGTCGTGGAAGCCCTTGCGGCCGGTCTTCACCGCCTTGATCTTGTCGACCACTTCCTTGCCCTCGATCACCTTGCCGAAGACCGCATAGCCCCAGCCCTGCGCGGAGGGTGCCGTGTGGTTGAGAAAGCCGTTGTCGGCGACGTTGATGAAGAACTGCGCGGTGGCCGAGTGCGGTGCGCTCGTGCGGGCCATGGCAACGGTATAGGTGTCGTTCTTCAGGCCGTTGTTGGCTTCGTTCTGGATCTCGGCGCCGGTGGGCTTCTGCGACATGCCAGGCTCGAAGCCACCGCCCTGCACCATGAAGCCGGGGATCACGCGGTGGAAGATGGTGTTGTCGTAGTGGCCCTTCGTCACGTAGGCGATGAAGTTCTCGACCGACTTCGGCGCCTTGTCCTGGTCCAGTTCGAGGGTGATGACGCCCTGGTCCTTGATATGCAGTTCGACTTGGGGATTGCTCATGAGGGCTCCTGGTTGGGTGGCTTACTTCGCCACGGGGGTGGCAGACAGAATGGTGACGCTTTCGACGGGCACGTCCTGCATGCCGTTCTTGTTGCCCGTGCGCACCGCGCGGATTTTGTCGACGACCTCGCTGCCCGCGACCACCTTGCCGAACACCGTGTAGCCGTAGCCGTCGGGGTTGGGCGCGTTCAGCATCGCGTTGTCCTTCACGTTGATGAAGAACTGCGAGGTCGCGGAGTTGGGATTGGGGGTGCGGGCCATCGCGATCGTGTACTTGTCGTTCTTGAGGCCGTTGTTCGCCTCCAGCGGGATCGGCGCGCGCGTGGGCTTCTGCTGCAGCTCCGGCGTGAAGCCGCCGCCCTGGATCATGAAGCCGTCGATCACGCGGTGGAACACGGTGCCGTCGTAGTGCTTGTCGCGCACGTACTGCAGGAAGTTGTCGACCGTCTTCGGTGCCTTGTCGGGCGCGAGCTCGACCACGATGTCGCCGGCGGAGGTGTGGAGCTTGACTCGCGGCGCACTCGCCTGCTGCGCCGATGCGATGCCGGCGAGATGGAGGGTCGAGGCGAGGATCACAGCCGTCAAAGCCGTGCGGCGGGAAGGAATGGGCATGGCAGGAAAAGGTGTGGCGAAAGACGAAGAGGCGTTCGCGTCGCGTGGCAGGGCGCTGCCTGGTACTCGGCGGCCGCTCAGCGGCGCACCGGTTTGCGGGGCTCGGCCGGGGCGGCGGGCAGGGTGCCGCTTGCGGGCGCGGCGAAGAGCTGGCGGATCAGCGCGATCTTGGGCGCCACCGTGCTGTTGCCCGATTCGAGCTGCTGCGCGCGGCCGTAGGACTGGCCTGCCAGGCGCGCATAGACGTCGCCCAGGTTCTCGTGTGCAGTGGCGTAATTCGGGTTGAGCTTGACGGCCATTTCGAGGGCCGCGCGGGCCTTGTCGAACTGGCTTTGCCCGGCGTAGAGCGCCGCGAGGTTGTTGTAGGGCTCGGGCAGTTCCGGGAAGTCCTGCGTCAGCTGCGTGAAGGCTGCCGTCGCCTCGGCCTGCTTGCCCTGCTCGGTGAGGATCACGCCGCGCAGGAAGCGCATCTGCGGATCGCGCGGCTTGCCGGCAATGTAGGCATCGGCCTTGGCCAGCGCCTCGGCGGCCTTGCCCTGGCGCAACAGCGCGTTGACGTCGCCGTAATCGTCGGCATGGGCCGCGGCCGCCGCCAATGCAACGAAGACCACCGGCAGAAAGCGGGACAGAAAGCGGGCAGGAGAGGAAGAGGACAGGGCTGCGGCGTGCTTCATGAGCCTCAAGGGTTGGGGTGGGACGCGGGCCTCGGAAACACCCGGAATTTAACGGCTGCGGCCGTTTATACTGGCAGGGGATTGTAGCCGAGGGGCTCCGTTCTTCTCCTCGTTGGCATAGCATCCTCACCCCTGAAAATCATTGCCGCTCGCCCCTTTAAGCGTGGGCGCACCGGCGTTTCCCGTACCCATGAGTCTTCGCATCTACAACACGCTGTCGCGTGAACTGGAGGAGTTTTCTCCGCTGCAGCCCCCACGGGTGCGCATGTACGTGTGCGGCATGACGGTGTACGACTACTGCCACCTGGGCCATGCGCGCTCGATGGTGGCCTTCGACGTCGTGCAGCGATGGCTCAAGGTCTCGGGCTTCGAGGTCGAGTACGTGCGCAACATCACCGATATCGACGACAAGATCATCCGCCGCGCGGTGGAGAACGGCGAAAGCATCCGCGCGCTCACCGACCGCATGATCGACGCGCTCCACGAAGACGCCGATGCCCTGGGCATCGAGCGACCCACCCACGAGCCGCGCGCCACCGACTACGTGCCCCAGATGCTGTCGATGATCGCCACGCTGGAGCACAAGGGCCTGGCCTACCGCTCGCCCAATGGCGACGTCAACTACGCGGTTCGCAAATTCCCCGGCTACGGCAAGCTCAGCGGCAAGTCGCTCGACGAACTCCATGCCGGCGAGCGGGTGGCGGTGCTGGACGGCAAGGAAGACCCGCTCGACCCGGTGCTATGGAAAAGCGCCAAACCCACCGAGCCCGAGGAGGTGAAGTGGGCCAGCGACTTCGGCCCCGGCCGCCCCGGCTGGCACATCGAATGCTCGGCCATGGCCTGCCACCTGCTGGGCGAGACCGTCGACATCCACGGCGGCGGGATGGACCTGCAGTTCCCGCACCACGAGAACGAGATCGCCCAGAGCGAGGGCGCCACCGGCAAGCCGCTGGCCCGCACCTGGATGCACAACGGCTTCATCAACATCGACGACGAGAAGATGTCCAAGAGCCTGGGCAACTTCTTCCTGATCCGCGACGTGCTCAAGCAGTTCGATGCCGAAACGGTGCGCTTCTTCGTCGTGCGGGCGCATTACCGCAGCCCGCTCAACTACAGCGACGTGCACCTGGACGATGCGCGCGCTTCCCTCAAGCGCCTCTACACCGCGCTCCAAGGGGTGGCGCCGGAGCCGGTCACGATCGATTGGGCCGACCCCTACGCCGCCCGCTTCAAGGCGGCGATGGACGAGGACTTCGGCACGCCCGAGGCTGTCGCCGTGCTGTTCGACCTGGCCGGCGAGGTGAACCGCAGCAAGTCAACCCGCAGCGCCGGCTTGCTGAAGGCGCTGGGCGGCTGCCTCGGCCTGCTGCAGGCCGAACCGCAGGCCTTTCTCCAGGCCGGCAGCACGCTGGACGATGCCGCCATCCAGGCCGCGATCGCGCAGCGCGCGGCGGCCAAGGCGGCAAGGAATTTCGCCGAGGCCGATCGCATCCGCGACGAATTGCTGGCGCAAGGCATCGTGCTCAAGGATTCGCCCACCGGCACCACCTGGACCACCGTCAAGTGAGGGCATGAGAAGCACCATGCCTGCCCCCATCAAGCAGCCCGTCATCCAGCTCCAGACCCCGCCTTACTGGGAGGAGGCCTGCAAGTACCTCGCCCGCAAGGACCGCGTGATGAAGCGGCTGATCCCCCAGTTCGGCGACGCCTGCCTGGAGTCGCACGGCGACGCCTTCACCACCCTCGCCCGCAGCATCGTCGGGCAGCAGATTTCGGTGAAGGCGGCCCAGTCCGTGTGGGACCGCTTCGCCAAGCTTCCGCGCAAGATGACGCCGGCCAACGTGCTGCGGCTCAAGGTCGACGACATGCGCGCGGCCGGCTTGTCGGCGCGCAAGATCGAATACCTGGTCGACCTGGCGCTGCATTTCGATTCGGGCGTGGTGCACGTGGACGCCTGGGACCAGATGTCCGACGAGATGATCATCGAGGAACTGGTCGCGATCCGCGGCATCGGCCGCTGGACCGCGGAGATGTTCCTGATCTTCCATCTCATGCGGCCCAACGTGCTGCCGCTGGACGACCTGGGCCTCATCACCGGCATCAGCCGCAGTTATTTTTCGGGCGATCCGGTCAGCCGCAGCGATGCCCGCGAAGTCGCCGTGGCCTGGGCTCCTTTTTGCAGCGTCGCGACTTGGTATATTTGGCGATCGCTCGACCCCCTGCCGGTGGTCGCATACTGAAAAGAGGAGAAGACGTTGGCGAAACGAACCTTTCTCGACTTCGAGCAGCCCGTGGCGGAGCTCGAATCCAAGATCGAAGAGCTGCGCTATGTACAGAGCGAGTCCGCGGTCGACATTTCCGAAGAGATCGACCAGCTCGGCAAGAAGAGCCTGCAGCTCACCAAGGAAATCTACAGCGACCTGACGCCGTGGCAGATCACCAAGATCGCCCGGCACCCGGAGCGCCCCTACACGCTGGACTACGTCCACGAGATCTTCACCGATTTCGTCGAGCTGCACGGTGACCGCCATTTCGCCGACGACCTTTCCATCGTCGGCGGCCTGGCGCGCTTCAACGGCACACCCTGCATGGTGCTGGGTCACCAGAAGGGGCGCGACACCAAGGAGCGCACCGCTCGCAACTTCGGCATGAGCAAGCCCGAGGGCTACCGCAAGGCGCTGCGCCTCATGAAGACGGCCGAGAAGTTCAAGCTGCCGGTCTTCACCTTCGTCGACACGCCCGGTGCCTACCCCGGCATCGACGCCGAAGAGCGCGGCCAGTCCGAGGCCATCGGCCGCAACATCTTCGAGATGGCGCAGCTGGAGGTGCCGGTCATCGTCACCATCATCGGCGAGGGTGGCTCCGGCGGCGCGCTCGCCATCTCCGTGGGCGACCAGGTGCTGATGCTGCAGTACTCCGTCTACTCCGTGATCAGCCCCGAAGGCTGCGCCTCGATCCTCTGGAAGACCAGCGACAAGGCGCAGGAAGCAGCCGATGCGCTGGGCATCACCGCGCACCGCCTCAAGGCCCTGGGCCTGGTCGACAAGATCGTCAACGAGCCGGTCGGCGGCGCGCATCGCGACCACCGCCAGATGGCCGCCTTCCTCAAGCGTGCACTCAACGACGCGTACCGCCAGGTGGCCGACCTGCGGCCCAGGGAACTGCTCGAACGGCGCTACGAGCGCTTGCAGAGCTACGGCCGCTTCGCCGACACCAAGGCGGACAGCGGCAGGTAAGTCGCGGCGGACCGACCGGTGTCGGTCCGCTTGTTCAGCATGCAGAATCCCGCCGCCCTCGCGATCGCGTCCTGGGCGGCGCCCCTGCCGCTGGGCGTGGCCTACAGCGGCGGCGCCGATTCGACCGCCTTGCTGTACGCTGCCGCGGCCCGCTGGCCGGGCCAGGTGCAGGCGCTCCATGTCCACCATGGCCTGCAAGCGGCCGCGGACGGCTTCGAAGCCCACTGCCGTGCCACCTGCAAGGCCCTGGGCGTGCCGCTCCACGTCGGCCGCGTCGATGCACGCCACGCCCCCGGTGAAAGTCCGGAAGACGCGGCCCGGCGCGCGCGCTATGCCACCCTGGCGCAACTGGCCCAGGCTCAAAAGCTCCCGGATGTGGCCCTGGCCCAGCATGCCGACGACCAAGTGGAAACCATGCTCATCGCGCTCGGCCGCGGGGCCGGCCTCGACGGTCTCGCCGGCATGCCCCGCCACATGCAGCGGCATGGCGTGAATTTCCATCGTCCGCTGCTGGAGGTGCACGCGGTGGCGCTGCGCGAATGGATCACGGCCAGCCGCACCCCCCACATCGACGACCCCAGCAACGCCGACCTGCGCTACACCCGCAACAGAATCCGCCTGCAACTGCTGCCGGCCCTGGCGGCGACCCTGCCGCAGTTTCGCGAGACCTTCGCGCGCACGGCGCGCAACGCCGCCAAGGCCTCGCGGCTGCTGGCCGAAGTCGCTGCCACGGACATCGCGGCGGCCGGCGTGCCGCCTGCGCTGGCCATCCTGCGCAGCTTGCCGCGGGAGCGGCTCGCCAACGTCCTGCGGCACTGGCTCAGGCGCGAGCACGACGCCGTGCCCAGCGAGGCCCAGCTCGACCAACTCCTCGACCAGATCGCGGCCTGCAGCACCCGCAGCCACCGCATCCGCCTCAAGGTTGCGGACGGTTACGTCCAGCGCGAGGGTGACGTGCTGCATTGGTACAATGCCCGGCCCCCGTCGCAGCCTGCAGCTTTGCGCTGAGTTGCTTTCAACAGGCACATGACAGGCCCTGGACCGCCTGCATCGCGGCAGTCGTCCGAATTCTTCTCTTTGACTTCACCCATGGCATTGATCGTTCACAAATACGGCGGCACGTCGATGGGCTCGACCGAGCGCATCCGCAATGTCGCCAAGCGCGTCGCCAAGTGGTCGCGCGCCGGGCACCAGATGGTGGTGGTCCCGAGCGCCATGAGCGGCGAGACCAACCGCCTGCTCGGCCTCGCCAAGGAACTCGCACCCGGCAGGTCGGACGACGACCACAACCGCGAACTCGACATGCTCGCCGCCACCGGCGAACAGGCTTCGTCGGCGCTGCTGGCCATCGCGCTGCAGGCCGAGGGCGTGCAGGCCGTCAGCTACGCCGGCTGGCAGGTCCAGGTGAAGACCGACAGCGCCTTCACCAAGGCCCGCATCGAGAGCATCGACGACGCCCGCGTGCGCGGCGACCTCGAGGCGGGCAAGGTGGTGGTCATCACCGGCTTCCAGGGCGTGGACGAGGCGGGCAACATCACCACGCTGGGCCGCGGCGGCAGCGACACCTCCGCGGTGGCGATCGCCGCGGCGATGAAGGCGCACGAGTGCCTCATCTACACCGACGTCGACGGCGTCTACACCACCGATCCGCGTGTCGAGCCCGATGCGCGCCGGCTCAGCACCGTGAGCTTCGAGGAAATGCTCGAAATGGCGAGCCTGGGCTCCAAGGTGCTGCAGATCCGCTCCGTCGAGTTCGCGGGCAAGTACAAGGTGCCGCTGCGCGTGCTCTCCAGTTTCACGCCGTGGGACATCGACCTCCAGGAAGAGGCCAAGTCCGGCACCCTGATCACATTCGAGGAAGACGAAAACATGGAACAAGCCGTTGTCTCCGGCATCGCGTTCAACCGCGACGAAGCCAAAATCTCCGTGCTCGGCGTGCCCGACAAGCCCGGCATCGCGTACAACATCCTCGGCGCCGTGGCTGATGCGAACGTCGAGGTCGACGTCATCATCCAGAACCTGAGCAAGGACGGTCGCACCGACTTCAGCTTCACGGTGCACCGCAACGACTACGCCAAGACCGTCGACCTGCTCAAGGACAAGGTGCTGCCCACGCTGGGTGCCAGCGACATCGTCGGCGACACCAAGATCTGCAAGGTCAGCATCGTCGGCATCGGCATGCGCAGCCATGTCGGCGTGGCCAGCAAGATGTTCCGCGTCCTGAGCGAGGAGGGCATCAACATCCAGATGATCTCCACCAGCGAGATCAAGACCTCCGTCGTGATCGACGAAAAGTACATGGAACTCGCCGTGCGCGCCCTGCACAAGGCCTTCGATCTCGATCAACCGGCCTCGTAAGCTGGCATAATCGCTGATTCCTGGAAACGTGACCGAGTGGCCGAAGGTGCTCCCCTGCTAAGGGAGTATGGGGTGTAGAGCCTCATCGAGGGTTCGAATCCCTCCGTTTCCGCCAATCTGAAACCCCTGTCGATTTCGTCGGCAGGGGTTTTGTCTTTTCGGCTCGGGCTGCAACCGTATCGAAGACTGTGGCGGGCGAATCACTCGCCGTGCGCGCCCTGCTCGCGCCCCGACGCAATCTCGTCGGCGAATCCCGAGCGCACGATCGCCTCCATCGGCTGCGGCTGCAGCGACTCGATGCGCAACTGCCCGCCGCGCGCGAGCACGGCCTTGTGCACCTGGCGCAGCGCGTCCAGGCCGGTGGCGTCGAGCGAGATCAGGTGCATGGCGTCCAGCACCACCACCATGCCGCGCGGCGCCCGCTCGATCGCGTGGATGGCCGGGTCCAGCTTGGCGGCGGCGCCGAAGAAGAGGGTGCCGTAAAGCCGGAAGGTGAGCTGCGGCGGCTCCAGCGACACCATCTCGACGCTGAAAAGCTGGCTCATGCGGCGCACGAAGAGGGCGCAGGCGAGCACGATGCCGGCCTGCACGGCGACCGTCAGGTCGAACACCACCGTCAGGAAGAAGGTGCCCAGCAACAGCAGCCGGTAGTGCCGGCTGAAGCGGCGCAGCATGTAGGGCGAAAACTCGCGCCACTCGCCCATGTTCCAGCCCACGAACACCAGGATGCCGGCCAGAACCGCCAGCGGCACATGCTGCGCAAAGGGTGCCGCCGCCAGCACGACCACCATCAGCGTGAGCGCGTGGACGATGCCGGCGACGGGCGAGGTCGCCCCCGCGCGCACGTTGGTCACGGTGCGCGCGATGGTCCCGGTGGCCGGCATGCCGCCGAAGAAGGGCGTCACCATGTTGGCCACGCCTTGCGCCATCAGCTCCTGGTTCGGATCGTGCCGCGGCTGGCCGCTGACCTGGTCGGCCACCCGGGCGCAGAGCAGGGACTCGATCGCACCCAGCAACGCGATGGTCAAGGTGGGCGTCACCAGTTGCTTGACTGTCTCCCACGAAAAGTCCGGCAGCGCGAACGTCGGCAGGCCATCGGGGATGCCGCCGAAGCGGGTCCCGATGGTCTCGACCGGCAGGCCGAAGCCCCAGGACACCAGGGTGAGCGTGACCAGCGCGACGATCGGCCCCGGCACGCGCGAGCCGGCGCGCACCGCGCGCAGTTCGGTCACGCGGCCCAGCACCAGCCGCACTGCATAGCCGAAGCGGGTCTTGTCGTGCAGCAGCGTGGGCCAGACGAACAGCCCCACCAGGCAGGCCAGTCCGAGGCCGAAGGCGTAGGGGTTGAAGCTGTCCAGGCTGGTGACCAGCGTGTGCAGCTGGGAGAACATGTCGGCCGGCATCTTGGGAATCGCGAGGCCGAGCCAGTCCTTGATCTGCGAGATCAGGATCAACACCGCGATGCCATTGGTGAAGCCGATCACGATCGACACCGGCACGTAACGCACCAGCGTGCCGAGCCTGAACAGCCCCATCAGGAACAGGAGCACTCCGGCACAGGCCGTGGCGATCAAGAGGTTGGCCACGCCGTAGCGCTCGACGATGCCGTAGACGATCACGATGAAGGCGCCCGCCGGCCCGCCGATCTGCACTGCCGAGCCGCCCAGGGCCGAGATCAGGAAGCCCGCGATGATCGCGGTCCAGATGCCGGCTTCCGGCTTGAGGCCGGAAGCGATGGCAAAGGCCATTGCGAGCGGCAGCGCCACGATGCCCACCGTGACGCCGGCGCCGAGGTCCTTGAGGAAGCGGCCCCTGTCGTAGCCCGCCAGCGCGTCGATGAGGCGGGGACGGAAACGGGCGATCGGCAGGGGCGAGCTCATGCCCCCATTGTGAACGCGCCTTTTCTGGCCGGGAGCAGCGGCAAGTTGCTTGTGTACGACCCGGGCGTGTCCCAGGCCTGACCGGACGCTATTCGTCGCCGGGCAGCACCGCGTCGGCCGCCGCCCCCACCGCCTTGCCGGTGATGCGCGCGGTGCCGATGGCGGCGTCGGCGGCCAGGCCCACCGCGCCGGCGGTGACGCTCACCGCCGTGCTGGCCACCGTGACGACGGCGCAGCCGGACAGCAGGAGGGCGGCGAGGAAGGGCAGGGCGATGTGCTTCATGGGACCTTCTCGTGAGGGCGTCAGCGTACCCGCATCCCCGGCGTCGCGCCAGGCCAGGGCTCCAGCACGTGAATGCCGGGCTGGGCCTTCTCGTCCGCGTGGCTGGCGGCCAGCACCATGCCCTCGGAGACGCCGAACTTCATCTTGCGCGGGGCCAGGTTGGCCACCATCACGGTGAGCTTGCCGATCAGCTGCTCGGGCTGGTAGGCGCTCGCGATGCCGGAGAAGACGTTGCGCGTCCTGCCCTCGCCCGCATCCAGCGTGAGGCGCAGCAGCTTGGTCGAACCCTCGACCTTTTCGCAGGCCACGATCTTGGCGATGCGCAGGTCGATCTTGGCGAAGTCCTCGATGCCGATGGTCGCGGCCACCGGCTCGCCGCCCGGGGCGGGCGCCGCGCTGGTGGGCTCTTCGGCGGCCTGGGGCGGGGGTTCGAAGAGCTGGTCGAGCAGCTTGGGGTCCACGCGCTGCATGAGGTGCTTGTAGTCGGCAATGGCATGGCCGGCGCCCAGCAGGTGCGCCGCCTCGTGCCACTGCAGCGCCGCACAGCCGAGGAAGCCCTCGACCTGCGCCGCCAGCGCCGGCAGCACCGGCTTGAGGTAAAGCGTGAGCAGGCGGAAGGCCTCGATGCAGGTGGTGCACACGTCGTGCAGCCGCTCGAGGCGGTCAGGCTGTTTGGCGAGCTCCCAGGGCTTGTTCTGGTCGACGTACTCGTTGACTTTGTCGGCCAGCTGCATCACGTCGCGCAGCGCGCGTGCGAAATCGCGGCTGTCGTAGAGCTGCGCGATGCCCTGCGCTTCTGCCTGCAGGCCGGCCAGCAGCGCGGCGCCGTCGGCGCTCGGCGTGCCCAGCTTGCCGCCGAAGCGCTTGCTGATGAAGCCCGCCGCGCGGCTGGCGATGTTGATGTACTTGCCCACCAGGTCGCTGTTGACGCGGGCGATGAAGTCCTCGGGGTTGAAGTCGATGTCCTCGTTGCGACCGTTGAGCTTGGCGGCCAGGTAATAGCGCAGGTGCTCCGGATTCAGGCCGAGGTCCAGGAAGCGCAGCGGGTCGATGCCGGTGCCGCGGCTCTTGCTCATCTTCTCGTTGTTGACCGTGAGGTGGCCGTGCACGTAGATGGCGTCGGGCGCCTTGCGGCCGGAGAAGTGCAGCATCGCCGGCCAGAACAGGGTGTGGAAGGTGATGATGTCCTTGCCGATGAAGTGCACCTGCTCCAGGTCGGGCTGGGCCATGTACTCGGTGTAGGAAATGCCGGCGCCGGCGGCCTCGACACAGCTCTTGTCGAGCAGGTTCTTCAGCGACGCGAGGTAGCCGACCGGCGCGTCGAGCCAGACGTAGAAGTACTTGCCCGGCGCGTCGGGAATTTCGATGCCGAAGTAGGGGGCGTCGCGGCTGATGTCCCAGTCGCCCAGGCCGCCGGTGCCGTCTTCCTTCTTGACCAGCCACTCGCGGATCTTGTTCTGCACCTCCGGCTGCACGTGGCCGGGGGTGGTGGTCCATTCCTTCAGGTAGGCCTCGCAGCGCGGGTCGGACAGCTTGAAGAAGAAGTGGTCGGAACTGCGCAGCTCGGGTTTGGCGCCCGACAGGGCCGAATAGGGGGCGATCAGCTCGGTGGGCGCATACACGGCGCCGCACACCTCGCAGTTGTCGCCGTACTGGTCCTTGGCATGGCAGTTGGGACATTCGCCCTTGATGAAGCGGTCGGCCAGGAACATGCCCTTTTCGGGGTCGTAGAACTGCTCGACCGGGCGTGTCTCGATCAGGCCTGCCTTCTTCAGGTCGAGGTAGATCTGGCGTGCCAGTTCGTGGTTCTCCGGTGCATCCGTGGAGTGCCAGTTGTCGAAGGCGATGTGAAAGCCGTCCAGGTAGGGCTTGCGGCCTGCGGCGATGTCGGCCACGAACTGCTGCGGCGTCACGCCGGCCTTGTCGGCCGCGATGGTGATGGCCGCGCCGTGCGCGTCGTCGGCGCAGACGAAGTTCACCTCGGCGTCCTGCATCCGCTGGAACCGCACCCAGATGTCGGCCTGGATGTATTCCATGATGTGGCCGATGTGGAACTTGCCGTTGGCGTACGGCAGGGCGGTGGTGACGAAGAGCTTGCGCTGGGACATCGAGGAGGCGCTTTCTGGGAACTGCAGGAACCGCCGCTCGTGGCGGCGGCGGGAGGGGCATTTTAGGGGCCGTCCGGCGCTTACACTTCGACGCTCCCCCGCGAGCTGCCCGCCATGACCTCCACCGTGCCCACCCTGTCCGCCATCGAAACCCGCGTGCTCGGCGTGCTGGCCGAGAAGCAGCGCACCGTGCCCGACAGTTACCCGCTCAGCCTCAATGCGCTGGTGTCGGGCTGCAACCAGAAGACCAGCCGCAATCCCCTCATGGAGCTGACCGACACCGAGGTGCAGGTGGCGCTCGACAGTCTCAAAGGCTACAGCCTGGTCATGGAATCGAGCGGCAGCCGCGTCGCGCGCTACGAGCACAACATCGAGCGGGTGCTGCGCGTGCCTTCGCAGTCGACCATCCTGCTGACCGTGCTCATGCTGCGCGGCCCGCAGACCGCGGGTGAACTGCGCATCGCCAGCGAGCGCATGCACAACTTCGCCGACATCTCCTCGGTCGAGGCCTTCCTCGACGAGCTGGCCGAGCGGCCGGCCGGTGCGCTGGTCGTGAAGCTCGCGCGCCTGCCCGGCGCGCGCGAGAGCCGCTGGATGCATCTGCTGGCCGGCCCGCCGGCGGAGCAGGTCTACGAGGCCGGCGCCACGTCCGCCGCTGCGGCGCCCTCCGAGGCGTCGCTGGGCGAAGTGGCGGCGCTGAAGCTCAACGTGGCCCGGCTCGAATCGGAGGTGGCCGCCCTCAAGGCGCTGACGGCGCGCATCTGCACGGAGCTGGGCATCGGCGACGTCAGCGACAGCAGCAGCGCCGGCGACGCCGCCTGAAGCGCCTCAGGCCTCGTCGCGCACTGCGGCGTCGGACGCCAGGGCCTCTTCCACCACCTCGCGCGTCAGCGCCGGCGCGAAGGACTATGCCGCCTTTTCGGTGGCGCTGGCCTGCCTGCAGACGGTCGTGCATCTCGACCTGGCCGGCGGATGCCCTGCCGGTCGGATGGAATGCGATCCCGGAGGGCGAGGTCTCGGTGGATGCAGGCGAGCGATGCTGGCCGGCCGCAATTCGGCGCTGCTGCGGGGGGGGCTCGGTGATCCTCCCCGAGGAATTCAAGGGACTCGTGAACCCGCGGCATCCGGATGCCGGCCGTCTCGTGGCAACCAAGCTGCGGCCCCCTGGTTCTTCGACCAGCGCCTGGGCAGTGGGCGCGGGCGTTGATGTCGGCATGGGGGCATCCCCTGCCGGCCGGACCGGGCCGCGGCGCCGCACTAGACTACCCGCCATGACCGCAACAAACCAGGCGCTCACCGAAGCGCTCAAGACCGTCCTCGACCCGAACACGGGCAAGGACTTCGTCAGCACCAAGGCGCTGAAGAACCTTCAGATCCACGAGGGCGAGGTGTCCTTCGACATCGAACTCGGCTACCCCGCCAAGAGCCAGGTCCCGGCCCTGCGCAAGGCGCTGGTGACGGCCGCCAGGAGCGTTCCGGGTGTCGAAAACGTCTCGGCCAACATCACCACCAGGGTCATCAGCCATGCCGTGCAGCGCGGCGTCCAACTGATGCCGAACGTGCGCAACATCATCGCCGTGGCCTCCGGCAAGGGCGGCGTGGGCAAGAGCACCACCGCCGCCAACCTCGCGCTCGCGCTGGCTGCCGAGGGCGCCCGGGTCGGTCTGCTGGACGCCGACATCTACGGCCCCAGCCAGCCGATGATGCTGGGCATCTCGCGCCGCCCCGAGAGCGAAGACGGCAAGACCATGGAGCCGCTGGAGAACCACGGCGTGCAGGTGATGTCCATCGGCTTCCTGGTCGACCAGGACGAGGCCATGATCTGGCGCGGCCCCATGGCCACGCAGGCGCTGGAGCAGTTGCTGCGCCAGACCAACTGGAAAGACCTCGACTACCTCATCGTCGACATGCCCCCCGGCACCGGCGACATCCAGCTCACGCTGTCGCAGCGCGTGCCGATGACCGGCGCGGTGATCGTGACCACGCCGCAGGACATCGCGCTGCTCGACGCCCGCAAGGGCATCAAGATGTTCGAGAAGGTGGGCGTGCCCATCCTCGGCATCGTCGAGAACATGGCGGTGCACGTGTGCTCGAACTGCGGCCACGTGGAGCACATCTTCGGGGCCGAGGGCGGCAAGAAGATGGCGGCGCAATACAACATGGAGTACCTCGGCGCGCTGCCGCTGGACATCAACATCCGGCTGCAGGCCGACAGCGGCAAGCCCACGGTGGTCGCCGACCCGGACGGCGAGGTCGCCGGCATCTACAAGGCGGTGGCCCGGCGCGTGGCCGTGGGCATCGCCGAGAAGGCCAAGGACTTTTCCTCCAAGTTCCCCACCATCACCGTCAGCAAGAACACCTGATGAACCTGCTCGCCTCGATGCGCTACCTCGTCGCGTTGAGCGAGCATCGCCATTTCGGCCGCGCCGCCCAGGCCTGCCACATCACGCAGCCGGCCCTGTCCAATGCGCTGCGCGCGCTGGAAGAAGAGTTCGGCGTGGTGATCGTCAAGCGCGGCCGCGCCTACGCCGGGCTCACGCACGAGGGCGAGATCGTGCTGTCCGCGGCCCACCGCATGCTGCACGAGGGCGAGGTGCTGCAGCAATTGCTCAGGAGCGAGGCGGAGCACCCGCGCGGCCATTTGCGCATGGCGGCCGTGCCCACCGCGATTCCGATCCTCACGCGCTTCGCCGGGCGGCTGCAGGCGCGGCATCCGGGCATCTCGCCGAGCGTGCTGTCGATGAGCTCGCTCGAGCTCGAGACCGGCCTGGAGAGCCTGTCGCTCGACGTCGCCCTGGGCTATACCGAGCGCATGAACGTGCGCGGCGTCAAGCTCAGCGCCTGGCCTCAGAGCATCGAGCACTACTTCCTGGTGCGCCGCGCGTCGCATGCCCGGGCGCTGCAGATCGGCGAGCCGATCGGCTGGGCCGAGGCCGGAGGGCTGCCGCTGTGCCTGCTGACGCCGGAGATGCACAACCGCTTCATCATCGACCAGGCCTTCGCGGAAGCGGGCGTGACGGTGACGCCCGCGATCGAGACCAACTCGGTGCTGACCCTGGCCCTCAGCGTGGGCGCCGGCAGCGTCTGCGCCGTGCTGCCCGGCGCCATGGTCGATGCCATTCGCAGCCATGGCCAGCTGGAGGCGCTGCCGCTGGTGGGGCCCGAAGTGCGCACGCCGATCGGCTTCATGACGCAGGCCGCGGTGCGGCCTTCGCGCGCCCTGGAGGCGGCGCTGGCGCTCATACAAAGTCCCGAGTGGCAACAGGAGGTCGCGGCGCACAGCGGGGCGCTGCGACCCTGACCGGCGGCCCTGGGGGGGCTCATTTCCTTTTTGAATTGCCCCATGTCCGGATTCAATTTGCCGAAAACGGCCGGGCGCGCCACAGTCGGGCACGAACACCCAGTCCGCCCCGGCGGCCCAGGCAATGAATTCACCGAACATCGCGGCGATCCCGCTCGCCACCCCCGACCAGCTGCGCGAGCGCATCCGCCGCAAGAGCAAGCTCAAGGGCCGCCAGCCCGAGGCGCCGGCCTTGCAGGAAGTGGCCGCACTGCTCGGCCCGCGCCCCGACGGCGGCTGGCCGCGCGATCTGCTGATCGAGCATCTGCACCGGCTCAACGACGCGTACCGCGGCCTGCACGAGCGCCACCTGGTCGCGCTGGCCACGCTGACCAACATCCCGATGGCCGAGGTCTACGAGGTGGCGACCTTCTATCACCACTTCGAGATCCTGCGCGGCGACGCCCAGACGCCCGGCCTCACGGTGCGCGTGTGCGATGGCCTGGCCTGCGAGCTGGCCGGCGCACAGGACCTCCTGGCCCGTCTTCCGGCCCTGCTGGGCGTGGCCGGCCGCGACGACGTGCGCGTCATCGCCGCCCCCTGCATCGGCCGCTGCGAGCAGGCGCCGGCGGTCGCGGTGCACCAGCGCGCCGTGCCGCTGGCCGATCCGGACAAGGTGATGCAGGCGCTGGAAGCCGAGCTGCCGGTACGGGCCCTGGCCGAGTTCGATCCCGCCGCCGTGGCCGAGCGCAGCGTCTCCCCGCCGCCCGGGGCCATCGAGATCCTGCCCCCGTACACCGACTACGCCACCTACCGCGCCCGCGGCGGCTATGCGCTCGCGGCCGCCGTGGCCAGCGGCGAACGCGACGCCGACAGCCTGATTCGCGCGATGGAGGACTCCGGGCTGCGCGGCCTCGGCGGCGCGGGCTTCCCGGCCGGACGCAAGTGGCGCATCGTGCGCGAGCAGCCGGCACCGCGCCTGATGGCGGTGAACATCGACGAGGGTGAGCCCGGCACCTTCAAGGACCGCACCTACCTCGAGCGCGACCCGCACCGCTTCCTCGAAGGCCTGCTGATCGCCGCCCGGATCGTGGGCACCGAGGCCTGCTACATCTACTTGCGCGACGAGTACCACGACTGCCGCGCGCTGCTCGAGGCCGAGCTCGCGAAGCTGAAGGCCGACCCGCCCTGTGAGCTGCCGCGCATCGAGCTGCGGCGCGGTGCCGGCGCCTACATCTGCGGCGAGGAGTCCGCGATGATCGAGAGCATCGAGGGCAAGCGCGGCGAGCCGCGCATGCGCCCGCCCTACATCGCCCAGGTGGGCCTGTTCGGCCGACCCACCCTGGAGCACAACTTCGAGACGCTCTACTGGGTGCGCGACATCGTCCAGCGCGGCCCGCAGTGGTTCAGCGGCTTCGGCCGGCATGGCCGCAAGGGCCTGCGCAGCTTCAGCGTGAGCGGGCGGGTGAAAGAGCCGGGCGTCAAGCTGGCGCCGGCCGGCATCACGGTGCGGGAACTCATCGACGAATATTGCGGCGGCATGCTGGACGGCCATGCGCTCTACGCCTACCTGCCCGGCGGCGCCTCCGGCGGCATCCTGCCGGCGCGGATGGACGACATCCCACTCGATTTCGACACCCTGCAGCCGCACGGCTGCTTCATCGGCTCGGCCGCCGTGATGGTGCTGAGCCAGCACGACCGCGCGCGCGATGCGGCCCGCAACGTCATGCGCTTCTTCGAGCACGAGAGCTGCGGCCAGTGCACGCCCTGCCGCGTGGGCACGGCCAAGGCGGCGGCGCTGATGGAGGCGCCGGTGTGGGACCAGGCCACGCTGGAAGACCTGGCGCAGGTGATGGGCGACGCCTCGATCTGCGGCCTCGGCCAGGCCGCGCCCAACCCGATCCGCTGCATCCAGAAGTACTTCCCCGAGGAGATCCAATGAACGCGCCCGCCAAGCTCAATGAGCTGATGCCGCAGACGGTCGAGTTCACGCTCGACGGACGCGCGGTCCAGGCCTTCGAAGGCGAGAGCATCCTGAAGGCGGCCGAGCGCCACGGCGTCCAGATCCCGCGCCTTTGCTACATGGACGGGCTGCGGCCCGACGGCAATTGCCGTTCCTGCGTGGTCGAGATCCAGGGCGAGCGCACCCTGGCGCCGAGCTGCTGCCGCAGCGTGACCGCGGGCATGGAGGTCCGCGCCACCAGCGAGCGCGCGCTCAAGAGCCAGCGGATGGTGGTGGAGATGCTGCTGTCCGACATGCCGGAGACGGGCTACAAGTGGAATGACGCCGCCCACGCTGACGCCGAAAGCGCCCCGGCCCCGGTCGGCCAGCACGGCGAACTCAGCGAATGGGCCACGCGCCTCGCGGTGGAAGTCCGCCCCGCCTTGCAGACCTTGCGTCGGACGCAGCCAGCCGCCGATGTCTCGCATCCCGCCATGGCCGTCAACCTCGACGCCTGCATCCAGTGCAACCGCTGCGTGCGCGCCTGCCGCGAGGAGCAGGTCAACGACGTCATCGGCTATGCGATGCGCGGCGCCGATTCCAGGATCGTCTTCGACCTTGACGATCCCATGGGCGACAGCACCTGCGTGGCCTGCGGCGAATGCGTGCAGGCCTGCCCGACCGGCGCGCTCATGCCCAAGACCCGGATCGGCTCGCAGCAGGTGGACCGCCAGGTCGATTCGGTCTGCCCCTTCTGCGGCGTGGGCTGCCTGATCACCTACAACGTGAAGGACGAAAAGATCGTCAGCGTCGACGGCCGCGACGGCCCGGCCAACCACGGGCGCCTGTGTGTCAAGGGCCGCTTCGGCTTCGACTATGCGCACCACCCGCAGCGCCTGACCGTGCCGCTGATCCGCAAGCCCGGCGTGCCCAAGGACTTCGGCGACGCGCCGCGCCCCGGCGACTGGGGCGGCGCCTTCCGCGAGGCCACCTGGGAAGAGGCGCTCGCGCTGGCCGCCGGCAAGCTCAAGGACCTGCGCGACACGCACGGCAGCAAGGCCCTGGCCGGCTTCGGCTCCGCCAAGGGCAGCAACGAGGAGGCTTACCTGTTCCAGAAACTGGTGCGCACCGGCTTCGGCAGCAACAACGTCGACCACTGCACGCGCCTGTGCCACGCCTCCAGCGTCGCGGCCCTGCTCGAAGGCGTGGGCTCCGGCGCAGTGAGCAACCAGGTCAACGACGTGGAGCATGCGGACCTGATCTTCGTGATCGGCTCCAACCCCACCGCCAACCACCCGGTCGCCGCCACCTGGATGAAGAACGCGGCCAAGCGCGGCGCGAAGATCGTGCTGGCCGACCCGCGCGTCACCGACATCGGCAAGCACGCCTGGCGAACCCTGCAGTTCAAGGCCGACACCGACGTGGCCATGCTCAACGCGCTGATCCACACCGTCATCGAGGAGGGCCTGGTCGACGAAGCCTTCGTGCGCGAGCGCGCGAGCAACTTCGAGGCCCTGCGCGAGAACGTCAAGGGCTACAGCCCCGAGGCCATGGCGCCGATCTGCGGCATCCCGGCCGAGACGCTGCGGGAAGTGGCGCGTGCCTTCGCCACCGCCAAGGGCGCCATGGTGCTGTGGGGCATGGGCGTGAGTCAGCACGTGCACGGCACCGACAACGCCCGCTGCCTGATCGCCTTGGTGACCGTCACCGGCCAGATCGGCAAGCCGGGCTCCGGCCTGCACCCGCTGCGCGGCCAGAACAACGTGCAGGGCGCCAGCGACGCGGGGCTGATACCGATGATGTTCCCGAACTACCAGCGCGTGGACGACGCCGCCGCGCATGCCTGGTTCGAGAACTTCTGGGGCGTGCCGCTCGATGCGACCCCCGGCTACACGGTGGTCGAGATCATGCACAAGGCGCTCGCGCCGGACAGCGATCCGCACAAGATCCGCGGCATGTACATCATGGGCGAGAACCCGGCCATGAGCGACCCGGATCTCAACCACGCGCGCCACGCCCTCGCCAGCCTGGAGCACCTGGTGGTGCAGGACATCTTCATGACCGAGACCGCGTGGCTGGCCGACGTGGTGCTCCCCGCCAGCGCCTGGCCCGAGAAGACCGGCACGGTGAGCAACACGGACCGCATGGTGCAGCTGGGCCTGCGTGCCCTGAACCCGCCGGGCGAGGCGAAACCGGACCTCTGGATCATCCAGCAGATCGCACGGCGGATGGGCCCCCACGCTCCGCACTTCGTGTCGTCGCTGCCCCCCGAGGGGGCCGTCCGCGCCTTGGGGCGGCCCGGCGGCGCGGAGGGCCTCGACTGGAACTACCAGGGCGATGAGTCTGGCGTTGCCGCGGTCTACGAAGAGATGCGCCAGGCCATGCACGCCGCCATCAGCGGGATCAGCTGGGAGCGGCTGCAGCGCGAGTCCAGCGTGACCTACCCTTGCCTGAGCGAAGACGACCCGGGCCAGCCCATCGTGTTCGTCGACGACTTCCCGACCGCGGACGGCCGCGTGAAGCTGGTGCCGGCCGACATCATCCCGGCCGACGAGCGGCCCGACGCGCAGTACCCCTTCGTGCTGATCACCGGCCGGCAGCTCGAGCACTGGCACACCGGCAGCATGACGCGCCGCGCGACCGTGCTCGATGCGCTCGAACCCATGGCCACCGCCTCGATGAACCAGGGCGACCTCGACGCGCTCGGCCTGCAGGCCGGCGACGTGGTCACGTTGCGCTCGCGCCGCGGCGAGGTGGCCATCCACGTGCGGCGCGACGATGGCACGCCGGCCGGCGCGGTCTTCGTGCCCTTCGCCTACTACGAGGCCGCGGCCAACCTGATGACCAACGCGGCGCTGGACCCGTTCGGCAAGATTCCCGAGTTCAAGTACTGCGCGGTGCAGGTGCTGCGCGGCGGCACGCCCGTGGCGGCGGCGGGTTACGGTACCGGTGCGGTCCCGACGGCGGCGGCTTGAGCCCCGGCGCCTGACGGGCTCCTGACGCGCTCTTCCGAAGCGCGCGCGGCGCGATGCAAAGCTGAATCCAGCGTTCAGCTTGGCTTCACAAGTGCCTCCTAGAGTCGCGGCCATGCTGGCAATTCTGCGACTCCACGCCCTGTCTGCCGTGTGTGGCGGTGACGGCCGAGGGCGCGCATGAGGGGAGAAAGGGGCGCCACCATGGGCCGTACGGCCGTTCCGAAGGCGAATACCGTAGCCGCAGGCGAAGGTGCTCCGATGAACCGTCTCTTCAACGCACCGCGTGCCGCCGTGGAGCTCGCAGGCACGCACACGCCGGCTCGTCGCACGATCTCCTGCGTCATTCCCTGCTTCAACGAAGGCGACAACCTCAACGCACTGCTGTCGAGCCTGGAAGAGACCCTGTGGGCCACGCATCTCGACTGGGAGATCATCGTGGTCGACGATGGCAGCACCGACGACACGGCGACCGTGGCCGAAGCCTGGTGCCAGCTCACGGGCTTCCGCTGCATCAGCCTGTCGCGCAACTTCGGCAAGGAGGCAGCGCTCACGGCCGGGCTGCAGGCGGCGTGCGGCGATGCAGTGGTCCTGCTCGACGGCGACCTGCAGCACTCGCCCGCGCTGATCGCGGACATGCTGGCCCGCTGGCAGGAAGGCGCCGAGGTGGTCTACACCGTGCGCCAGACACGCGACGACGAAATGACCTTCAAGCGCCTGGGCACGCACCTCTTCTACAAGATCGTGAATGCCTCGCAGCGCTTCGAACTGCCCGAGGACGCCGGCGACTTCCGGCTCATGGACCGCCGCGTCGTCGATGCCCTGTTGAGCCTGCCGGAGCGCACGCGCTTCATGAAAGGCCTTTATGCCTGGGTCGGCTTCAGGGCGGTCGCGCTTCCTTACACGCCCTGTCCGAGGGCGAGGGGCAGGAGCAGCTTCGGCGCCCTGCGCCTGGTCAACTTCGCGATCGACGGGCTGACCTCCTTCACCAACTGGCCGCTGCGCATGGTCAGCGTGGTGGGATTGCTGCTGGCGGTGCCGGCCTTCGCCTACGGGGTCTACCTGGTGCTCGAACACCTGGTGATCGGCAATCCGGTGTCGGGCTGGACCACCATCGTGGTGAGCCTCATGTTCTTCATCGGCATCCAGATGATCTCCACCGGGATCGTCGGGGAGTACGTGGCGCGCATCTTCGAGGAAGTGAAGGGCCGGCCCCTCTATGTCGTGAGGAAGGTGCTGGGCCGCGGCCTGGACATTCAGCAGCCATGAAGACAGTGCGCGCAGGGGCGAGGCCGGCAGAGGCCGTGCTCGTCGTGGCCTGCCTCTTCGCCTGGCTCTCGGTGACCGCCTGGATCCGGCCCCTGATGTCACCGGACGAAGGGCGTTATGTCGGCGTGGCCTTCGAGATGCTGCGCTCGGGCGACTGGCTGGTGCCTCGCCTTGATGGGCTGCCCTTCTTCCACAAGCCGCCGCTCTTCTACTGGATCAGCGCAGCCGCGATGTGGACGATGGGCTGCGCGGAATGGCCGGCAAGGCTGCCCTCGGTCATTGGCGCCACGGTCGCGGCGGGCGGGCTCTACCTCTTCCTGCGGCGGTGGGCCGACGCCGCCGTCGCGGCTCTGGCGGCCGTGGTGCTGGCCACCATGCCCTTCTTCTTCATCGCGGCCCAGTTCGCCAATCTCGACATGCTGGTCGCGGGTTGCATCACCGCGACGCTCCTGCTCGCGGCCGATGCGGCACTGGCAAAGGCGAAAGGGGGGCACTGGCGGGCGAGCCTGGCGGGGGCCTTCGTCTTCGCCGGCCTCGGCGTCCTGGCCAAGGGGTTGATCGGCCTGGTGCTTCCTGCATTGATTTTCCTGGCCTGGTGCGTGGCGATCCGGCGACTGCGGCTGGCGTGGCTGATGGCCTGGCCGCCCGGCTGGGCCCTGCTGGTGTCGATCGTGGTGCCCTGGTTCGCCGCGGTGGCGTGGCGGCATCCCGGGTTTCTCGACTACTTCGTCGTGACGCAGCACTTCCGGCGCTTCGCGAGCACGGGCTTCAACGGCGAACATCCTTTCTGGTTCTACCTGCCCGTCGTGGGTCTTTTCACGCTGCCATGGATCGGGTGGCTGGCCACCGTGCGCCGGCCGGCGAGCGAAGCGCGCGTGCCGCCTTCCGAACTGGACTGGCTGATGGGGATCTGGGGGGTCGCCATCCTGGTGTTCTTTTCGCTGCCGCGCTCCAAGCTCATCGGCTATGTCCTGCCTGCGCTGCCGCCGCTGGCGTACCTGATCGCGAAGGCCGCGATGGTTGTTGCGCAGCATGGTGGCCGCTGGCGCCGCGCGCTGCGCTGGACGTCGGCCTTGGCCGCGGGCGCCTGCATCGCCGGGCTCGCCTGGCTGGCGATGCAGCCCGGTCCTGTGGGTCATCGGCTTCGCCTGCCGCCCGGCGAGGCCGTGGGGGCGTCGGACCAGGTCATCATGCTCGGCGCCTACGACTACGAATTGCCTTTCTACTGGCGCCTGGCGCGGCCCGTGCTCGTGCTGGCCGACTGGTCGCCCGAGGCGGTGCTACGGCATGACGATTGGCGCAAGGAACTGTTCGAGGCAGGGCGCTTCGACCCGGCGCGCAGCAAGGCGCTGCTGATCGACCTGACGCATGTCCGGGATGCGCTGTGCGTCCCGCACGCGACCTGGCTCGTCGGCGCGGCGGTCGCGCCCACGGTGCTGCCCTGGCTGGCCCAGGCCCGACGGGTGGCGGTCGACGGAGACAGTGCCGTCTGGCGTTTCGCGGGCGGCGCGGCGAGCGATCGGGACTGCCTCCAGCGCTTCGAAGCCGTGGCCCCATGACGGCCGGCCGCGATCGGTTTCTCTGCATCTGCGCGGACGACTTCGGCATGAGTGCCGGCATCAACGCGGCCGTGCTGGAGCTCATCGCCGGTGGACGGATCTGCGCGGCCTCGTGCATGGTGCTGCGCGGTGCCTGGACGGCGGGGGCGGTCGCCTTGCGCCGCGTCGATCCGGCCGTGGCAGACCTCGGACTCCACCTCGAACTGGGCCGCCCGCCCTCGGATTCGCCGCGCGAGCCGCCGCTGAGCAGCCTGGTGGCCGCCAGCTACCTCGGCCTGCTCCGCCCGGGGACGGTACGGGCCGATATCCGCGAGCAGCTTGCGCGCTTCGAGGACGCGCTCGGCCGCCCGCCCGCATTTGTCGATGGGCATCGGCATGTGCACCAGTTGCCGGTGGTGAGGGACGTGCTGGTGGAGGAGATCGCGTTTCGCTACGGCGTTGCGGCGCCCTGGCTGCGCAGCACGGCGCCCGCGGCGCCGCGCGCCTTGTTGCCAACCAAGGCCGACCTGATCTTTGCCCTGGGCGGTTGCCGGTTGGTGTCGCTGGCCGCGGCGCGAGGCATCCGGATCAGCCGCGCGCTGCTCGGCGTCTACGGCTTCGACAGCGATGCGCGGAGCTACCGGCAGCACCTGGCGCAGTGGATCAGCGCCTGCCGCAGCGGCGACGTCCTGTTGTGCCACCCTGCATGCGACCTGGCGCCGGGGGTGCCCCATGGCATCGCCCGATTGCACGAATACCGCGCGCTGGGCGGGCTGTCGTTTCCGATCGAAGCGCAGGGCGGCGACATCGTGCTGCGCCCCTTGTCCCGCCAGCCGTTGTTGGCCGCGAGCGATGCCTGACGCGGCTGGCGCCGAGACCCCGGGACTGCCATCGCCCCGCCTGCAGGTCCGCGCGCTGCGTTCGTCTTTCGGCGGGCCTTTCGAACTCGCGTTGGGGCGGGGCGAATGCGTCTGCATCGTCGGCCGCTCGGGCTCCGGCAAGAGCGTGCTGCTGCGTCTGATCGCCGACCTGGACCCGGGCACCGGCGAGGTCTCGCTCGACGGCACGCCGCGCGAGCACTGGAGCGCGCCGGCGTGGCGCCGCCGCGTGGTCTATCAGCCGGCCGAGCCGGCCTGGTGGGCGCCGCGGGCCGGCGATCACTTCCAGGGCGGCGATGCCGTGCTGGTGCAGGCATCGATGCAGCGCCTGGGCCTCGTGCCCGCTCTGCTGGACGCCGAGGTGGACCGCCTCTCCACCGGCGAGCGCCTGCGGCTCGCCCTGGTGCGTTCGCTCGCGATTGGACCTCGGGTGTTGCTGCTGGATGAGCCAACCGCCGCCCTGGACGAAGCCTCGGTGGCGTCGGTCGAGACGCTGTTGCGCGAACGGCTCGCGCAGGGCCTGTCGCTCTTGATCGTCACGCATGCGCAGGAGCAGGCGCGACGCATGGGCGCGCGCGTGTTCGAGATGGTCAGCGGCCGGCTGTATCCGCGATGAATGCCGTGACGCTGCAGGCCGCGGATGTGGCCATCGCCGCACTGCTGGTGCTAGCCAACGCGCTTGCATCGTTGCTGCTGGGCCTGCGCATCCATAGGCAACTGTTGTGGGCGGCTGCGCGCATGACGGTTCAGTTGCTGCTGGTCGGGCTGGTCCTGCGCTTCGTGTTCGTGGCGTCGTCGCCAGCCTTCACGCTGGTGGCCGTCGCGCTGATGATCGCGGCCGCGGCCCGTGAGGTCGCGGTGCGCTCGGCGCCGCGCCTGCGTGGCGCCGGCAACTTGCGCATCGGCGCTGCGGTGGTCGGCCTGTCGAGCATGGCCACCGTGGTGCTGGCGCTGCTGACGGCGATTCGGCCGCAGCCCTGGTATGACCCGCGCTACGCCATTCCGCTGATGGGGATCGTGCTTGGCAGCGTGCTGAATTCCGCCAGTCTCGGCCTCGACAATTTCTTCGGCGGCGTGCGCGCGCAACGCACAGCCATCGAGGCACAACTGGCGCTGGGTGCGAGCATCCGGCAGGCGCTGGCCGAACTGGTCCGCGGCTCGATCCGGCGCGGCATGATCCCGATCGTGAACCAGATGACGGCCGCCGGCGTGATCACCCTGCCAGGCACCATGACCGGGCAACTGCTGGCCGGCATGGACCCGGTGCAGGCGGTGAAGTACCAGATCCTGCTGCTCTTCCTGCTGGCCGGTGCAGGCGGCTTCGCCGCCATGGGTGCCGTGCATCTCGCGTCGCGCGCCGTCACCGACGGGCGGCAACGGCTGCGCACGGACCGGCTCGAGGACGGCCGTTGAGAACTTTTGCACGCAACCCGACGACGCAGTGAAAAGAACCTGCTTGTGCCATTTGTTCCCGGCTTTCGGCGGGGAAGGTCGCCCCTAAGCTGCCTGACAGTTCCAAGAATCACAGGAAGCAGGAATGCCCCGACTCATCGTTCTGGCCCGCAACAGCAGCGTGCGGCAGATCAACATCGCAGGTCCCATGACCACCATCGGCCGCGCCGCGGACAACCGCGTGTGCATCGACAGCAGCCAGGTGAGCCGGCGGCACGCGCGGATCCAGTGGTCGGGCGACCGCTACCTGCTGAGCGACCTGGGCAGCCGCAACGGCAGTTACGTCAATGGCGAGCGGGTGGCCGACAGCCGTGCGCTGTGCAACGGCGATGCGATCACCCTGGGCGATTGCCAGCTGCGCTTTCTCTACAGCGCCGACATGCTGCCGGACACCGATGCCCTGCGCCTGCTGACCCTGCCGGGCGAACTGTCCCATGCCGCCACGGTGCGGCGTGCGCCTGCCCGAGCCGGGTTCCTGCTGACCTGAGGGCGGTCGACCAACCCGCCGGTGCGCCGAAAGCCACGCCGGCGTGTCCATCCGCGGCATCGGCTATCGTCGGCCGCATGAATCCGCTTTCCGGCCCTGGTGAAGACGCGGCCCGCCCCTTGCTCGAGGTCGCCGTCGTCATGCGCCGCGAGCGCCTGCACGGCCCTTCCAGCCACTGGCAGCCCTGGCGCTGGACGCTCGAGGACGTGGTGCCCGACGAGCCGGCCTTCGGCAGCGCACCGCGCCTGCTGCAGGACGACGAGGAGGTGCAACGCTGGCTCCATCCCGGCTTCCGGGTCGAACTGTTCCGCGACGACACCGACGGCTATCGGCTCAACGCCACCACCCCTGCACCCGGCTGGTTCGTGCTCTGGCGGATGGAAGAAGAAGCCGGCATCGCACCCGAGCCGATCGCGCGCCCGGTGGTCGTGAGCCTCAGCTACAGCGAGGCCGGGCGCTGGCTCGACGCGCAGGAAAACGTCGACCAGGTCCCTGCGCCGCCCGAGGTGGTGCAGTGGCTGCGCGCCTACGTGGACGAACACCACGTGGACGAGCCGCGGCGGCGCAAGCGGCCCGAGAGCTTCAAGCCGCTGGTCGACCGCTTCGGCAACGCGGCCAGCGTCTCCACCGAGAAGAAGCGCGGGCGAGGTGCGGGCGATGTCTGAGGGCTTCTTCGAGCGCTGGTCGCGGCGCAAGCAGCAGGCGAGGGAAGGGGATGCACTGCCGCCGGAGGCGCCTGACAAGTCGACGACGGCGGTCGCGCCGGCCGCGCCAGTCGCCGAAGCTGCGAGCCCTCCACCCGGCCTTCCTCCGGAGGGTGAAGGAGAAAAACCGGCGCCGTTGACGCTGGCGGACACCGATGCGCTCACGCCCGAGTCCGACTTCAAGCCCTTCCTCGCCGGCCACGTCGCGCCCGAGGTGAAAAACGCCGCACTCAAGAAGCTCTTCGCCGACCCCCATTTCAACGTGATGGATGGCCTGGACACGTACATCGACGACTATTCGCAATCCACCCCCGTGCCCGAGAGCGTGCTGCGCCAGATGGCCAGCGCAAAGTTCATGAAGCTGTTCGACGAAGAGCCCGACCAGGATCGGCCCGACGACGGGCAACTCGACAAAGACCCTGAGACCGACCCCCTGCCGGACGTGGCACAGTCGACCTCGACCGACCCCGTTCCCAGCCAACCGGTTGCCTCCGAGGCGCAGCCGGCCAGCCAGCAAGACGATGACCACCACGCTGATCTGCGACTGCAACAAGACCATGCCCCTGGCGCCGAAGGCCCTCGGCGCCGCATTGGCTGACAACGACCTGCCCCTGCACTCGGCCCTGTGCCGCCGCGAGGCGGCGGCCTTTCAGCGGGCCATCCAGTCCGGCGACGAGGTGGTGGTGGCCTGCACCCAGGAGAAGCAGCTGTTCGCCGAACTGGCCCGGCAGACGCCGCAGGCCGAGTCGCCGATCCGCTTCGTCAACATCCGCGAGACCGGCGGCTGGAGCCGCGATGCCGCGCAGGCCATGCCGAAGATCGCCGCCTTGCTGGCGCAGGCGAAGCTGCCCGAGCCCGAGCCGGTGGCCACCGTCGGCTACGCGAGCCAGGGGCGGCTGCTGATCGTCGGCCCGCTCGACCAGGCGGAGCAGGCCGCGGCGCTGCTCGCCGATGCGATGGACATCACGCTCTTCTCGCGCGGCCCGGGCAGCGCCGGCGGCGCGCAGGAGCGGCGCTGGCCCGTGCTCGCCGGCCGCATCGACACGCTCGACGGCTGGCTCGGCGCCTTCCGGCTCGGCTGGACCCGGGACAACGCCATCGACCTCGATCTCTGCACCCGCTGCAACGCCTGCCTGGCCGCCTGCCCCGAGCAGGCCATCGGCCTGGACTACCAGATCGACGACACCCGGTGCCGTGCGCACCGCGACTGCGAGCGCGTCTGCACGGCCGCCGGTGCGATCGACTTCAACCGCCTCGCCGATGCGCACGAAGCCGAATTCGACCTGGTGCTCGACCTCGGCGCCGCGCCGCTGATCGACTGGCATGCGCCGCCGCAGGGTTACCAGCACCTGCGCGGCGGCATGGCCGATCCGCAGGCGAGCGCCACGCTGCTGCGCCTGCGCGGACTGGTCGGCGAGTTCGAGAAGCCCAGGTTCTTCGACTACCGCCAGAAGCTCTGCGCGCACAGCCGCAACGAGCAGCTGGGCTGCAACGCCTGCGTCGAGGTCTGCTCGGCCCATGCGGTGCGCAGCGACCTGGCGCGCCAGCGCATCGTGGTCGAGCCGCACCTGTGCGTGGGCTGCGGCGCCTGCACCACCGTCTGCCCGACCGGCGCGCTGGCCTACGCCTATCCGCACGCGCCCGACCAGGGCACGCGGCTGCGCACGCTGCTGGGCACCTATGCCACCGCGGGCGGACGTGACGCGGTGCTGCTGCTGCACAGCCAGGAAGGCGGCCGGGCCTTGATCGAGCAACTGGGCCGCGACGCACGCCTCGGCCGCGCGCAGGGCGTGCCGGCGCAGGTCATCCCGGTCGCGCTGTGGCATGCGGCGAGCACCGGCATCGACTTGTGGCTGAGCGCGCTGGCCTTCGGCGCGGCGCGGGTGGCCGTGCTGGCGACCGGCGAGGAGGCGCCGGCCTACCTGGAGGCGCTGCGCGCGCAGATGGCCGTCGCGCAGGCGCTGATGAACGGCCTGGGCTACGCGGGCACGCATTTCACGCTGATCGAGGCCGGCACGCCCGCCGCGCTCGACGGCGCGCTGGCCACGTTGCGCGAGGCACGCCCGCAGACGCCGGCGGCGGCAGCGCGTTTCGCCGTCGGCGCCGAGAAGCGCAGCACGCTCGAACTCGCGCTCGACCACCTGATCGACGCCGCGCCCGCTCGCCGGGCCGAGGGCGATGCGGCACGGGTGATCCCGCTGCCCGCCGGCTCGCCCTTCGGCGCGATCGAGGTCGACCGCGACAAGTGCACCCTGTGCCTGGCCTGCGTGAGCGCCTGCCCCGCCAGTGCGCTGCAGGACAACCCCAACGCGCCGCAACTGCGCTTCGTGGAGCGCAACTGCGTGCAGTGCGGGCTGTGCGACAGCACCTGCCCCGAGGATGCGATCTCGCGGGTCCCGCGGCTGCTCGTTGCACCCGAGCGCAGCCAGCCGGTGGTGCTCAACGAGGCCAGGCCCTGGTCCTGCATCCGCTGCGGCAAACCCTTCGGCACGCAGAAGGCCATCGAGGCCATGCTCGGGCGCCTGGCCGGTCACGCGATGTTCCAGGGCGAGGCGCTGGAGCGGCTCAAGATGTGCGGCGACTGCCGCGTCATCGACCTCTACACCGCGCCGAACGAACTGAAGATCACGCAGCTATGAGCCGCACGGCCGTTCCGAAGGCGAATATCGCAGCGCTGTGCGCGGAGGTTTTTCAATGACCGAACGGTTTTCCCCGACCACGGCGCTCGATGAGGAGCTCGCGCGCGCCGAGCTCTACGGCCTGCTCGCGCGGCTCTGGTACGCCGCGCCTGACCCCGATCTGCTCGCCGCCTTCCAGGTCGCCCCGACCGAGGCGCCGGCGGCAGGGGCCTTCCTCGAGGAGCCCTGGCGCCACCTGGTGGGCGTGGCGCGCGCCCTCGATGTCGCCGCGGCGCGCGACGAATACGATGCCCTCTTCGGCGGCATCGGCAAGCCCGAGGTCTATCTCTTCGGCTCGCACTACCTCAGCGGCTTCCTCCACGACAAACCGCTCGCGCGCCTGCGCGGCGACCTCGCGCGGCTGGGCCTGGCGCGCGGCGAGGCGGTGTTCGAGAGCGAGGACCACGTGGCCTGCCTGTTCGAGGTCATGCGCTACCTGATCGCGGGCGAGGATGCGGCGGTGGCCAACCTCGCGCAGCAGCAGTCCTTCTTCTCGACCCATCTGCAGCCCTGGCTGCCGGCCCTGTGCGATGCGGTGGCGCAGCACCCGAAGGCGCGCTTCTACGCGGCGCTGGCGGGCCTGACACGCGCCTTCGGCGAGGTCGAGGCCCAGGGCTTCGACATGTGAAGTGAACTCTCCCCCAGGCTCCCCCACTTCGTGTGGTCCGCCAACCCCCTCACCGGGGGCGCACCCAGCGGCCCGGCAAAGCCGGCTCCGCGTGTGCTTCCGAAGGGGCCGGCGTCTCGGCCTGCGTGTTGCGCGCGTTGCAGGTCTTGCGCAGCGCGCTGGAGCAAGTCAGATGAGGGGCGGCCCGACGCGCCGTAGGGCGAGCGCCAGCGCGGGCGTCAGATGAGTCCGACAGCATTCGATGGCCCTTTGCCCTTGTATTAGGGTCTCGACTAGTATCCAAACATATGTAACTGGTTTCATATCGGCCTTGTCCGGTTGATACCGGTTTTTGAAGCCACCAGAGCCACTCCTGGAGTACGCATGCAGGACAGCCAACCCGCCGGCGCTCAGCCGGCATCCCGTCGGGGATTCTTCCTGGGCGCCGCCGCTGTCGGCGCCGCCGCAGCCGCCGTCACGGTGCTGCCACGCGTGGGCGAGGCGCCAGCCGCCGCCGCTGCCACGCTCCCGCCCCCACCCGAGAACGGAGGCGGCTACACGCTGAGCGAGCACGTCAAGCGCTACTACCAGAGCACTTCGGCCTGAGGACCATCACGCCATGCTATTGACCCGCAAGACCAGCGGCCCCGCACACGAGGGCGCCGCTTCCCGTACCGCATCCTCCTCGTCCTTCGTCCACAGCCTGCGCCGCGGCCTCGCCGGCGCGCTGCCGACGATGGACCGGCGCGCCTTCCTGCGCCGCTCAGGCCTGGGCGTGGGCGTCGGCCTCGCGGCCGGCCAGCTCAGCCTGATCCGCAAGGCCGAGGCGGCCGAGGGCAGGGCGCCCGCGATCGGCCAGGGCAAGATCGAGGTCCGCCGTACCGTCTGCTCCCACTGCTCGGTCGGCTGCGCCTCCGACGCCGTGGTCGAGAACGGTGTCTGGGTGCGCCAGGAGCCGGTGTTCGATTCGCCGATCAACCTGGGCGCGCACTGCGCCAAGGGCGCCGCACTGCGCGAGCACGGCCACGGCGAATACCGCCTGCGCTACCCGATGAAGCTGATCGACGGCAAGTACCAGCGCATCAGCTGGGACCAGGCCCTCGACGAGATCACCGCGAAGCTCAAGGAACTTCGCCAGGCCAGCGGGCCCGACTCGGTCTACTGGATCGGCTCCAGCAAGCACAACAACGAGCAGGCCTACCTGCTGCGCAAGTTCGTCAGCTTCTTCGGCAGCAACAACTGCGACCACCAGGCGCGCATCTGCCACTCGACCACGGTGGCGGGCGTGGCCAACACATGGGGCTACGGCGCCATGACGAACTCGTACAACGACATGCGCAACGCCAAGGTGGCGCTGTACATCGGCTCGAACGCGGCCGAGGCGCACCCGGTGAGCATGCTGCACATGCTGAATGCCAAGGAAAACGGCTGCAAGATGATCGTGGTCGACCCACGCTTCACGCGCACCGCGGCCAAGGCGGACGAGTACGTGCGCATCCGCTCCGGCTCGGACATCCCCTTCCTGTTCGGCGTGCTCCACCACATCTTCAAGAACGGCTGGGAAGACAAGAAGTACATCAACGACCGCGTCTTCGGCATGGACGAGGTGCGTGCCGAAGTGATGACCAAGTGGACCCCGGACAAGGTCGAGGAAGCCTGCGGCGTCAAGGAGGCCCAGGTGCTCAAGGTCGCGACCTGGCTGAACGAGAACCGCCCCGGCACCATCGTCTGGTGCATGGGCCAGACCCAGCACACCATCGGCAACGCCATGGTGCGCGCCTCCTGCATCCTGCAACTGGCGCTGGGCAACGTGGGCAAATCAGGTGGCGGCACCAACATTTTCCGCGGCCACGACAACGTGCAGGGCGCGACCGACGTCGGTCCCAACCCCGACTCGCTGCCCGGCTACTACGGCATCGCCGAAGGCGCCTGGCGCCACTTCGCGGCCACCTGGGGCGTGGACTACGAGTGGATCAAGAAGCAGTTCTCGTCGCCCGCGATGATGACCAAGCCGGGCATCACCGTCTCGCGCTGGATCGACGGCGTGCTCGAAAAGAACGAGCTGATCGACCAGGACGCCAACCTGCGCGGCGTCTTCTACTGGGGCCACGCGCCCAACTCGCAGACCCGCGGCCTCGAGATGAAGCGGGCCATGGACAAGCTGGACCTGCTGGTGGTGGTGGACCCGTACCCCTCGGCCACCGCGGCCATGGCGGCGATGCCGGGGCGGGCCGACGACCTGAACCCCAAGCGCGCGGTCTACCTGCTGCCCGCGTGCACGCAGTTCGAGACCAGCGGCTCCGTCACCGCGTCCAACCGCTCGCTGCAATGGCGCGAGAAGGTCATCGAGCCGCTGTGGGAAAGCCGCAGCGACCACATGATCATGCAGCAGTTCGCCGACCGACTCGGCTTCGGCAAGGAGCTCAGCAAGAACTACCGCATGCAGAAGGTCAACGGGATGGACGAGCCCATTCCCGACGACATCCTGCGCGAGATCAACAAGTGCGCCTGGACCATCGGCTACACCGGCCAGAGTCCGGAGCGCCTGCAGGCCCACATGCGCAACATGGCGGCCTTCGACGTGCGCACGCTGCGCGCCAAGGCGGGCAAGGACAAGGTCAACGGCTACGACCTCACGGGCGACTACTTCGGCCTGCCCTGGCCCTGCTACGGCACCCCCGAGCTCAAGCACCCGGGCAGCGCCAACCTCTACGACACCTCCAGGCACGTGATGGACGGCGGTGGCAACTTCCGCGCCAACTTCGGCGTGGAGCGCAACGGCAAGAACCTGCTGGCCGAGGACGGCTCGCATTCGCTCGGCGCCGAAATCACCACCGGTTACCCCGAGTTCGACCACCTGCTGCTCAAGAAGCTGGGCTGGTGGGACGAACTCACCGCCGACGAGAAGGCCAAGGCCGAGGGCAAGAACTGGAAGACCGACCCCTCCGGCGGCATCATTCGCGTGACCATGAAGAACCACGGCTGCCACGTCTTCGGCAATGCCAAGGCGCGGGCGCTGGTGTGGAACTTCCCGGATGCGATCCCGCAGCACCGTGAACCGCTCTACGGCACGCGGCCGGACCTCATGGCCAAGTACCCGACGCACGACGACAAGATGACCTTCTGGCGCCTGCCCACCCTCTACAAGAGCGTGCAGCAGAAGAACATCGCGGACAAGGTGGCGGAGAAGTTCCCGTACATCATGACCTCGGGCCGGCTGGTCGAGTACGAAGGCGGCGGCGAGGAAACCCGCTCCAACCCGTGGCTGGCCGAGCTGCAGCAGGAGATGTTCATCGAGATCAACCCGAAGGTGGCGGCCGAGAAGAACATCCGCAACGGCGAGCGCGCCTGGGTGCACACGCCCACCGGCGCGAAGCTCAACGTGCAGGCGCTGGTCACCGAGCGGGTGGGGCCGGACACGGTGTTCATGCCCTTCCACTTCTCCGGCCACTGGCAGGGCGCGGACATGCTGCCCTACTACCCGGCCGGCGCGGCGCCGGTGGTGCGGGGCGAGGCGATCAACACCTCGACCACCTACGGCTACGACAGCGTCACCATGATGCAAGAAACCAAGACCACCGTCTGCAACATCGAAAAGGCATAGGGAGCACCGCATGGCAAGAATGAAGTTTGTCTGCGACGCCGAGCGCTGCATCGAATGCAACGGCTGCGTCACGGCGTGCAAGAACGAGAACGAGGTGCCCTGGGGCGTGAACCGGCGCCGCGTGGTCACCCTCAACGACGGCGTGCCGGGCGAGAAGTCGATCTCGGTGGCCTGCATGCACTGCTCCGACGCGCCCTGCATGGCGGTGTGCCCGGTGCAGTGCTTCTACCGCACCGAGGAAGGCGTGGTGCTGCACGACAAGGACGTCTGCATCGGCTGCGGCTACTGCTCCTATGCCTGCCCCTTCGGCGCGCCGCAGTTCCCCTCGAAAGGCACCTTCGGCGCGCGCGGCAAGATGGACAAGTGCACATTCTGCGCGGGCGGCCCCGAGGCCAACGGCTCGCAGGCCGAGTTCGAGAAGTACGGACGCAACCGCCTGGCCGAGGGCAAGCTGCCGGCCTGCGCCGAGATGTGCTCCACCAAGGCCCTGCTGGCCGGCGACGGCGACGTGGTCGCCGACATCTTCCGCACCCGCGTGCTGCATCGGGGCAAGGGCGCCGAAGTCTGGGGCTGGGGCACGGCCTACGGTTCGCAGCAGGCCGGAAAGCCGACCAACGGAGGCACGAAGTGAAGCGCGCGGCATGTCTGGTGGTGCTGTCCGCCGCAGCCATGCTGCTCGCGGCCTGCGGCGAGAAGCCGCAGACCAACGCGGAGGGCGTGAAGCTCGACGCCGCGCCCTGGACCGGCACCGGTGCCAAGGCCGACGCCGGCACCGCCTTCACCGCCTCGGGATGGAAGGTGGGCGACAAGGCCGCGTGGGAGCAGCAGTTGAAAACGCGGGCCCAGAACGGCCAGAACGACTACACCCGAAACTGAGGTCCAAGGAGATCGCATGATCGAGCGGCTCAAGCTCCTGGCGCTGGCGGGCATGCTGGCCGCAGGCGCTGCGCTGGCGCAGGCGCCGGCGACAACCCCGAACCCTTCGGCCGGCGGCGCCGTCGCCGAGCCGACGCCTGTACCTCAGGCGCAGGCACCCGGCGGCATCCGCAGCCAGAACATCTTCGAGGTCAAGCCCGAAGCCAGCTCGGACCCGAACTACCTGAACCAGAGCAACGCCGAGCGGCAGAAGGTCCAGCCCGGCAACAACGCGCCGATGTGGCGGCAGGTGGGGCAGGGCGTGACCGGCTACAGCAGCCTGCCGGTGTCGCAGGCGCCCGAGGCCGGCAACCTGATCCAGCCCTTCGTGCAGTACCCGGGCTCGCGCCTGACCAACGCCGGCGAAGCCTGGCGGCAGGTGCGCAACAACTGGATCATTCCCTACGGCGCGGCGCTGCTCTTCGTGGTGCTGCTCGCCATCGCGATCTACTACTTCACCCGCGGGACGATCCGGCTGCATGGCGCGGAAACCGGCCGCAAGATCGAGCGCTTCACGCCCTTCGAGCGCGCGACCCATTGGTCCAATGCGATCGCCTTCGTCACGCTCGCCGTCTCGGGCATCGTCATGGCCTTCGGCAAGTTCTTCCTCCTGCCGATCATCGGCGCGGCCCTCTTCGGCTGGCTCACCTATGCGCTGAAGACCATCCACAACATCGTGGGGCCGCTGTTCGTGGTGACGCTGGTGCTGATGTTCTTCACCTTCGTGCGCGACAACGTGCCGCGCGCCCATGATGTCCAGTGGGTGATGAAGGCCGGCGGTCTCTTCAGCCGGACCCACGAGCCGCCGTCGCACCGCTTCAACGCCGGCGAGAAGGTCGTGTTCTGGGGCGGCGTGCTGGTGCTGGGGAGCATCGTGGCCGTCTCCGGCTTGTTCCTGGACAGGCTGCTGCCGGGTTTCGTCTACACCCGCGGCGAGATGCAGATCGCGCTCATGGTCCACGGCGTGGCAACCGTGCTGATGATGGCGATGATCCTGGGCCACATCTACATCGGCACCCTGGGCATGGCCGGCGCCTACGACGCCATGCGCCACGGCTACGTGGACGAGACCTGGGCGCGCGAACATCATGCCTACTGGTACGAGGACGTCGCCGCCGGCAAGATCCCCGCGCAGCGCAGCAAGCAGGCGCCCGCGCAGGCGCCGGTGGGCCCGGTCCGCGTCGAAGGAAATCCCTCATGACGACCTCGAAGATCATGAAGAAGCTCTTCATCCTCTGCGGCGTGGCGCTGGCCGGCACCGCCATCGCCAAGCTGCCCGCACCGCCCGACACACCGGAAGCCAAGGCCAAGGCGGCCGAGGCCGCGGCCCGCACCGCGTGGAGCGGCAAGGTCGAGGCCTACCAGCTCTGCCAGGCCCAGGACAGGGTGGCCGCGCGCTATCGCGAGAGCGCCGCCGCGGCCGGCAAGCAACTGGCGCCGCCCCCGGCCCTGCCGTCTTGCGCCGATCCCGGACCCTTCGCCTACACGCCGCCGGAGCAGAAGCCGATCGAGGCTTCGGGCGCCCATTCGCCGCCCGGCACCGCCAGCTCGCCGCCCAGCACGCAGCAGCCGGCGGCCGCGGCGAATCCCACGCCCAAGCAGTGACGCGCAGGCTCCCGCGCCTGAGCGCGGCGCGCGCGCCGCTCACGCGCGAGGTCGAGGTCATCGACGAGCACGGCGAGCGCGGCCTCATCTCGATCCCGGCCGAGCGTGACCTCACCGTCTACGTCGACCGCCGCGAGCTGGTCACATTGATGACCCTGGGCGCGCAGCCCGAACTGCTGGTGCTGGGCTACCTGCTGAACCAGCGCCTCATCGAGTCGGCCGCCGACGTCGAGTCGATCACCGTCGACTGGGAGGTCAACGCCGCCGCGGTGAAGACGCACGCCGGCATCGACCGCATCGAGGAGCGCACCGCCAGGAAGGTGGTCACCACCGGCTGCGGGCAGGGCAGCGTGTTCGGCGAGCTGATGGCCGGCATCGAGCGCCTGGCACTGCCCGACACGCGCATGCGCCAGCCGCAGCTCTACGCGCTGGTCAACGCGATCCGGCTCCAGGAGAGCACCTACAAGTCGGCCGGCTCGGTGCATGGCTGCGCCCTGTTCACCCTGGGCGAGGGCGACCACGATGCCCGGATGCAATGCTTCGTCGAGGACGTCGGGCGGCACAACGCCATCGACACCATCGCCGGCTGGATCGCCATGCAGCCGCCCGGTCGACTCGAGGGAGGGCGCGTCTTCTACACCACGGGGCGCCTGACCAGCGAGATGGTCATCAAGTCGGCCCAGATGGGCGTGGCCATCGTGGTCTCGCGCAGCGGCATGACGCAGATGGGGTATGAAGTCGCGACCAAGGTCGGCCTGTGCGCGATTGGTCGTGCGACGAACAAGCGCTTTGTCTGTTATGCGGGGAGCGACCGGCTGATCCTGCAGCCGGGGCTGGCCGGTGCGCGATGGCCGGACCGGCCCGACAGTCCCTAAGCCCTTCGGTGGCCGGGGCGCCGCGCCTGGGCTATCGTCGGACCCCATGAACGCCTCCCTCCGCCTCGGCTGGCGCACGCTCTGGCGCGACCTGCGCGCCGGTGAGCTGCGCCTTCTCATCGTCGCCGTGCTGCTGGCCGTCGCCGCGCTCACGGCCGTCGGCTTCTTCGCCGACCGGCTCAAGGGCGGCCTGCAGCGCGACGCACGCCAGCTGATCGGCGGCGACGCGGTGGTTGCGAGCGACAACCCCACGCCCGCTGTCTTCATCGAGCGCGCCCGCGCGCTGGGCCTGCAGACCGCCAGCACCTACGGTTTTCCGACCATGGCGCGCGCCGCGGACGAGCAGGGCGGCGCGACCAAGCTGGTCGCGCTCAAGGCGGTGGAGGCGGGCTACCCGCTGCGCGGCACCCTGCAGGTGAGCGCAGCGCCGGGTGGCCCCGGCGCACCCACGCGCGACGTCCCCGCGCCCGGCGAGGCCTGGGTCGATGCGCCCTTGCTGGAAGGCCTCGGTCTGAAGGTGGGCGACGACCTGCTGTTGGGCGATGCCCGCCTGCGCATCGCGCGCGTGATCACGCTGGAGCCCGATCGCGGCGCCGGCTTCATGAGCTTCGCGCCGCGCGTGATGCTCAACCAGGCCGACGTGCAGCGCACCGGCCTCGTGCAGCCGGCCAGCCGCGTCAGCTACCGCTTCGCGGTGGCGGGCGAGGCGGCGGCGGTCAAGCGCTTCAGCGACTGGAGCGACGCGCTGCTCAAGAAGGGCGAGCTGCGCGGCGTGCGCCTCGACTCCTTCGAAAGCGGCCGGCCCGAGATGCGGCAGACCCTGGACCGTGCCGAGAAATTCCTCAACCTGGTTGCCCTGCTCGCGGCCCTGCTCTCGGCCGTGGCCGTGGCGCTGGCCGCGCGCGGCTTCGCGGCCAATCACCTGGACGACTGTGCCATGCTGCGCGTGCTCGGCCAGAGTCAGCGCACCATCGCGCAGGCCTACGCCTTCGAGTTCGCCCTGATCGGCCTGGCGGCCAGCGCGCTCGGCGTGGCGATCGGCTTCGGCGTGCACTACGTCTTCGTGCTGCTGCTGGCCGGCCTGGTCGAGGCCGCGCTGCCCGCGCCCAGCCTGTGGCCGGTGGCCTTCGGCCTGGGCATGGGGCTCACGCTCTTGTTCGCCTTCGGGCTGCCTCCGGTCTTGCAGTTGGCACGGGTGCCGCCGCTGCGCGTGATCCGCCGCGACGTGGGCAACCTCAAGCCGGCCTCGCTGGCCGTGCTCGCGGTCGGCGTGGCCGGCTTCGCGGCCCTGCTGCTGGCCGCCAGCAGCGACATCAAGCTGGGCCTGATCGCGGTCGGCGGCTTCGCCGGTGCGGTGGCGCTGTTCGCGCTCCTGAGCTGGGCGGCCGTGCTGCTGCTGCGGCGCAGCGTCAACGAAACGACCGCGCCGCGCTGGCTGGTGCTGGCCACGCGGCAGATCTCGGCCCGGCCCGCCTATACCGTGGTGCAGGTCAGTGCGCTCGCCGTCGGCCTGCTCGCGCTGGTGCTGCTCGTGCTGCTGCGCACCGACCTGGTCGCGAGCTGGCGCCGTGCCTCGCCGCCCGATGCGCCCAACCGCTTCGTCATCAACGTCATGCCCGACCAGAGCCAGGCCTTCCGCCAGGCGCTGCAGGCCGGCGGAGTGCAGAAGTACGACTGGTACCCGATGATCCGCGGTCGCCTGGTGGCCATCAACGATCGCCCGGTCTCGCCCGACGACTACACCGAGGACCGGGCCCGGCGCCTGGTGGACCGCGAGTTCAACCTCAGCCATGCGCGGGAGCGCCCCCCGCACAACGAGGTGGTGGCCGGCCGCTGGGAGCCCGGCAGGGCGGGCGAGGTCAGCGTCGAACAGGGCCTGATGGAGACCCTCGGCCTCAAGCTCGGCGACCGTCTGCGTTTCGACATCGGCGGGCAGCAGAACGATGCCCGCATCACCTCCGTGCGCAAGGTGGACTGGGGCTCCATGCATGCCAACTTCTTCGTCATGTACACGGTGGATTCGCTGGGCCCCGACGTGCCCGTCACCTACATGAGTGCCTTCCGGGCGCCCGAGCGCCCGGGTTTCGACAACGCGCTGGTGCGCACCTTCCCCAACGTGACCAACGTGGACATGAGCGCCACCATCGGCCAGGTGCAGCGCGTGCTGGACCAGGTGATCCGCGCGGTGGAGTTCCTCTTCGGCTTCACGCTCGCGGCCGGGCTGGTCGTGCTGTTCGCGGCGGTGACGGCCACGCGCGAGGAGCGGGCGCGCGAGTTCGCGGTGATGCGCGCGGTCGGCGCGCGCGGCAGCCTGCTGCGGCAGGTGCAGCGGGCGGAACTGTTGGGGGTGGGCCTGCTGGCCGGCTTCCTGGCCAGCATCGTGGCCTCCGTGATCGGCTGGGGGCTGGCGCGCTATGTGTTCGACTTCACCTGGACGGCCTCGCCGCTGGTGCCGGTGATCGGCTCGCTGGCTGGAGCGGTGCTGGCGTTGGCTGCGGGATGGTGGGGCCTGCGGGAAGTGCTGCGGCGGCCGGTGGTGGATACCTTGAGGCGCGCGGCGGAGTAGAGCGGCGCTGGCTGCTGCGTGCCATTCCGGACGCATGCTCGATCGGGGATGGACGCATGACACCGGCTGGCGGGATACTTCCGCCGTTCGCCAGGAGACGAGGTGCGCCTTCAGGCTCGAATCCCTGCGGCCTCTCACATGACAAAGATCGTATACACGGGCGAGGACAAGGCGGCGGCGGTCGCCGACCCCGCCATGACCATCCTCGATGTCTCGATCGCGCACAAGATCCCTCACGTTCGGGCATGCGGGGGGCATGGTCGCTGCACGACCTGTCGCGTCCGTATCCGTGAAGGGATCCACAACGTCTCGGCGCGCACGCCGCGCGAGGTCGAGGTCGCCAGCGCGCTTCGCTGGGACGGATTCACGCGCCTGGCGTGCCAGACGCGCGTCAGCGGGGACGTGACCCTCGAACGGCTGGTCAAGAGTCCTGCCGACATGTCGAGCCTGCAGCTGGAAGAAGCGTCGGTCGCGCCGTCGCAGGAGCGGACGCTCGCGGTCCTGTTCTGCGACATCCGCAACTTCACCGCCTTTGTCGACACGCACCTTGCCTACGACGTGGTGCACATCCTCAATCGGTTCTTCAAGGCGGTCGGCGACGCGATTCTGTTCAACAACGGCGTCATCTACCAGTACGTCGGCGACCAGATCGTCGGGCTGTTCGGTGTCGGTGGCGATCCGCCGCAGAAGAGTTGTCTCGACACGATTCGAGCGGGCCTGGGCATGCTTTCGGCGCTGGACGATCTCAATGCGCAGCTGTCGGACGAATTCGCAACCGCGCTGCAGATCGGGATCGGGGCGCACTTCGGCCCGCTCGTCGCCGGCATGATCGGGCATCCGGATCATCGTCAGTTCGCGGTGGTCGGCGATGCGATGAACATCGCCAGCCGCATCGAAGACGCCAACAAGACACTGGGTACGCGGTTCCTGATGTCGGAGGCTTTGTTCGATCAAGTTCCACAGGCGCCCTTGCAGGTGCGCAGAACGCAGGTGGTCCTGAAGGGCAAGCTCGGCGCGTTCCAGCTGGTGGAAGCGATCGGGTATTGCGAGCCGGACTCCGCCCTGCTGGTGCAGTCGACCGTCGGCCTTCTCCTGCAACATCAGAAGCGCTTCACGCAGGACCTCTACCGGCGCTTGTTCGACCTGGCTCCTTCGGTCAAGGGACTTTTCCGTGACGACATGGAAAGCCAGGGCCAGATGCTCGCCCACATGATCCAGTTTCTCGTGCAGGCCATGAGCCGGCCCGAGCTCATCACGCTGGGTCTGCGGGATCTCGGTCGGCGACATGATGCCTACGGCGTCGCGGCCGACCACTACTTGGCTTTTCGCCAGGCGTTTCTCGAAGCGGCACGTGGCATTCTCGATGAAAGGTTCACACCGCCGGTCGAGCGAGCCTGGGCGGGCACGATCGACATGATCATCGAGGTCATGCGCAGGCCGCCGAGCCCTTGAAGCTCTCATGAAGCGGCTCTCCTGTCTAAGATGGCTGCCAAAGGTGACCGCATGACCGACACCCGCCCCGCCGTCCTCGACCTGATCGGCAACACGCCGCTGGTGCCCGTCACGCGCCTCGACACCGGCCCCTGCACCTTGTTCCTCAAGCTCGAGTCGCAGAACCCCGGCGGATCCATCAAGGACCGCGTCGGCCTCGCGATGATCGATGGCGCCGAGCGCGACGGCCGCCTGAAGCCCGGCGGCACGGTGGTCGAGGCCACCGCCGGCAACACGGGTCTGGGCCTGGCGCTGGTGGCGCGGGCGAAGGGCTATCGCGTGGTCCTGGTGGTGCCCGACAAGATGGCCACCGAGAAGGTGCTGCACCTCAAGGCCCTGGGCGCCGAGGTCCACACCACGCGTTCCGACGTGGGCAAGGGCCATCCCGAGTACTACCAGGACTATGCGGCGCGGCTGGCGAAGGAGATCCCCGGCGCCTTCTTCGCCGACCAGTTCAACAACCCCGACAACCCGCTGGCCCACGCCTCCAGCACCGGCCCCGAGATCTGGCAGCAGACCGGCCACGACGTGGACGCGATCGTGGTCGGCGTCGGCTCGGGCGGCACCATCACCGGGCTGACGCGCTATTTCCGCGACGTGCAGCCCGGCCTCTTCTTCGTGCTGGCCGACCCGGCCGGCTCGGTGGTGGCCGAGTACACGCGCAGCGGAAAGGTGGGCGAGGCCGGTTCGTGGGCCGTCGAAGGCATCGGCGAGGACTTCATCCCCGGCATCGCCGACCTGTCCGGCGTGAAGAAGGCCTATTCCATCACCGACGAGGAAAGCTTCGGCACCGCCCGCGAGCTGTTGCGGGCCGAGGGCATCCTGGCCGGCTCGTCCACCGGCACGCTGCTGGCCGCCGCGCTGCGCTTCTGCCGCGAGCAGCAGAAGCCGCTGCGCGTGGTCAGCTTCGTCTGCGACACCGGCACGCGTTATCTCTCGAAGGTCTACAACGACCAGTGGATGCTGGACCAGGGCCTGCTGGAGCGCCAACGCTTCGGCGACCTGCGCGACGTGGTCTCGCGCCGCTTCGAGGATGGCAGCGTGATCAGCGTCGGCCCCGGGGACACGCTGCTCACCGCCTTCCAGCGCATGCGCCTGGCCGACGTGTCGCAGCTGCCGGTGCTGGAGGGCACGCAGCTGATCGGCGTGATCGACGAGTCCGACCTGCTGCTGAGCGTGCACACCGATGCGGACCGTTTCCGGTCGAGCGTGAAGGAGGCCATGACCGACCTGCCCGAAACCCTGCCGTCCAGCGCCAGCCTGGCCGAGCTCGAAGCCGTGCTCGACCGCGGCCTGGTCGCGATGATCTCGGACCAAGGCGGCTTCCATGGCCTCATCACCCGAACCGACCTCTTGAACCACCTTCGAAGGAAGCTGAAGTGAGCCACGACAAAGACAGCGACCGCGCACTGGACTTCGCCACCCGCGTGATCCATGCCGGCCAGTCGCCTGAGCCGGCGACCGGCGCGATCATGCCGCCCATCTTCGCCACCTCGACCTACGTGCAGCAAAGCCCCGGCGTGCACAAGGGCCTGGACTACGGGCGCTCGCACAACCCCACCCGCTGGGCGCTGGAGCGTTGCGTGGCCGACCTGGAAGGCGGCTCGGCGGCCTTTGCCTTCGCCTCCGGCCTGGCCGCGATCTCGACCACGCTGGAGCTGCTGGATGCCAATGCCCACATCGTCTCCGGCGACGATGTCTACGGCGGCACCTTCCGCCTGTTCGAGCGGGTGCGCGTGCGCAGCGCGGGACACCGCTTCAGCTTCGTGGACCTGACCGATCCGGTGCGGCTGCTGGAGGCGCTGACGCCGCAGACGCGCATGGTGTGGGTGGAGACGCCGACCAACCCGCTTCTGCGCCTGGCCGACCTGCGGGCCATCGCCGCGATCTGCCGCGAGCGCGGCATTCTCTGCGTGGCCGACAACACCTTCGCCAGCCCCTTCGTGCAGCGGCCGCTCGAGCTGGGCTTCGACGTGGTGGTGCACTCCACCACCAAGTACCTCAACGGTCATTCGGACGTCATCGGCGGCGTGGCCGTGGTCGGCCGCGAGGAGCACCATGCGCCGCTGCGCGAGCGCCTGGGCTTTCTGCAGAACGCGGTGGGCGCGATTGCGGGGCCCTTCGACAGCTTCCTGACCTTGCGCGGCGTGAAGACCCTGGCGCTGCGCATGGAGCGCCACTGCAGCAATGCGCTGGCCCTGGCGCACTGGCTGGAGGCGCAGCCGCAGGTGGCGCGCGTGCACTACCCGGGCCTGCCTTCTCATCCGCAGCACGAACTGGCCAAGCGGCAGATGCCGCAGGGCTTCGGCGGCATGATCTCGCTGGACCTGCGCACCGACCTTGCCGGCGCGCGGCGCTTCCTGGAAGCGGTGCGCATCTTCTCGCTGGCCGAGAGCCTGGGCGGCGTCGAAAGCTTGATCGAGCACCCGGCCATCATGACCCACGCCACCATCCCGGCCGAGACGCGTGCGCGGCTGGGCATCGGCGACGGACTGGTGCGCCTGTCGGTGGGGGTGGAGGCGCTGTCCGATCTGCAGGACGACCTGGCCCAGGCGTTGGCGAAGATCTGACCGGCCCGGCCGCAAGGCACGCGCCTCGGCCGGCAAGGCGCGCGCGGCTCAACTGCTCAGGTCACCCGCCAGGCTCGCCAGCGTTTCCGCCGCGATGACGGTCTGCGCCAGGTAGTTCGTGTGGTCGCAGCCCAGCTTGACCTGCCCGCCGGCACGCACCGCCGCGCGCTGCGCCGCGTCGAACTCGAAGCGCAGGAAGTGCACGGCCGAGGTCTTTTCGTCGTTCTCGCGGTCCAGGTCTTCGTCGGCAATGGCGTAGATGCGCGCGTGGCCTTCGACTTCGACGAACACGCGATCCTCCACGCCGATCAGCCGGGCCAGCTCACGCTGGCGCTCGGGCACCTCGGTGTACTCGATGAGCAGGGTGGCCTTCCAGTTGCTGCCGTCGGGCACCAGGGGCTGGTAGGCGTCGATCTCGCTCTGGATGCCATCCTCCTCGAAGATTTTCTCGATGTGCAGCATCTCCTGGATCTGGCGGCGGATGGTGATTTCGTCTTCGAACTGCACGCTCATGTGCTCGCCCAGGCGCACGGTGCGCAGCTTGCGGTGCGCGATGAATTCGGGCGCACTGGACTTGCGGATCTTCGAGTAGGCCTCCAGGGTCATCAGGCTGTCGGGGGTGATGGACGTGCTCATGCTTGCGACTCCAGCTACTCCAGCCCATAGGCCAGGCGCACCAGGCTCAGGGGATGCTGCAGCTTCGCCGCCGGCAGGCCTTCGGCGCCCATGCCCTGCGCGATGTGGTGGCCGGCCAGGGCGCAGTCGGAGCTGATGTAGTCGGGCTGGTCCTTGCCCATGGCCTTGAATACCGGCCTGCCGATCTTCATCGCGATGGGGTGGTAGGGCGTCTTCACGCCGTAGGTGCCCGCGTGGCCCGAGCAGCGCTCCACCGTGTTGAGCTGCACCGGCACGCTCTGGCCGATCAGCTTGAACATCTCCTCGGTCTTGCGGCCGATCTTCTGTACCCGGCCGTGGCAGGGGATGTGGTAGCTCAGCTTGCCCAGGCCGGTCTTGAAGTCGGTCTTGAGCAGGCCGTCCTTGTGGCGCGCAACGAGGTACTCGAAGGGGTCGAACATGGCCTGCTGCACCAGCTTCACGTCAGGGTCGTCGGGGAAGAGCAGGGGGATTTCCTGCTTGAACATCAGCGTGCAGGACGGGATGGCCGCCAGTATGGCGAAGCCGTCCTTCGCGTACTTCGCGAGCACGGGAATGTTGGCTTCCTTGTGCTTCGCCACGCCCTCCAGATCGCCCAGTTCCAGCTTGGGCATGCCGCAGCAGCTTTCCTTGCTGACCACCGTGTATGGGATGTCGTTGTGTTCCAGCAGCTTGATCAGGTCGAGGCCGATGCCGGGCTCGTTGTAGTTGACGTAGCAGGTCGAGAAAATGGCCACCTTGCCCGGCGTGCGCTCGCCGTCGACCACCGGCTGGGCCTTCTTGTCTTCGGGCGCGCTCCAGCGGAAGCGCTTGGTCGCCAGGTCCGGCAGCCAGGCATCCGGATGCACGTGCAGCGCGCCGTCGAGCAGCTTGCGCATCGGCTTCGTGCGGTTGAGCGCGTTGACCGCCTGCACCACCACGGGAATGCCGGCGAACTGCCCATGCACATCGGTGGAGGCGAGCAGCTTCTCGCCCCCGCCGACGCCTCCGTTGCGGAACTTGATGGCCTTGGCCCGAAGCATGGTGTGCGGGAAGTCCACGTTCCACGGATGCGGCGGCACGTAGGGGCACTTGGTCATGTAGCAGAGGTCGCACAGGTAGCACTGGTCGACCACGCTGCCATAGGCCTTCGGGTCGACACCGTGCACCTCGCCATCCTCAGTGGCATCCACGAGGTCGAACAGGGTCGGGAAAGCCTGGCACAGGCTGACGCAGCGGCGGCAGCCGTGGCAGATGTCGAAGATGCGCGTGAGTTCGCGCTCGCAGGCGACCTGGTCGTAGAACTCGGGGTTCTTCCAGTCCACGGGGTGGCGCGTCGGCGCCTCGAGATTGCCTTCTCGAATCGTCATGGAGGGACCGCCTCGATGCGCGCGCCGCCGGCATGCCGGGCCGGCGCATTGCGGCCCTGCATGGCGATGGCCGCTGCAGCTCAGTCGACCAGTGCCTCGAGGGCCTTGGTATAGCGGTTGGCGTGCGAACGCTCGGCCTTGGCCAGCGTCTCGAACCAGTTGGCGATCTCGTCGAAGCCCTCTTCGCGGGCCTGCTTGGCCATGCCCGGGTACATGTCGGTGTACTCGTGGGTTTCGCCGGCCACCGCGGCTTTCAGGTTGAGGCGGCTGTCGCCGATGGGCAGGCCGGTGGCCGGGTCGCCCGAACCGTTCTCGAGAAACTCGAGGTGGCCATGCGCGTGGCCGGTTTCACCTTCGGCGGTGGAGCGGAACAGCGCCGCGACATCGTTCTGCCCCTCGACGTCGGCCTTGTTCGCGAAGTACAAGTAGCGTCTGTTGGCCTGGGATTCGCCTGCAAAGGCGTCCTTCAGGTTCTGTTCGGTTCTCGAGCCCTTCAATTCCATGGCTGTCTCCTGAGAGTGGCTAGGTTGTGCAAGCGGAACCGTCGCAGCCCGAGGGCAGCGGCGCTCGCCGAATCTACGCCAGTTGTTGCCATGGCCGCAATACAAAGCCTCAATGGGGTGCATTGAGGCAGGCAATGGGACTGAAGGCAGCGCGCGCTGGAGCGCGCGGCCGGCCACGTCGCGGACGAAGCCCATGTCGGCGGTGGAATAGCGGCTTCATATGCATACTGCCGGCATGCAAATTCATGAAAAGCCGCCCTTCGACACGCCCTTCGAATGGATCGGCGGCGAGGAGAAGGTCCACGCGCTCGTCGAGCGCTTCTACGACCTGATGGAGCTGGAGCCGGCCTATGCCCGCCTGCGTGCCGTGCACGGGCCGTCGCTGGACAACGCGCGCCAGCGGCTGTTCTGGTTCCTCTGCGGCTGGCTGGGCGGGCCGCAGCACTACACCGACCGCTTCGGCCACCCCATGCTGCGGGCGCGGCACCTGCCGCAGCGCATCGGCGGGCACACGATCGGCATCAAGGAGCGCGACGAGTGGCTGGCCTGCATGGACCAGGCGATGGGGGAGACGGGTGTGCCCGAGGGCTTGCGCGCCCGTTTGCGCGATTCGTTTTTCCAGACGGCCGACTGGATGCGGACATGAGCCCACGTGGGCTCGGCCACACTAGCGTCTTGGCGGCGGCGTCAACAGCACCACCAGCGCCCCCGCGCCACCTTCGGCCGGCTTGGCCTGCACGAAGGCCAGCGTCTCGCTCTTCTGGATCAGCCAGCGCTGCACCTTGGCCTTGAGCACCGGCTGGCGCCCCGGTGAGCCCAGGCCCTTGCCGTGCACCACGCGCACGCAGCGCACACCCTGCTTGCCGGCGTCGCGGATGAATTGGCCCAGGGCCTCGCGCGCCTCGTCGCTGCGCAGGCCGTGCAGGTCGATCTCGCGCTGAATGCTCCACTCACCGGCGCGCAGCTTGCGAGTCACGTCGGTGTGAATGCCGGGGCGGCGGAAGCTCATCGCATCGTCGGCGTCCAGCAGGGTGCTGACGTCGAACTCGTCGGACAGCGACTCGCGCAGCACGCGCTGTTCGTCGAGCTGGTGCTGCACCGGGATCGGCGCGGGCAGCTCCGGCGTCAGCGAGACCTTGGCAGGGCGGCGCAGCGGCTGCGTGGCGCCGATGGCGCGCGCGAAGAGGTCCTGCTCCGCGGCGCGCTTCTTCTCGGCCGCGGTGCGCGCGGCGGCCTCGGCCGCTTCGCGTTCGCGCTGCTCGGCCAGCGTCTTCTGCACGTCCTTCAGGTCGGAGAGGCTTTTGAGAGAGGGAGACTTGCTTCTGGGCATGGGCTTCCCATGGAGCATACGCCCCCGGCGCGGCAGGGCGCATCGGCAAGGCTCAGACCAGGCCGCGCTCCGCCATCGACAGGGCCTGCCCCGGGGCCACGATCACGTGGTCCAGCACCCGCACGTCGATCAGCGCCAGCGCGCTCTGCAGCGTCTGCGTCAACGCCTCGTCGGCACGCGAGGGCTCGACGCAGCCGCTCGGGTGGTTGTGGGCCAGGATCACGGCGGCGGCATGGTGGTGCAGGGCGCGGGTCACGACTTCGCGGGGGTACACGCTGGTCTGCGTCAGGGTGCCCCGGAACAGCTCTTCCATCGCGATCAGCCTGTGCTGGGCATCGAGGAAGAGGGCGGCGAAGACTTCGTGCGGCCGCGATGCGATGTACAGCTGGATGTGCTGCCGGACCGCGTTCGGGCTGTCGATGACCGGGCGCTGCTTGAGCTGTTCGGCGGACGTGCGTCGCGCCAGTTCGAGCACCGCCGAGATCTCGGCACGCTTGGCGATCCCGCCCAGGCCCTTGATGCGGCGCAGGTCTTCGACCCCGGCATGCAGCAGGCCGGCCAGGCCGCCGAAGGTGTCGATGAGTTCCTGGGCGAGCTGCAGCACGTTCTTGCCGCTCGTTCCGGTGCGCAGCAGCAATGCGAGCAGCTCGACATCGCCCAGTGCGACGGCGCCGCGCGCCATGAGTTTTTCGCGTGGCCGCGCTTCGAGCGGCAGATCCCTGAAAGGCATGGTTGGCGTGGGCTCTTGGGCCTCTCCCTAGAATACAGGCCCCCGAGTCTATAGGCATCCCCACCGTGTCCTCCTCCCCCTCCGCCGTCGTGGCGCCCGGTTCCTTTCTCACGCTGCACTATCGGCTGGCCGGGCCGGGGGGTGACATCATCAACACCTTCGGCGCCCAGCCGGCCACCTTGTCGCTGGGCACGGGCGAACTTTCGCCGGCGATGGAGCAGCGCCTCATCGGCATGCCCGAAGGCACGCACACCACCTTCGAGCTGGCGCCCGGCGAGGCCTTCGGCGAACGCAATCCCGAGATGCAGCAATGGGTCGCGCGCACCCTGCTGGCGCAACTGGGCGACCCCGACGAGCAGTATGCGGTGGGCGACGTGGTGAAGTTCTCCACGCCGGACGGCAGCGGCAGCTACGCCGGCGCGGTGATCGAGCTGGGCGAGACGGCGGTGCACTTCGATTTCAACCATCCCCTGGCCGGGCAGCCGGTGAGCTTCGAAGTGCAACTGATCGGGGTGCTGTGAGATGGGAACGGTCCAGGAAGTGATCCTCGCCGAGCCGCGCGGCTTTTGCGCCGGCGTCGATCGCGCGATCGAGATCGTCGAGCGTGCGCTCGCCAAGTTCGGCGCGCCGATCTACGTGCGCCACGAGATCGTGCACAACACCTACGTGGTCAACGAGCTCAAGGCCAAGGGCGCCATCTTCATCGAAGACCTGGCCGAAGTGCCGCCCGGGGCCACGCTGGTTTTCAGCGCGCACGGGGTCAGCAAGGCGGTGCAGGCCGAGGCGCGCGCGCGCGGCTTCGATATCTTCGACGCGACCTGCCCTCTGGTGACCAAGGTGCACGTGGAGGTCGCCAAGCTCGCGAAGGAAGGCTACGAGTTCATCATGATCGGCCACAAGGGGCACCCCGAAGTCGAGGGCACGATGGGCCAGCTCTCCAGCGGCATCCACCTGGTGGAGGACGTGGAAGACGTGGCGCGCGTGCAGCCCGCGCAGACCGAGAAGCTGGCCGTGGTGACGCAGACAACGCTGTCGGTGGACGACGCGGCCGAGATCTCCACCGCGGTGCGCGCGCGTTTTCCGAAGGTGCGCGAGCCCAAGCAGCAGGACATCTGCTATGCCACGCAGAACCGGCAGGACGCGGTGAAGCTGCTGAGCCCGCAGGTGGACCTGGTGATCGTGGTCGGCAGCCCGACCAGCTCCAACAGCAACCGGCTGCGCGAACTGGCGCAGCGCCTGGGCACCGAGAGCTACATGGTCGACTCGGCCGCGGAGCTGCGGCCGGAATGGTTCGAGGGCAAGAGCCGGGTGGGCCTGACCGCCGGTGCCTCGGCCCCCGAAATCCTGGTGCACGAGGTGATCGACCGCATCAAGGCGCTGGGCGCGGTGTCGGTGCGCAAGATGAACGGCATCGAGGAAACGCTCAAGTTCCCGCTCCCCAAGGGGTTGAAGCTGGACGACATGGCGGCGCCGGGGCATATCTCGTGAGTGCGCCGATCGACTGGCGGCACGAGATCGAGGCCGCGGCCAGCCGCATCCAGGCGCGCGTCCCGCATTTCCTGCGCAAGACACCGCTGTGGAAGTTGCCCGGCCGCGCGCTGGGCATCGAGGTGCCGCGCGTGGAAGTCTGGCTCAAGCTGGAGCACCTGCAAGTAAGTGGCAGCTTCAAGGCGCGCGGCATGATGAGCCGGCTGCTCGCCAACGACATTCCAGCGAGCGGTGCCATCGTTGCCTCGGGCGGCAACGCCGGCATCGCCACCGCGGCTGCGGCCGGGGCGCTGGGCGTGCCTTGCGAGGTGTTTCTGCCCACCGTGTCGCCGGAAGCCAAGCGGGCCCGGCTGCGTGCGCTCGGCGCGACCGTGGTGGTGGGCGGCCAGGCCTATGCCGACGCGCTCGCCGCCTGCTTGTCGCGGCAGCGCGAAAGCGGCGCCTTGCTGACCCATGCCTACGACCAGGCCGAGGTGGTGGCCGGTGCCGGGACGCTGGGCCGCGAGATCGAGGAAGAGGGCGGCTTGCCCGATTCGGTGCTGGTCAGCGTCGGTGGCGGCGGGCTCATCGGCGGGCTGACCGCCTGGTTCGAGCGGCGCAGCCGCGTGGTGGCCCTCGAGCCCGAGCGCGCGCCCACGCTCTTTCGCGCCCGCGAAGCCGGCGAGCCGGTCGACGTGGACGTGAGCGGCATCGCCGCCGACTCCCTGGGCGCCCGGCGCATCGGCAGCTTCGCCTGGGACATCACCCAGCGCCACCTGCACGACGCGCTGCTGCTGTCCGACGAGTCCATCCGCGCCGCGCAGTCGTGGATGTGGAAAGAACTCAAGCTCGCCGTGGAGCCGGCCGCCGCGCTGCCGCTGGCGGCGCTGCACGACGGCCGCTACCGGCCGCGGGAGGGCGAGAAGATCTGCCTGATCGTCTGCGGCGCCAACGTGGACCCGGCGACGCTGGCCTGATCAGCCCTGCGGCTGGGCGACGTTGACCATCCACGGCACGCCGAACTTGTCTTCCAGCATGCCGAAGCCCGGCGACCAGAAGGTGGCCGCATAGGGCATCGTCACCTTGCCGCCTTCGGACAGGGCCTTGAACAGCGCTTCGCCTTCCTTCACGTCCCCGGCCTGCACCGACAGCGAGAAGCCCTTGTAGCCCTCGAAGGCCATGCCGGGAGGCAGGTCGGAGGCCATGATCTGCTTGCCCCGGGCTTCCAGCGTCGCGTGCATGATCTTGCCCTTGTAAGCCTCGGGCGTGTCCTTGCCCATCGGGCTTTCGCCGAACGTCATGCTGAAAAGAATCTTGCCGCCCAGGCTCCTTGCATAGAAGGCCAGGGCTTCGGCCGCATTACCGTTGAAGGACAGATAGGCTTCCATTCGAGAACTCCTTGGTGAGGCGTCAAATGACGGGAGCGGCGATGCTACGCCTCGCGCGCGATGCACGCCACGCCTCGAATGGGCGCACCTAGAATCGCCGGATGCTCGACATCACACTGTTACGCAAGGACCTCGCGTCGGTCGTTGCCCGCCTCGAAACCCGCAAGAAGAACCAGACCTTCCTCGACGTGGCCAGCTTCAGCGCGCTCGAGGCCGAGCGCAAGACGCTGCAGACCCGCACCGAGGAACTGCAGGCGCGCCGCAACGCGCTCAACAAGCAGATCGGCCCGTTGAAGGCCAAGGGCGAGCCCGTCGACGCGCTCATGGCCGAAGTCAATGCGCTCAAGGCCGAGCAGGAATCGTCCGCCACGCGGCTCGAGCAGATCCAGCCCGAACTGCAGGCCCTGCTGCTGGCGGTGCCCAACCTGCCGCATGCGAGCGTCCCCGTCGGGGAAGACGAAAACGCGAACGCCGAAGTTCGCCGCTGGAGCCCGCAGGGTGGCAACGGCGCCGACGCGGCCGCGCTGGGTTTCGAGGCGCGCGACCACGTGGACCTGGGTGCGCCGCTGGGGCTGGACTTCGAAACCGGCGTCAAGCTCGCCGGCTCTCGCTTCACCGTGATGAGGGGTCCGATCGCACGGCTGCACCGGGCGCTCTCGCAGTTCATGCTCGACATGCAGACGCAGCAGCACGGCTACACCGAGTGCTATGTGCCCTACGTGGTCAATGCCGACACGCTGCGCGGCACCGGCCAGTTGCCCAAGTTCGAGGGCGATCTGTTTGCCGCCAGGAAGGGCGGGCAGGAAGGGGAGCCCGCGCCCGACCATTCGGCGCTCTACCTCATTCCCACCAGCGAGGTACCGCTGACGAACTTCGTCCGAGACGAGGTCATTGCCGAATCGCAGCTTCCCATCCGTCTGACGGCGCATACCCCCTGCTTCCGCTCCGAGGCGGGCAGCGCCGGGCGCGACACGCGCGGCATGATCCGCCAGCACCAGTTCGACAAGGTCGAGATGGTGCAGATCACGCACCCCGACAAGAGCTACGAGGCGCTCGAAGAGATGACCGGCCACGCCGAGGCCGTACTGCAGGCGCTGGAGCTGCCTTACCGCGTCGTGCTGCTGTGCACCGGTGACATGGGCTTCGGCTCAGCCAAGACCTACGACCTCGAGGTCTGGCTGCCCGCGCAGAACACCTACCGCGAGATCAGCTCGGTGTCGAACTGCGAGGCCTTCCAGGCGCGGCGCCTGCAGGCGCGCTTCAAGAACGCGCAGGGCAAGAACGAGCTGGTGCACACGCTCAACGGTTCCGGCCTGGCCGTCGGTCGCACGCTGGTCGCGTTGCTGGAAAACCATCAGCAGCCGGACGGGTCGATCAAGGTGCCGCTGGCGCTGCGGCCGTACCTCGGCGGGCTGGAAGTGCTGCGGGCCTGAATAAGCCGCCCGAAGTCTCTGCTAGAATCGCGGGCTCGACAAACACCAGACTCCGGAGAGGTGGCAGAGTGGTCGAATGTACCTGACTCGAAATCAGGCGTACGGTATCCCCGTACCGTGGGTTCGAATCCCACCCTCTCCGCCAACCATGGTTTCTTGATGGTCCGCGAAAGACCTCCGAAACGCCTGAAAGCCCCGCCAGCCGGGGCTTTTTTGTGCGCGGTAGTCCGCAACAACGCTTCGTTGTCGAGCGATAGCGAGAAAGTCGTGAACTACGCCGTCACGCCGGGCATAAGCCCGTCCACGGCATGGCACTCAAGCGACGTCCACAACCACCTTCCCGACAGCTTGACCACTGGTTGCGCGGGCGTGCGCATCGCCTGCTTGATCGAGGGTGAACCTCTGCGAATCGACCAGCGGGCGAAGCTGCCCCGCATCGACCAGTTGGGCGACCTGGGTGAGGATTTCGGCGTGGTGAGTTCGCCCCTTGCCAGTGAGCATCGGAAGCAGTGTGAACACGCCCGAGTACGTGGCGCCCCGGAATGACAGGGGAGCCAGCGCGTGGGTACCCCATCCCAGGGCGCTCACGACGTGCCCGGTATAGCGGCGTACCACTTGAAAGGACGCGTCCAGCGTGGGCCCGCCTACGGTGTCGTACACAACATCGAACCCCTCATCGGCCGTGTGTGCGAGAACGTAATCGGCTGGCGTTGAGCTCGTGTAATCGATTGGCGTTGCGCCCAGCGACTTGACCACGGCGAACTGCTCCGGTGTCACTGTCGTGAAGACGTCTGCACCGTACGCGCGCGCGATCTGGATCGCCGCGCTCCCGACGCCTCCCGCTCCGCCATGAACAAGCACTTTGTCTCCTGCCCGCGTGCGTGCGCGATCGATCAATCCTTCCCAGGCGGTAATGGTGACCAAGGGGAGGGCAGCGGCCTCCCGCATGGACAGGCGTTGGGGCTTGTGTGCGAGCAGCTCCTCGTCAACGGAGGCATAGCCGGCCAAGGTGCCTTGCAGGCCTCCCACGCCGCCGACCAGGCCATAGACCTCATCACCCACTTTGAAGCGCGTGACTCCCTCGCCAACTTTGGCAACGACGCCAGCCAGGTCCATGCCGAGAATCGCCGGGAGCGGTTGTTTTGCATGTGCCGCGACGCCAGCACGGATCTTCGTATCCAGCGGATTGACGCCGCTCGCGACGATACGCACCAGCACGCGCCCGGCGGCGACATCCGGAACAGGGCGGTCGACCAACTTGAAGGGGCCGTTAGCCTCGAAAACGATGGCGGCTTGCATGGTTGCCGGGACCGATGTGTGCAACTTGGATGAAGTCATGAGGTGTCTCAATGGGTGGTTGGAGTCCCGACTTTGCTTCATTCATGAATGCATGTAAATTCACATGGCTGAACTACTGCTATTCAATTATGAATGCACCGTTGGATTGGAGCGACCTCCGGATTTTTCTGGCCGTTGCCAGGTGTGGCTCGCTGAGCGGTGCGGCTCACCGCTTGGGAATGTCGCAGCCGACGATGGGGCGTCGCGTGCGGACGCTGGAAGAACTGACCGGGCACAAATTGTTCCAGCGGGGGCGCGAAGGATTTCAACTCACTGACGAGGGCGCTTCGGTGCTCCTACACGCGGAGCGCATGGAAGAGGAGGCCCTCGCGATCGAGCGACAGCTTGCAGGTCAGGGACTGCACCTGCGCGGTCTTTTGCGCGTCTCGTGCTCAGACTGGTTCGGTCTCCATGTGCTGGCGCCGGTTGTGGCGCAATATTCAGCATTGCATCCCGATGTGCGCGTGGACCTGATTACCGATTTTCGATTCCTGGACCTCGCACGGCGCGAGGCCGACTTGGTATTTCGCATTCGGCCGGCGGTGAGCGCGGAAGTTGTGCAGCGCAAGCTGCTGCTCATGAACTATGCGCTATATGGACCGAGGGGCGTTCTTCCGCCAACGCCTGGTGATGGCGCCGGGACCCGGCTCATCACACTGGATTCGGCGCTCGACGATCTGCCGGATGTCCACTGGCTACGTGCGACATTTCCATCAGCCGCCGTGGCAGTGGGAAGCAACAACCGCGATGTTCAGGCAAGTCTGTGCGCGATGGGAGTCGGTTTCGCTGTGCTCCCGAGGCTGTTGGGCGACCGCTTTCCCGGCCTCGAACGACACGACCTGAGTCCGCCTCCCCCCAACCGGGAGGTATGGTTCGCCTATCACCAGGACCTGCGCGGAATGGCTCGGTTGCGCGTATTTCTCGACATGGTCATCGCAAGTGTGGAGCGGGCGACCGGCTGATGTCAGCTCCTCCCTTGCCTTACTCGGTGATCTTGACGAAACCCCGTTGGACCAGTTGAGTGGTTCTCGCCATTGCATCCGTGTTGACTTCTATGCCAGGAAGCAGATCTGCGTTTCCCCAACCGTGGACCTTTGCAGTCGCGCCACACAGCTCGATTTTTACGCCGCCCCTTGTCAGATCGGCCACAAGCACCTTGTAAGGGTTGCCGGTCGATATGTTTCGCTCGACGTTGTAGGCATCGTCGTTCAAGGTCACATGGCCGGCGTTGGTGTGAAAAACGGCGACTAGCTCCGACTTTGCGCTCCAGCCGGCCAAGTCATTCAGCAGAAGCTGAAGGTGAAAGATCGAGGCCGGCAGATCCCCTTCGAACGCCAAGGCCCCGATACTAAATACGTTCTTTACCTCCGTTAGACGAACGGGAACGTCTATGTGAAGCGGCTTTCCTGATGAAGACATGGCCTTCCTTCCTAAGAGATTGAACTAGCCCCCTGCCAGTCAAAGGACCTAAGGTAAAGGTAAGGACATCGAGCTTGTGGCGCCACCCGTCGAAAGGCGCATGCAGGATCGTTCTAACGGCCATGAATCTAGCTGGCGTGCGCGCTCTACGCATCAACGCGAAGATGACCAATCGCCTTGCAGCTGGCTCAGGAAGCCCTGTGCGCTCGGTGTCAATCCTCGATCTCGGAGCATCACTACACCGAGAGCGCGAGTGACCGCCGGCTCCGTCATCGGGAGCGAGACCAGGCCTGCACTCAGCGCGGAGGGAATTGCGCCCCCTGGTACCAAGGCGATGCCGACGCCGGCCTGTACACATTGCATGATGGTCGCGAACTGGCGGACGGTGACCGCATGTTGGAGCGTCAGTCCGGCTGCGGAGGCCAGTCCGTCGATGAATCTCCGGGTTTGCGCCTCGCGAGGTAGCGAAACAAGGGCGAACTCGGTCAGCTCGCCGAGTGTGAAGCCGGCCTTCTTTGCGAGCGGATGCTTTCTCGGGACGACGACGTGAAAGGCCTCGCTGGACAACGGGATGCTCGCGAGCTCGGAAGGGACCTCGTCGGTGTACGTTATGCCGAGGTCGGCCACACCGCTTCGGACGTCCTCCAGGACAGTGCCGTGTACGCCTTCCCTGAGTTCAATCTCGACGCCCGGTCGGGCTGCGTGGTACTTGGACACGATGGCGGGCAGGTGGGCGTACGCGACGGACATCACTGACGACACGATGACCTGCCCGCGCTGCTCGTCGGATACCTCGCGCATGCTTTCGTAGGAGATGCGCAGGTCATTCAACACGCGGTTTGCCAAGGCGATGAACTCCTCCCCGGCAGGCGTGATTTCCATCCGCCTCGTCGTCCTGCGAAAGAGTTCAAGTCCGAGCGCTTGCTCAACCCGCTGCACGGTTCTCGTCAATGCGGGCTGGGATACCTCCAAGGTAAGGGATGCGGCCATGAAGCTGCCGCACTCCGCGATGGTGCAGATGGCTTGGAGCTCCCTGGAGCTCAGGTCGGGAATGGCTGTCCGGTTCATCGCTAGCCCCTTGCTGTAATTTATGCGCATAACGTAATTATTAGTCGAAATAGATTGTTCTTGTCATGAATAGACCTGCAGGCCTAAGCTTCGGTCATCCACAGCGCACCCATGACGAGGCACACAGATGAACGCGGTTCTGCAACCTAAGGAAGCTTTCGGAACGACGGTCCCTTCGGGCGTCGACCTGGTCGAGTACTACTACGAGCGCGGCTTCAGCGACGGCCTGCCGGTCGTTCCGCCCACGCGAGACAAGATCGACGACATCGTCGCCCGCCTGGGCGGTGAGCCGGCCTTCGTCGAGGCGCGCATTGCCCCCCGCTGGGGAGAACTCACCCGCGAAGTGCTGGCCATCAACATGGTCATGGCTGGCTGCAAGCCCGAGTACACGCCCGTCGTGCTCGCTGCGGTCAAGGCCCTGACCGACCGGGATTTCAACCTGAACGGCGTGCAGGCGACCACCCACGTCGCAGCGCCTCTGCTCATCGTGAACGGTCCCATCGCCCGCGAAATCGGGATGAATGGCGGTGTCAACGCTTTCGGCTCAGGCAACCGCGCCAACGCGACCATCGGACGCGCGGTGCGCCTCATCATGCTGAACGTTGGCGGTGGGTGGCCCGGTGACCTCGACAAGAGCACGCTCGGCCATCCTGGCAAGTACACGTACTGCGTCTGCGAAAACGAGGCGCAAAGCCCGCTGGCTCCCTACCACGTCGAGCATGGCTACAAGGCCGAAGATTCGACAGTCTTCGTGATGGCCGCAGAGGCGCCGCACAGCGTCACGAACCACATCTCCAACGACCCCGAAGGCATCCTCGACACGATGTGCTCCGCGATGAGCACCATTGCCTCCAACAGCGCCGTGCTCGGTGGACACATCGCCGTGGTCCTGGGGCTGGAACACTCGCTGACCATCGCCAAGCACGGCTGGTCGCGCGCCGACATTCGGAACTACCTCTTCCACAACCACGGCAACCGGTTCATCGACCTGGCCTACGGCCACCGCTACGGCAAGGTCTACAACCGTAACCTGCCCAAGTACTACAAGCGCGAAGACAACACGCGCATCCCGATCGTCCACAGCCCCGACAACATCCACCTGTTCGTCATGGGCGGCGAGGCGGGTCGCTTCTCGGTTCTCATTCCCGGCTGGGGCCACATGAGCACGCCGGTTCATCGGCCGCTGGACGCGAAAGCCAGCGGCGGCAACGGCGGCGATTGCGTCGGCGGTGCCTGCGCGCTCTGAACGCCCTTTCATTCATCAACCAGATTCCGGAGTCTCCCATGCTCAGCAGAAGCGACATCAAGTCCGTCGAAGTGTTCGACCCCCGCGGTGCCATCCATTTCGAGAACGTCCCTGTTTCGGCTCGCAAAAAGAGCTTGAGCAAGCTGCGGCTGGGCATCCTCGACAACTCGAAGTGGAATGCCAACAAGCTGTTGCGGGGCGCCGCGCAGGCCCTCGGCGAAGACATCGATTTCGAGGCTGTGAACTACTACGTGAAGCACAGCTTCTCGAAGGATGCAGCGCCCGCGCTCATCGCCAAGATCGCCGAAGAGAACGACGTCGTGCTGACTGCCATCGGCGATTGCGGTTCGTGCTGCTCGGCCTGCGTACGTGACTCCATTGCGCTCGAGAAGCTCGGCGTCCCCAGCGCAGTCATCATCACGACCGAGTTCGTCCGTGAGACCGAACTGACCCGCCAGGCTGTGGGCATGAAGGGACTCGAGCCCGTCGTCATCGCCCACCCAGTGAGCTCCATCACGGCGGAGGAGGTGGCCCAGCGCGTGGCGCAGATCAAGGAGCAGGCGCAGCAGGTTTGGCTGGGCACGAAGGCGCCCCTCCAGATCAAGGTGGAACTACAGTGATGGCCGAAGCCATCACGCCGACCGGCGCCGGTTCCGCCGATCTCGATGCGCTGCTGGCGCGCCAGGCCGGTCCGGTCCTGGTGGACTGCTACTCACCTGGTTGTGGTCCGTGCGCCGCTCTTGCGCCTGTGCTCGACGAGCTCTCACACGAGTTCGAGGGGCAGCTGGCCATTGAGAAGGTGGACGTGGCAGCACAACCCGAAGTCGCCATGCGCTTTGGCATCCGCAGCGTCCCGACGCTTCTCCTCTTCCAGGATGGAAAGCTGAAGGCGAGCCGCACAGGTGGCGCCTCGCGCGCCCAGTTGTTGACCTGGCTGTCGGCTCAACACGCCTTCTGACGAAATCGCCTTTTCCACTGAGTCCTGACGGAGGTCATCTTGGGAGCGTTGTCGCACTTGCGAGTGCTCGACATGAGTCGAGTGCTGGCTGGACCTTGGGCCAGCCAGATCCTGGCGGACCTCGGGGCCGAGGTCATCAAAATTGAACGGCCCGATGCCGGCGACGACACCCGATCCTGGGGGCCACCTTGGGTAGAGGACCCGCAGTGGGGCGACGAGCGCCAATCTGCCTACTTCGTTGGCGCCAACCGGAACAAGAAATCCGTCGCCGTCGACATCGCTGATTCCAGGGGTCGCGAACTGGTGCTGGCGCTCGCATCAAAGTGCGACGTGCTGATAGAGAACTTCAAGGTTGGTGGCCTTCGGCGGTACGGTCTCGACTACGAGTCGGTGCGAAGGACCCATCCGGGCATCGTCTATTGCTCCATCACTGGGTTCGGGCAGACAGGCCCCTACGCGCATCGCCCGGGCTACGACTTCCTCATCCAGGGGATGGGCGGCTTGATGAGCATCACTGGCCGGCCGGACGGCTCAGCGGGCGAAGGCCCGATGAAGGTGGGCGTGGCGCTGACGGACATCTTGACCGGCCTGTATGCCACCGTCGGGATTCAGTCAGCGCTCGCACACCGCGACCGCACGGGCGAAGGCCAGCACATCGACGCGTCGCTGCTCGATGTTCAAGTTGCATGCCTGGCCAATCAGGCGATGAATTTCCTGGCCAGCGGGAAGCAGCCGCCCCGACTGGGCAACGGCCATCCGAACATCGTCCCTTACCAGGACTTTCGCACCCGGGACGGCCACATCATCGTGACCGTCGGGAATGACGGCCAGTTCGCTCGCTTCTGCGAAGCGCTGGGGCACCCTGAGTGGGCGCAGGACGGGCGGTTCTCTTCCAACACCGAGCGCCTCGCCAATCGTGATTCGCTGATACCAATGCTGCAGGAGGCGATGGTCAGTCGAACTACCGGGGAGTGGCTGTCCGAGCTCGAAGCCAGAACCGTTCCCTGCGGTCCTATCAACGACTTGGCGGGCGTGTTCTCGGACCCTCATATCCGGCACCGAGGACTTCAGGTGAATCTGAGCCATGGCGACGGTCAGATACGCGTCGTCGCCAGCCCTCTGCGCCTGTCACAGACACCGGTGGAGTACCGAAGTGCCCCGCCGCGGCTTGGAGAGCACACGGCCGAAGTCCTCCAAAGCTTCCTGAACGTCGACAAGCAGTGCTTGAGTGCCCTCGCTGCCGACTGCGTCATTCGCACCTGAGCGAGCCTCACACCATGACCACAAGCCTCACGCCGCCCAATCACGCTCCTGTCCTCATCCTTGGGTCTGGCCCTGCAGGCTATACAGCGGCGGTCTATGCGGCACGCGCCAACCTGCAGCCGATGCTGGTGACAGGCATGGCCGAAGGCGGGCAGTTGATGACGACCACGGAGGTCGACAACTGGCCTGCAGACGCCGACGGAGTGATGGGTCCTGACCTGATGCAGCGGTTCCGCAAGCATGCGGAGCGGTTCGGCACGAGGATGGTCTTCGATCACATCCAGCGAGTCGACCTTTCGCGTCGCCCGTTCACCCTGTTCGGCGATTCGGGGACATACACCTGCGACACCTTGGTCATTGCAACCGGGGCGTCCGCCAGGTACCTGGGTCTTCCCAGCGAAGAAGCCTTCATGGGTCGTGGGGTAAGCGGTTGCGCCACCTGCGATGGATTCTTCTACCGCGGCCAGGAGGTTTGCGTCATCGGAGGCGGGAATGCGGCTGTCGAAGAGGCGCTGTATCTCTCGAACATCGCCAAGACCGTTCACCTTGTGCACCGCCGGGACAAGTTTCGCGCCGAGGCCATTCTTGTCGACAGGCTGTACGAGAAGGTGCGCGCAGGGAACATCCGGCTGCATCTTCATCAGACCCTTGACGAGGTGCTGGGTGATGACAGCGGCGTCAATGGCGTGCGCCTGCGCGGGGTCGCGGACGGTCCCCTGACGAACCTCCCCGTGCGCGGTTGCTTCATTGCGATCGGCCACCACCCGAACACGGAAGTCTTCAACGGTCAGTTGAGCATGGCCGGTGGCTACATCGTGACAGGGAAGAGTGGCAACGGGCTGGCGACCATGACCAGTGTGCCCGGGGTCTTCGCCGCGGGCGATGTCCAGGACTACACGTACCGGCAGGCCATCACCTCCGCCGGGACGGGCTGCATGGCGGCGCTCGACGCACAGAGATTTCTCGAGCAGTTGCCCGAGCCGACTGCGCCAACCTCTGCGGGCCTGCAGCACATGAGGCCCACCGCAGAAGCGGAACTCCCGGCATCTGCGCCATAAGCACGCCGGCGGGCCGCTGAACCTCCGAGAGCAATACGACAGGAGACGACCTTGAAGACAACCAGACGCCAAGTTCTCGCCACAATGGCCGCCGCTGTAGCAGCGCCGTTGCCCATCTCACAGGCCCTGGCCAGCCAGACCTATCCCCCTGGCCCCGTGCGCGTGGTCGTCCCGTTTCCTCCAGGCGGGCCGACCGACGTCGTCGGGCGGGTCATCGCGCAGCGTCTCAGCGAAGCGTTCAAACGGCCGTTCGTCGTTGAGAACAAAGCTGGGGCGAGCGGACTGATTGGGGCCGATGCCGTCGCCAAGGCCGCGCCGGACGGCCTCACACTGTTGGCAAACGTCTCTGCCCAAGTCATCAACCCATACCTTTACGCCAAGCTTCCGCATGACCCGATGAAGGACTTCCTGCCGGTCACGAGCCTCGCGTCGACGCCCATCCAGCTCGTTGTGAGCTCGAGCCTGCCCGTCAAGTCAGTCCAGGACTTGGTCAATCATGTCAAGGCAAGGCCTGGGCAGTGCAGCTTCGCCTCGTCGAGTTCCGGGACACCGGGCCATCTGGCGGGCGAACTGTTCCGCTTGGCAAGCGGAATCGACGCACTGCACGCGCCGTACAAGGGAAGCGCGCCGGCGCTCACCGATGTGATGAGCGGTCAGGTGACGTTCATGTTCGACTCGATGCCTTCGTCGATCGGCCTGGTGAAGGGTGGAAAGCTCAGAGCGCTCGGTGTCACGGGCACCCAGCGGGCTGCGAGCCTGCCCGGTGTGCCGACGATGGTCGAGGCCGGCTATCCCGACATGACGATGACAACCTGGTACGGGCTGTGGGCGCCCGCCAAGACACCGATGGAAATAGCAAAGCAGCTCCAGGCAGAGGTCTCGAAGGCACTTGCCTATCCGGATGTCAAGGCGCTTCTCGCTGAGGTCTCCGCCGACGGCATGGGCGACACTCCTGAGGTGTTTGCAGCGTTTTGCAGGTCCGAAAGCGAGCGCTACGCCCGCATCATCAAGACTGCGAACATCAAGCTGGAGTGAAAGTGGCGCCAATCACAAGATGCAGTTCGCCTCGATGATGAGGCTCGCACATCGCAGCGTAGAGGGGCTTTGTCCGGGTGACCGAACTCGATTCGCCCTGCAGCGGATGTGCGCATCGCGGCCGACACACTCCTACAAGCTCTCGAACACGGCCGCCATGCCCTGGCCGCCGCCGATGCACATGGCTTCGAGGCCATAGCGAGCATTGCGGCGTTGGAGTTCGTGCAGCAATGTGCACATGATGCGTACCCCGGTTGCGCCGACAGGATGGCCCAGGGAGATGCCCGAGCCGTTCACGTTCAGACGGTCCATGTCGCTCCAGTCCCAACCCTGGAGCACAGCAAGCACCTGACATGCAAAGGCCTCGTTCAGCTCGACCAGGTCCATGTCCTTGAAACCGAGCCCCAGCCGCGCGAAGAGTTTCTTCACGGCAGGCACAGGTCCGATGCCCATGTGGGAGGGCTCGCAACCCACCACGGTCCAGCCAACCAGCATGCCGATCGGCGTGAGGCCCAGTGAGTGCAGCTTGTCTTCGGCCACCACGAGGCAGGCAGCGGCGGCATCGTTCTGCTGCGCGGCGTTGCCCGCGGTGACGATGCCGTCCTTCATGATGGGGCGCAGCTTCGCGAGGCCCTCGACACTCGTATCGGGGCGCACGCCTTCGTCGCGCGAAAGGATGAGCGGGCCGCCCTTCTTCTGCGGCACGGTGATGGGAACGATCTCCTCCGCGAAGCGGCCCTCGCTCCAGGCCCGGGCCGCGCGCTGCTGGCTTTGCAGCGCATAGGCGTCAGCAGCTTCGCGGGTGATGCGGTAGTCGCGCGCGAGGTTTTCCGCCGTTTCGATCATTCCGGAGATCCGGCCGAAGCGGTGCTCGGGTTGCGAGCGCTCGCGGCCTCGGTCGAGGCGATCGTGCAGCGTCACGCTGCCTGCACGCGCACCCCACCGCATGTCGGTGGTGTAGTACTCGATGTTGCTCATGCACTCGACGCCACCTGCCACCACGACATCGGCCGCGCCGCTCTGAATCATCATCGATGCGTTGGCGATCGCCTGTAACCCGCTGCCGCATCGCCGGTCCAGCTGCATGCCGGGGATTTCCACCGGCAGACCGGCCTGGAGTGCGGCCCAGCGGCCGACGCACGGCACCTCGCTGTTGGCATAGGACTGGGCGAAGATCACGTCCTCGATCAGCGCCGGGTCAATCCCGCTGCGCTGCACTGTGGCGCGCACGGTAGTGGCAGCGAGCTCCTCGGTGGGCAGGTGGCGCAAGCCGCCGCCGAAGGCGCCTACGGGAGTGCGGACGGGAGCGACGATGGCTGCTCTGCGCATATGCATTTCCTTTCTGGTTTGTTGGGGTACGTAAGTTCACGACCGCGCGACGGTGTCACGCAGCAGTTGTTCCGCATCGATGGCGAGTTGCCGGCGATGGGTCGGCGCGGAGATGCCAATCATTTTTTCGATCCGCTGCGAAATGCTCAGGCCGCGCAGGTCGGCGGCGCCATGCTCCGTGACGATCACGCCTGCGTCGCTTCGGGCGATGCTCACGGGACCGGAGAGTCTGGCCACGATCCGGCTCTGCGCGCCGGCCGTGGCGGGCAGCGCGATGATGGGCACGCCGCCGCGGCTCGCGTGTGCGCCGCGCAGGAATTCCGCCCCGCCCCCCACGGCGCCTACATAGCGGCCGCCGGCGACCTCGGCGTTGACTTGGCCCGTGAGGTCGACCTCCACTGCGGAGTTGATCGCCACGAGCTTGTGCTGCGCGGCGAGCACCTGGGCGTCGTGCGTGTACTCGGTGCGGCGCACATGGAGGCGCGGGTTGCGATGTGCGAACTTCGCCAGGGCGGCGCCACCAAGCAGCACGCCTGCTACCGAGATGCCGGCGGCCATGCTTTTCCTGGCATTGGTGAGCGCGCCCGACTCGTGCAACTGCACGATGCCGTCACCCGCTGCGCCCGTATGCAGGCCGAGATCCCGGTGGCCGCGCAGCGCGGCGAGCGCCGCGTCGGGAATGGCGCCAATGCCGGTCTGCAACGTGGCGCCGTCCTCCACCAGGCCGGCGATGTGATGCGCGATGCCGGCCTCGACGTCGTTCGGCGGGCCATCCTTGCGTTCTGGCCATGGCTCCCCGCCTTCGACCAGCAGCCCGAAGTCGTCTCGCGCCATCGCGCGCTCGCCATAGGTCCAGGGCGAATGCGGGTCCACCTGCGCAAGCACGCAGCGCGCGGTCTCGCGCGCTGCGGCCAGGTATTCGCAGGCCAGGCCCCAGCTGTAGCGCCCCAGCTCGTCGCGCGAGGAGACCTTGAGCAGGAGCACGTCGATCTTCAGTTGCTTCGACCGGATCAGCCGCGTCATCTCGCTATAGCCGCACGGCAGGATGTCCAGCGTCTTGCCCAGGCGCCTGTTGGTGCCGCTACCGCAGTACGACAGGAATTCCAGGGGACCGGACATTTCCGGTGCGAAAGTGTCATGCGCGCCGATGCCCATGAAGCATCGTACGGGGCCGAGGTCATTGCGCTGCGCCGCCAGTGCGCGTGTGAGCATCAGCGGCTCTGCCGGGCCCTGTCCCCAGGCCACGGTGTCACCCGGACGTATCCACCTGCGCAGGTCCGGCTCGTTCATGGCGCGTTGCTCATTCGATTTCCGCGATTCCGCAGTCCAGCACGGTGACGCCCCGTGGCGACACGCGGCCGCGCAACTGCACACGCCCGCGATCGGGCCACAGATCGACCTCCAGTGTTTCGCCAGGAAACATCGGCGCGGTGAAGCGCAGGTCCAGCGATCGAAACCGCTCCGGCCGGCCCCCGCAGCAATGCCTTATGACGGAGAGTGCTGCCATGCCGTAACTGGCCAGGCCGTGCAGGATGGGCCTGTCGAAGCCGGCGGCCTTTGCGACGCCGGGGTCCGCATGCAGCGGATTCGGATCGGCGTGCAAGCGATACAGCAGGGCGGCGTCTGGCCGCGTCATGTGCGGGTCGCTGAGCGCAGGTCCGGCACCCGGCACCTTGGGCAATGCAGGTCCCGGCTCATCGCCCGGCTGCTCCGACGTGGCAAAGCCGCCGTCGCCTCGGCAGAACGTGACGTGCCGGATCGTCGCGTACTGCGTGCCGCTGTCCGCATCGCTGATCGTGCGCTCCACCGTCACTACCGCGCCGCGCCCTGGGCCCTTGTCGACGATGCGCGTCACGCGGCTGCGTCCGACCACGGTGGCGGCGCCCGGAAGCGGACGGTGGATCGTCAACCCGTTCTCGCCGTGCACCAGACGTGCAGCGTCGATGCCGCTTGCGGGGTCGGACATCCAGAAACCTGGGTAACCCAGCACCAGCGCGAACGTGGGCAGCACGCGTAGGCCGCCGGGCGCTCCCTCGAAGACGAAGGGAAGTCGCGCCGCGTCGAGCGGGTCCGAGCCCGCGCCCAGGCTGAGGGCATAGGCCATGACCTCACGCGGGCCGTAGGTCTGGACCACGTCGGGAAACCGCCACTCGCGCAGCCGCTGGTAGTCGATCGGCATTATGGTTACACCGGGTCCCAGCTGAAAACATCGCCCGAGCGTTCCATGGGCACGAACGAGGCGGAGAGCGCGGGCATCGCGTGAGTGGCGATGGACTCGGCGGTCCAGCCTTCGGAGCGGTGAACGCTGCGCAGGGGCCGGGGCTGGCTCATGAGCGCGATCTCGTTGTTGCGTACGGCAAAAACCTGGGCGTTGACGGCAGATGATGCGTCGCCCAGCAGGTAGACCGCGAGCGGCGCAATCTTGTCGGGCGTCATCTGCTTGAAGCGCTCGACGCGTGCCGCTTCCTCGGGCGTGTTGACCGGAATGGAACTGGTCATACGGCTCCAGGCAAATGGCGCGATGCAGTTGGAGCGCACGCCGAACTTCTCCATGTCGAGCGCGATGCTCTTGGAAAGCGCAACGACGCCCAGCTTGGCGGCACTGTAGTTCGCCTGCCCGTAGTTTCCGATCAGGCCAGAAGTGGATGTCATGTGCACGAAGGCACCGCCGCCCTGTTCCTTGAAATGCGGTGCTGCGGCGCGGCTGACGTGATAGGTCCCGTAGAGGTGCACCTTGACCACGGCGTCCCATTCGTCCGGGCTCATCTTGTGGAAGAAGCGATCGCGTAGGATGCCCGCGTTGTTCACGACGCCATCGATGCGCCCGAAGCTGTCCAGCGCACATTGAATCAGGCGTGCAGCGGTGCCTGCATCGGCCACGCTGTCGGTGTTTGCCGCCGCTTTGCCGCCTGCACGCACGATGTCCTCCACCACGCTTTCCGCGGGTCCCCGGTCGCGGCCTTCGCCGGTCGCAGAGGTGCCCACGTCGTTGACCACCACGCTGGCGCCGTGCCGCGCGAGCGCGAGCGCAATCTCCCGACCGATGCCGCCGCCGGCACCCGTGACCACGACCACCTTCGCTTTCATCATTTGCGTTTCTCCAGGACTGGAACTAGAATTTAGCTAACAAACGTTCGACAGAGAATACATTCAGCCGGACCGATTAGCAATAGACACGGCCTTTTGTCGTCTGTTCGTGCCGAACACTGATAAGGCTGCAGGGGCTTCAATGACCTTCGAAAGGAGAGTGGAGATGCAGGAAACCCGGATCGAGCCGACAGACGGCCTGTCCTACGTGCGTGGGGACTTCAGCCCCGTGATGGTCCCGGACACGCTGAGCAGCTTGCTGGACCGGACCGTGCGTCGATTCCCCGATCGCACGGCGGCGGTGTTCCGCGAGCACGGCGTGCGTTGGACTTGGAAAGAGCTGCAGCGCGAAGCCGACTCGCTGGCAATGGGCTTGCTAAGCCTCGGCCTGAAGGCTGGCGACCGTGTGGCGATCTGGTCGCCCAACCGGCCCGAGTGGCTGGTCGCGCAATTCGCCACCGCGCGCCTCGGCCTCATCCTGGTCAACATCAACCCGGCCTACCGGCTGGCGGAGCTGGAATACGCACTCAACCTTGCACAGTGCCGCGCGATCATCTCCGCCGACGTGTTCAAGACGTCGCAATACCTCGAGATGATCCGGATCCTGGCCCCGGAGATCGGCCATGCGGGACAGCAAGAAATCCAGGCGGCCAGGCTCCCGCACCTGAAGTTCGTGATCCGGATGGGGCAGGGCACGACGCGCGGCATGATCGGTTTCGACTCCTTGCTGGCCAAGGGTCGAGCGGCGCTGGACCTGGCGGCGCTGGACGCGATCACCAGCGGCCTCGATCCGCACGACCCGGTGAATATCCAGTTCACCAGCGGCACGACCGGCAATGCCAAGGGTGCAACGCTGACCCACTATGCCGTCTGCAACAACGCGCGCTTTTCTTCGCGCGAGCTGCGCTTCACTGAGAACGACGTGCTGTGCATCCCGATCCCGCTGTACCACGCGTTCGGCATGGTGCTGGCCGGGCTGCTGTGTGTCGCCACCGGCGCGGCGATGGTGTTCCCAGGTGAGGCCTTCGACCCGGTCGTGACGATGGAAGCCATCCAGGCCGAGAGGTGCACCGCGATGCACTGCGTACCCATGATGCTGATATCGATCTTGGGCCACCCGCAGTTCGGTGAGTTCGACCTCAGCTCGCTACGCACCGGAATGATGGCCGGTGCCCCGTGTCCGGTGGAGACAATGAAGCGAGTGGTGAGCGACATGCACATGCGCGAAGTCACCATCGCTTTCGGCATGACGGAGACCAGCGGCGCCATCTTCCAGAGCGGCAACAGCGATTCGCTGGATCGCCGTGTGTCGACCGTGGGGCGCATCCTGCCGCACCTCGAAGCGAAAGTCGTGGACGTCGCCGGGACGACGCTGCCCGTGGGCGAAAAGGGCGAGCTGTGCGTCAAGGGCTACACCGTGCTCAGGGGGTATTGGGGCGACGCGGCCCGCACGAAGCAGGCCATCGTCGATGGCTGGCTGCATACCGGCGACCTGGCCACCATCGATGCGCAGGGCTACTGCAACATCGTCGGCCGGGCCAAGGATATGCTGATCCGCGGCGGCGAGAACGTCTACCCCCGCGAGGTCGAGGAGTTTCTGTTTCGTCATCCGAAGGTGCAGACCGTCCAGGTTTTCGGCGTGCCCGATGAGCGTTTCGGCGAGGAGGTGTGCGCCTGGATCATCCTCAAGCCCGGCAGCGAGGCCACCGCCGAGGAGATTCGCGAGTTCTGCAAGGACCAGATTTCGCACTACAAGATCCCCCGCTACGTGCGCTTCGTGAGCGAGATGCCGATGACCATCACAGGCAAGGTGCAGAAGTTCGTCATGCGCGACGCAATGATCAAAGAGCTGCAGGCCAAGAGCGCATGACTGCATCCGCCATGCAGCGTGCACTGCGCCCTAAGGCGTCCTGACCGGTGCGCGCGCGGCGACGTCCTTCTCGAAATCGTGGGAAAGCTCGACTGCGTCGCCCTCGAGAGGGATGCCCCAGCCGGTTTCCGGAGGATAGACAGCGCGCCAAGCGGCAAGGATCTCGTCACGCGGGACGTCCTCATAGGTGCCCCGGTCCCGCACGTACTCCATGTGCTGCCTGCCCGATGCATCGAACGGGTGGAAGATCGAATCGTTCACACCGTCGAATTCCAGCGGCTCGATGCCGGCCTTGGCACACAACGTCAGGTTGAATGCCGGTGTCGCCTTGACCCACCGGCCGCCGAGAAACATCTCCGCATAGCCGTGGAAGACGAACAGGTCCGTCTTCATCATGGCTTCCAGCCTCGGGCTCGTGAGGTGGTTGCGCACGTCCGCGTAGCCCACCCGCGCGGGAATGAAGACTGCCCGCGCTGCAGCGGCCAGCACGGCCGCCTTGGTGATGCAGAAGCCGCGGCCCGATGCCAGGCACCTGCTTGCCCGGAAGCCTCCCTCGGTGTGGTCGATGTTGTAAGGGTCGTAACGGAGGCGGTCCCGCACCGCCAGGTACAGGGAGATCGCCTTGTCCTTGTCGTCGCCGATCCCGGCTGTCGTCGAGCGGGCGAACGCCACGATGGAGGGGTGGTCGCTGTCGATATGCCGGCCGGGCCGCGTCATCGAATCGTGTGCCATGGTGTCACCCGGGTTCAACGCGCGAACACGGGCTCACGCCGGCCTTCGAACGCAGCGATCCCCTCCTCGACGTCTTGCTGCCGAAGCGTATGGAGGGCATCGTTCTCTTCCATCTGCAGTCCTTCGGCAAGCGTGCCGTCCAGGCCGGCGTCCGCCAGCCGTTTCATCGATGCCAGGCCTTGTTGGCTACGGGTGGCCAGCATCGCGCAGTACTCCCCAGAGGTTTGCGCCAGCGTGCCCGGTTCGCACACGTAGTTGACCAGGCCCCATTGCAGCGCAGTGTCTGCATCGATCCAGCGCGCGCTCAAAAGTAAGTCCTTGGCGCGTCGCGGACCGATCACGCGTGGCAGCCGCTGGCTGCCGCCCCAGCCGGGGATGATGCCGAACTTGCCGTGCTGGTCACCGAAGCGAGCGGCTGCGTCCGCGAATACCACATCGCAGGACAACACGAGCTCGAGCCCGCCCGCCAGGCACAGGCCCTGCACGGCGGCAACCACTGGCAGTCGGCTGGCCTGCAGGCGGTTGAAAGCGCCATGGCCCTTCTGAAGAAAGGCCCGCAGGCTGTCTGCATCGCCGCGCACGGCCTTGAGTTCGTTCAGGTCGGCGCCGGTGCAGAAGTGCTTGCCCTGAGCGCGCACGAGGATGCTGCTCACGCCGCTGCCGCTTGCCTCGAAGCGGTCCAGCGCAGCCTCCATGAGTTCGAAGACGGCAGTTGACAGGCAGTTGAATGCGTCCGGCCTTGCCAGTTCGAGGATGCCGGTGGCGCCGGAAATGGAGGCGGAGAGGGGAGGGGCGTCAATCATCAGGATTTCCTTTTTACCTTACAAACCTTAGGCTGAGGATGGATGGAGAAGCGAAAACGACTTGCAATCTGGGATCTCCGCGACTATCATACCAAACATACGTTAGGTAGGATAACCCTGAAAGCCACCATGACCAGCGATACGACCAAGCCCTACGCACACATGCTCGCCCCCTTGCAGGTGGGCACCCATCTCCTGAAGAACCGCGTGATGATGGGATCCATGCACACCCAGCTCGAGACGCTGGACCGTGCGCATGAACGCCAGGCCATGTTCTATGGCGAACGCGCTCGAGGCGGTGCGGCGCTGGTGGTCACGGGCGGCTTTTCTCCCAACATGGACGGGCGCATCGAGGAGACGGGTCCGGTCCTGATGACGGAGGCGCAGGCCCGCGACATCGCTCCCGTGGCTCGTGCGGTGCACGACGCGGGCAGCAAGGTGTTGCTGCAGGTATTGCACGCGGGGCGATACGCGAAATTGCCGAGACCGGTGGGACCGTCCGGAATCCCGTCCCGCATCAACCCTCGCGGCCCGCGCGCCATGACGACCGAAGAAGTCTGGCGCACCATCGACGATTTCGTCGAATGCGCAGCGCTGGCAGCGAAGGCGGGCTTCGATGGCGTCGAGATCATGGGCTCGGAGGGGTACCTTATCAACCAGTTCACCGCAGCGCGAACCAACGACCGTACCGACGAATTCGGCGGAAACGAGGCCAACAGGGGGCGGTTCCCGGTAGAGGTCGTGCGCCGCACGCGCGAGCGGCTCGGCAAGGGTTTCCTCATCATGTACCGCATATCCGCCATCGACCTGGTAGAAGGCGGCGCAGATGCCGGCGAGACGGCGCGTCTTGCGCGTGCAGTGGAGGCGGCCGGAGCCGACATCATCAACACGGGCGTGGGCTGGCACGAGTCGCGCATCCCCACCATCATGTACGTGGTGCCGCGCGGTGCATGGCGCTTCGCTGCAGCGCGAGTCAAGCAGGCTGTTTCCATCCCGGTCGTTGCATCCAACCGGATCAACACGCCCGAGCTCGCCGACGAGATCGTGGCGAGCGGCGACGCCGACATGGTGTCGATGGCCCGCCCTTTTCTTGCCGACCCGGAATTCGTCAACAAGGCCGCGCAAGGACGTGCCGACGAGATCAATACCTGCATCGCCTGCAACCAGGCATGTCTCGATTACATCTTCAAGGACAAGCCGGCCTCATGCCTGGTCAACCCGCGTGCAGGACGCGAGCTGGAGTTCGCCGAGATGCCGGCGGCAGGCGCGCGCCGGAAGGTGGCGGTCATCGGTGCTGGCGTCGCAGGGCTGTCTTGCGCCGTGACCGCTGCTGAACGCGGGCATGACGTCACGGTATTCGAGGCGCAGAAGGAGGTGGGCGGCCAGATCAACTTCGCGCGCCAGGTGCCCGGGAAGCAGGAGTTCAACGAATTGCTGCGATATTTCCGCCGCAAGGTGGAAATACATGGCGTGAAGCTGCAGCTGAACACCCGCCCGACGGCTCAGGAATTGGCGGCGGGTGACTTTGATCGCATTGTCGTCTCCACAGGTGTCACGCCGCGCATTCCCGATCTTCCCGGCGTCGACCATCCCAAGGTGGTCGACTACGCCGAACTGCTCTCGGGCAGGAAGGTCGCGGGCCGCAAGGTGGCGGTGATCGGCGCGGGAGGGATCGGCTACGACGTGGCCGAGTTCCTCACGCACAGTGCGCCGGCGCCGAATGCCGACGCGGTGGCAGCTTTCGCGCACGAGTGGGGCGTCGACCGCCGCCCCGAAAGCGTGGGTGGTCTGCAGGACGAGAGCGCCCATCCGCCGGCGCGCATGGTCACGGTGCTGCAGCGCAAGCCCGAAAAGCCCGGCCGCACCCTGGGGGTCAGCACCGGATGGGTCCACAAGTCCACGCTCAAGCGCGCGGGGGTGACCATGGTGACCGGCTGCACGTATGAGAAGGTCGACGATGCAGGGTTGCACATTCGCATTGGCGGCGAGCCGCAACTGGTCGAGGCCGACACCGTGGTGCTGTGCGCGGGGCAGGAATCGGAGCGGGGGCTCTACGACCAGCTCGTAGCGCTCGGGCATAAGCCTGACCTGATCGGCGGCGCCGAACTTGCTGCCGAACTGGATGCGCTGCGCGCGATCGATGCCGGCATGCGCCTGGCGATGACGCTGTGACTGCCATGCACGCCGACAGCGAAGCGTCCCGGCTTGAAAAGGCCGAGGACCTGAGACAACTGCGCGAGAGTGCGGAGGATTTCGCGTCGCGCGCATCGCCGCTTGTGCGTGCGCGCGGTTTGCGGGGCACTGCGCTCGGGTACGACAGGGCATTCTGGGACGCCCTGGTGGAGCAAGGCTGGACCGGGTTGCTGGCGCCCCAGGAGTGCGGCGGGTTCGCGCAGGGATTCGCTGCCGCGGCGGTGATAGTCGACGCGCTCGCCATGCAGCTTGCGCCCGAGCCGTTTGTTCCCGCAGTGGTCTTCGCCGGCCGAGCCATCGAACTGTCCGGCGGCGGACCGGTTCATGCCGAGCTGCTGCAGGACCTGGTGGGCGGCAAGTCGATCCCCGTCGTCGCGTTCGAAGAGCAGTCGATCGCGACCGCGGTCGACCTCACGCCCCGCACGGTGCGCGCGGAAAAGTTCAGCGGCGGATGGCGCATCAGTGGCACCAAGTTCAACGTCCGGGCGGCGGCCGGTGCGGATGGCTTCGTGGTCTCTGCGAGCCTGCCGACCGGCAGCCAGTCGCTGTTCTGGGTGCCGGTTGCATCCGCGGGCGTGGCTGTCGAATCGCGCCAGACCACCGACGGCGGCGACTCCGCGACGCTGGCACTGGACGGTGTCGTTGTGCCGGACCGCCACCTGTTGTCCCAAGGCAGCCGTGCCGAGGAGGCACTGACTCGCGCATTCGACGAGGCGTTGGTGATGACTTCGGTCGAGCTCCTGGCGATCCAGCGAGCGATGTTCGCGATGTCGCTGGATTACCTGCGCAATCGCGTGCAATTCGGCCGCCCCATCGGCAGCTTCCAGACGCTGCAGCACAGGGCCGTGGATTTGTTGATTCAGAAAGAGCTCACGGCCGCGGCGCTGGGCGAGATCGTCGAGCGGCTGGACCACGAGGGCGCGCCGCGTATGCGCAGCCGGGATGCGAGCCGCGCCAAGGCGCGCGCTGCGGCCGCCGCTGTGCAGATTGCCAAAGACAGCGTGCAGTTCCACGGTGCCATCGGCTACACGGACGAATTCGATTTGGGTCTGTACGTCCAGCGCACGATCGTGCTCTCGGCCTGGCTGGGCAATGCATGGATGCACAGGCGGCGCTTTGCCGCGCTCGACAACGTGACGGAAGGCGCGCAGGCATGAGCCAGGACCTCAACTCCCTCGATGACGAAAGCTTCCGGCGCACTGTCCGTGCGTTTTTCGCCGAGTACTACCCGGAAGAACTGCGTTTCCCCAAACAACGCCTGCGCTGGGCCGAAGTCAAGCCCTGGTTCATGGCCTTGTCGAGAAAGGGTTGGGCTGCGCCCGGCTGGCCGGTGCAGTATGGCGGCATGGGCCTGGAGCCGGCCAAGCTGATCGCTTTCATCGAGGAGCAGGAAAAGTGGGGCGTGGCCCGCACGCCCGACATGGGCCTGACGATGGTCGGCCCGCTTCTGATCCGCCACGGGACCGAGGCACAGCGCTCGCAATACTTGCCGCGCATCCTGGCAGGAGAGCACATCTGGGCGCAGGGCTATTCCGAGCCCAACGCCGGCTCGGACCTGGCCAGCCTGCGCACCGAGGCGGTGGAGGACGGAAGCGATTTCATCGTCAACGGCCAGAAGACCTGGGCCACGCTGGCACAGGATGCGACGCACATCTTCCTGCTGGCGCGCACCGAAAAAAGCGCGAAGAAGCAGGAAGGCATCAGCTTCCTGTTGGTCGATGCCACGTCGCCGGGCATCTCGGTGCGGCCGATCCGCAATATCGCCGGTGGCGAGGACTTCTGCGAAATTTTCTTCGAGAACGTGCGCGTTCCGCAGGCCAACCTCGTGGGCGAGCGCAATGGAGGATGGAAGATCGCGAAGGAGCTCCTGACCTTCGAGCGCATCTTCCTCGGCAGCCCGAAGCAGTCGCAGTATGCACTGGCGCGCGTGCGCGAAGCCTGCGCGCTGCTCGGCTTGGAGCGGGACGCCGGTGTGCAGGACCGGCTGACCCAGCTCGAACTGGATGCGGCAGACCTGAACGCGCTCTACGGGCGCTTCGTGCAACAGGTCAAGCGCGGCGAAGCGCTCGGCCCTGACGTGTCCATGCTCAAGCTGTGGGGCACCGAGACTTTTTCTCGCATCGCCGACCTGCTGCTGGACATCACAGGCACCGCCGGCGGCCTGCCGGGCGACATCCCGGCGCCGGCCGGCGACAGCGAAGAGGCGATCAACGTCCTCACCTCCTTCTACAACGCACGGCCGGCCACCATCTACGGCGGCAGCAGCGAGATTCAGCGAAACATCCTCGCTGGACAGGTCCTTTCACTTCCCAACTGACAGCGCGTAACCCACCATGAACTACTCCGACTTCGAATTCCTTCAGTTCGACCACAAGCCCCATGGCGTGCTGCTGATCACGATCAACCGGCCCCAGGTCATGAACGCGACCAATGCCCGTCTGCATTGGGAGCTGACCAAGGTCTGGGGTGTGGTCAATGACGATCCGCGCACCAACGTCGCGGTGATCACCGGCGCCGGCGACCGCGCATTTTCCGCAGGGGGCGACCTGGACTGGGTGGGCGGCATCATCGGCAACCCGAAGAACGTCAACGGCGTGTTGCAGGAAGCGGCCGACGTGGTCCACAACATGCTGGCCTGCGAAAAGGTCATCATTTCCGCGATCAACGGCGTGGCCGTCGGCGCGGGCCTCGCGGTCGCGATGCTGGCCGACGTCAGCATCATCGCGGAGAACGCGCGCATCACCGACGGCCACGTCAAGCTGGGTGTTGCTGCAGGCGACCACGCGGCCATCGTCTGGCCGATTCTCTGCGGAATGGCCAAGGCCAAGTACTACCTGCTCACCGCCGACTTCATCGATGGCAAGGAGGCCGAGCGCATCGGGCTGGTGAGCGCCTGCGTGCCGGCGGATCAATTGATGACCAAGGCGATGGAGGTGGCCGACAAGCTTGCCACCGGCAGCCAGACCGCAGCCCGCATGACGAAGAAGGCGCTGAACGGCTGGATGAATGTGGCACGGCCGGTGTTCGAGCACTCGCTCGCGCTGGAGATGCTCACGTTCCTGGGTGAGGACGCCGTGGAGGGCCTTGCCGCCGCGCGCGAGAAGCGCACCCCCGTCTTCCCGTCCGCCCGCGTCGCGTCCTGAAGCCATCCCCCATTCGCAAGGAACATCATGGAACTCCACCTGAAGGGCAAGTCCGTCGTCGTCACCGGGGGCGGCTCGAACATCGGACGCGGCATCGTGCTCGCCTACGCACGCGAAGGCTGCAACATCACGATCGGCGACATCGACGAAGCGCAGGCACAGAAAGTTGCGGCGCGCGCGCGAGAGGAGGGCGCGCAGGCCGTACGAGTGGTCAAGACTGACGTCACGGACCCGGCGCAAGTCAGCCGGATGTTCGAATCCGCGGTGGACGCGTATGGCAGGGTGGACGTGCTGGTCAACAACGTAGGTTGGGACAAGCTCATGTTCTTCACGCAGACCACGCCGGATTTCTGGGAGCGCGTGATTCGCATCAACTACGTCGGCGTGCTCAACTGCACACGGGCCGCCCTCGCACTGATGATCCCGCAGAACAGTGGCTCCATCGTGTCGATCAGCTCGGACGCGAGCCGCCAGGGTGAGCCCCGCGAAGCCGTGTATGGCGGCGTCAAGGCGGCGATCAACAGCTTCATGAAAACCATCGCCAAGGAAAACGGCCGCTACGGCATCCGATGCAACGTGGTCTGCCCTGGCGTCACCATTCCCGAGGAGGGGGAGGAAGTTGGCGAGGCCAGCATGTGGGCGCGCGGCGAAATGTTCACTCCCGAACAGCTGGCGAAGGTGGCCAGGTCGCTCCCCCTCAACGCGATCGGCCGGCCCAGCGACATTGCCAGCGCGGTGGTGTTTCTCTCCTCGCCCCGCGCCAGCTACGTGACTGGCCAGGTCCTGTCGGTCTCAGGTGGCTACAGTATGATCGGCTGAGGGTAAACGCTAGGCATGGCCGGCTGTTTGTAGACTAACATTCGTTTGGTAATTCCTCTTCCATGCCGCCGAAATCCCCCATGAGCGCCCTCGCAAAAGTCCCGTCGCCGAAGCACGACGGCAAGCGCGACGAAATCCTCGCCTCAGCGGCGAGGCTGTTCCGCCACCAGGGTTACGCCGCCACGACGCTGCGGGAGATTGCGGACGCGGCAGGTATCAAGGCGGGCAGCATTTACTACCACTTCGACTCCAAGGACGAGATCCTCGGCGAGGTGCTCGACATGGGCATGAAGATGGTGACCGATGCGCTGCGCGCCAAGCTCGATGCGCTGCCGTCCAATGCGACCATGCGGGATCGGATCGCGGTGGCGATTGAGGGCCACCTCTACGGCATGCTGCACTTCGGGGATTTCACCTCCGCCAACATCCGCATCTACGGACAGATTCCCGTGGCCGCGAAGAACAAGCACCGGGTGATCCGGCGCGCATACGCCGACATTTGGGACAAGCTTTTCGAGGATGCGCTCGCCAGCGGCGAGCTTCGCGGCGACACGAGCCTGGCAGTCATGCGACTGTTCCTGATCGGCGCGCTGAACTGGACGGTGGAGTGGTACAACCCGCAGCGCGGGACGTTCAAGGATTTCGCGCAGCAGATCACCACCATCATCTTCGATGGGATCTTGAATCACGACACGATCGAGAGAATGGCGGGGCGCGGCTGAGGGCCCCGCCTGCCATACCCCCGCGAACCCAAATTTTTTTTCCAACGCACCTAACAAATGTTTGCTAGTCACGATCTCAACAGCAGTCCGGGTCCGGCGCTGGCGCGTGCGGGGGCGGAGGCGCTGCTCTGCGTGCGCGGCGTCAGCTTGCAGTTTCGTGGCGTCAAGGCGCTGTCTGACGTGTCCTTCGATGTGCGCCCCGGGGAAATTTTTTCGATCATCGGTCCCAACGGCGCCGGCAAGACCTCGATGCTCAATTGCATCTCCGGGCGGTATTCGCCTACGTCGGGCTCGGTGCACCTTCAAGGCCGCGAGATCACGCGGCTCCATCCACAAGCCCGGGCCCGGGCCGGTATCGGCCGGACCTTCCAGAACCTGGCGCTGTTCGGGCACATGAGCGTCCTGGACAACATCCTCGCAGCGCGCCACACGAAACTGCGCAACAACTTCATCACCGGCGGGCTGTACTGGGGCACCGGCGCCCGCGTGGAAGAGATGCGCCACCGCGAAGCGGTGGAGGAGATCATCGAGTTCTTCGGCATCGCGCATGTGCGACACGCGCTCGCGGGCACGCTGTCCTACGGTCTGCGCAAGCGTGTGGAACTGGCGCGCGCCCTTGCCCTCGAGCCCATCGTTCTGCTGCTGGACGAGCCCATGGCCGGCATGAATCTCGAGGAGAAGGAAGACGTTGCGCGCTACGTCGTCGAGCTGCGGCGCGAGCGCGGCATCACGATCGCAATGATCGAGCACGACATGGGCGTGGTCGCGGACGTCTCGGACCGCATCGTAGTTCTGAATTACGGACGCAAGATCGCCGAGGGCCTGGCTTCCGACGTGTTGTCCGATCCCGCCGTCAAGACGGCCTACCTGGGATGGGAGGCCGCATGAGCAGCTTGGGTTCGCTGTCGGGCTACACGCTGGCGCAGCTCTTGCGACGCAACGCAGGGCAGTGGGGCGAAGCCGTTGCGTTGCGTGCCAAGTCTCGCGGTATCTGGAAGGAGATGAGCTGGGCAGGCTGTGACCGGCGCGTGCAGGCCATCGCGCTCGGATTGGTGGAACTGGGGCTGGCTCGGGGCTCGGTGGCGGCGTTGCTGTGCCGCAATTGCCCGGAACTCGTGCTGACCCAGGTGGCGGTGCAAGTGGCCGGTGCCGCCACGCTGGTCTTGGACGCGGACCACGGCGTGGACGAGACCGCGATGGCACTGGCGGCAAGCCAAGCGCAGCTTGTGGTCGTGCAGGATGAAGAGCAGGCCGACAAGGTGCTCGAGGCGGGCGCACAGGCCCACACCGTCCGCCACATCGTGTACCTGCAGTCCCGCGGGCTGGCTGCGAACGGCGACCCGCGGCTCGTGGCGATGGCCGAAGTCGAGCGGCGCGGACGCAAGGCCGGTGCTGCAACCCCGGCTCTTTATGACGCTCTTCTGGCGAGGGGGCATGCAGATGACCTGTGCCATCTCTTCGCTGCGCCGAATTCCGAGGCCGCGATACCGAAGCTGGAATCCCTGACCAACGAAGAATGGGTGACGCTCGCTCTGGGCCGTCTTGCACAGTACCCTGCTTCGCGCGCAGATGACTACGTTTGCCTCGAATCGTTGTCCGGGCTGCGGCAGCAGGTCGCTGCCACTGGGGGCTTCCTCCTGGCAGGCGTCAGGCTCAACTTCGTCGAAGACAGTCAGACTGCGGCATCCGACCTGCGTGAGGTCGGCCCCTCGCTGGCGTACATGCCGGCGTTGTATTGGCAGCGGGTCGCGGCTGACGCGAGAACCCAGCTGTCGCAGGCACGAGGCCTGCGGGGATTCCTCGTACGAATAGGCCTGCGTGCCGGTGCGCGCGCATTGAGTCGCAATGCGCAGCCGTGGCTGTTCGACCTGCTCGTCGGCCGCGCCATGCGCGACCGCCTGGGACTTGCGCGGCTGCGAGTGGCGGTCACTCACGGGGATGGCATCGCCCACGAGACCCGGGAGTTCTTCCGCACGCTCGGCCGGCCACTGCATGTCATCAATGTCGACGAATTCAATTCAATGGAGAAGCAGTCATGAAGTGGCAATTGCTTGCGCAGTTCCTCGTCAACGGCCTCGTGATCGGCTCGCTCTACGGATTGGTTGCCATGTCGTTCGTGCTGGTCTTCAAGGCGTCGCGCGTCGTCAATTTCGCGCAGGGCGAGTTCCTGCTGGTGGGCGCATGGACATGTTGGTGGCTACTGCAGTCATACAAGCTGCCGTTCGCCCTGTCCTTCCTGATCGTCATGTGCGGGATGACGGTGCTGGGCCTGCTGATCCAGGTGGTGGTGCTCAGGCCGCTGGTGGGTCAGCCCATCATCTCCGTGATCATGGTGACGATCGGGATGTCCGTGTTCCTGCAGGCCGTCACCAAGCTGGTGTTCGGCTCCACCGCCCAGACCTATCCAGACCTGCTCGAGGACAAGACCACCGTGGTAATGGGCATGGCGTTCGAGACCATCTACATCGTCAGCGCTCTCGTCGCGGTGGCGGCGATGGCCGTGTTCGGCTGGCTCTTCAAGTACACGAAGGTGGGCCTGGCGATGCGCGCGACGGCGTTTGACCAGCAGGTGGCCGGATCGCTGGGCATTCCGGTGCGCAACATGTTTGCGGTGTCCTGGGTGATTTCCGCCGTGGTGTCCGGGTTTGCCGGCATCGTGGTCGGCGCCGTGAGCGGGGTGTCGAGCGGGTTGTCGTCGATCGGTCTGAAAGTCTTTCCGGCGGTCATCCTGGGGGGCATGGATTCGATTGTCGGCGCGATCGTGGGTGGCATCCTGGTCGGTCTGATCGAGAACCTCGCGGAGTTCGCGGACGGCCAGTTCCTCCACTGGGGCAATCTCTTCACCATCGTTCCGTTCTACGTCTTGGTCGCAGTGCTGATGGTCCGACCCTACGGCCTCTTTGGCACGCGCGCCATTGAAAGGGTCTGACATGCAGATGACCTCGCGCCCATGCGGCGACTTCCGCATTTCCTATGGCGCTGACTCCTCGCTGTTCAGGACCCGCGGCACGCTATGGGCCTATGTGGCAGGCGTGCTGCTGCTGATGTGTGCGCCCCTGGTGTTCGACCGCTACGGCATGACCTTGCTGATCCAGATCGGCTGCATGGCGATCGGTGCGTTGGGCTTGAACATCCTTACCGGCTATTCCGGCCAGATCTCGCTCGGCCATGCGGCGTTCTTCGGGCTGGGTGCCTTCGGCTCCACCTGGCTGTCCAACAAGATGGGCGTACCGGTGTTTTTCGCCATCCCGCTCGGCGGGGTGATCGCGACGGTGTTCGGCATGGTGTTTGGCATTCCAGCCGCGCGTATACGGGGGCTGTACCTCGCGATTGCGACGCTGGCGGCGCAGTACGTGCTGGAAGACTTCTTCTCGCGTGCAACGTGGTTCACCGGCGGTGTGGCCGGCGCGCACGCCAGGCCGGTGGTCATCTTCGGGTTCGCGCTCGACACCGAAGGGCGCTACTTCTTCCTTGTGCTGGCATGGCTGGTCGCCGCCTTCGTCTATGCGGGCAACCTGATGCGCACCCGCGACGGTCGCGCACTGGTGGCCATCCGCGACCACTACATCAGCGCCGAGATGATGGGCATCCCGATCGTCCGCTACAGGATCCTCGCATTCGGCCTTTCCTCCTTCTACGCCGGCTTGGCCGGCGCGCTTCTCGGTCACTACCTCACCTTCGTGTCGACCGAGGGAATCAACATCTTCCTGTCGATCCAGTTCATCGCAATGATCATCATCGGCGGGCTCGGGACGCTGTCGGGCGCGTTGCTGGGCGCGGCATTCATGGTGCTTTTGCCCGAGACGCTGGAACTCGCCGTTGGCGCGCTGAAACACGGCGGATGGGTCACGTCGCCGGCCGTGCTCGGGGGCGTGAACTACCTGCGCGAGGCGGCCGTGGGCCTGGTCATCGTGCTGTTCCTCATTCTCGAGCCGCATGGCCTCGCCCACCGGTGGCGGGCGATCCGCGCCTACTGGCAGCTTTATCCCTTTTCCCACTGACCCACCAATCGAACCAACTGGAGAAGACATGAAGCGCAACGCACTTTCCCTCGCCGCGGCCGCGGCACTGGCCTGGTCCGCGCAGGGCGCGCCGGCACAGAGCATCTTCATCGGCATCCTCGACGACGTGACGGGCGCGACGTCGCAGGTGGGCCGGGAACTGGCCGACGCGAAAGCTGACACCATTCGCTGGATCAACGCGAACGGCGGCGTCAACGGCAAGAAGATCGAGTTCGAGGCGGTGGACTATGCCTACAAGGCACCCGCTGCCATCGCCAGCTACAAGAAGTGGATGTCGCAACCGGTCAAGCCGATCGCGATCTACGGTTATGGCACGGCCGACACCGAGGCGTTGAGTGGCTTCGTCAATGCCGATAAGGTGGTGTACCTGTCGCACTCGTTCTCCGCGCTGCTCAGCGACCCGACCGGCGCGAGCAAGCGCGTGGAGAAGCCCACGCCCTACAACTTCTATCACGGCGCAACCTATTCGGATGGCTGCCGCGCGGGGGTCAAGCATTTCATGGACCAATGGAAGCGCGAAGGCATGGCCGGCAAACCGAAGTTCGCGTTCATGGGCGATAACCATCCTTTCGCCAACTCCCCGAAGGACGCGTGCATCGCGTACGCCAACGAACTGGGGTACGAGGTGATCGCTCCGATCCAGTACTCGATGCGGCCGGGCGACTTCAAGGCGCAGTGCCTCACGCTCAAGGAATCGGGCGCGCAAGTCGCGTACATGGGCAACACCGGCGATTCGAACGTTTCGCTGATGAAGTCATGCTCCACCGTCGGCGTGGCCGCCAAGTTCTATTCCAACGCCTGGGGTTATTCCGAGCAGGTGATGGACGCGGTAGGCCCGGCCGGCGCTGGCGCGATCGCGCCCTTCGCGGCGACGCCCTGGAACATGAGCGACGGCCCCGGTGCCAAAACGGTGTCCGAGATCTCCGGCGGCAAGCCTCGGACGGCCTACTACGCCGCCGCCGTCTGCAGCCTGATGTACCTGCGGGAGGCCCTGGCCTGGGCCGACACCAACGGCGGCATCAAGCCCGAGAACGTGACACGGGGCATGTACCAGAAGAAGGACTGGGTGCCCAAGGGCATGGAGGGTGTCTGCGCGCCGGCTACGTGGACAGAGACTGATCACCGCAGCGTCTCGACCGTTGCGCTCTGGGAGGGTCTGATCAAGGACGGCAAGGCGACATGGAAGAAGGCAGGCGACGTCCAGCTTGGACGCGATGCCAAGTGGTTCGCGAGGTAGGCATGATGAAGCAGGCCACGGTCGCGTCTTCTGCGCCGGTGCTTTCCGTCGACAACATCGAGGTTGTCTACAACGAGGTGATCCTTGTCCTCCACGGCGTGAGCCTTGATGTGGGGCCCGGCGAGATCGTGGCGCTGCTCGGGGCCAACGGCGCGGGCAAGTCGACGACGCTCAAGGCCATCTCTGGACTGTTGGGCGGCGAGAACGGCGCGCTCACGCGAGGCAGCGTGCGCTTCTGCGGTGAAAGCATCGGCGCCCTGTTGCCCGACCAAGTGGTGCGGCGTGGCGTGTTTCAGGTCATGGAGGGACGCCGCATCATCGAGGACATGACCGTGGCCGAGAACTTGCGCCTCGGCGCCTATACGCGAACGGGTCGCGAGTGGGTGCGCGACATCGAGCGCGTTTACCAGTATTTCCCGCGCCTGAAAGAGCGTACGGGCCTCGCCGGTTATCTCTCCGGCGGCGAGCAGCAGATGCTTGCGATCGGCCGCGCGATCATGGCGCACCCGCAACTCGTGATGCTCGACGAGCCCTCCATGGGCTTGTCGCCCATGATGGTCGACGAAGTGTTCGACATCGTGCGCGAGATCAACCGGAAGGAAGGACTGCCCATCCTGCTCGTCGAGCAGAACGCCAACGTGGCGCTGCGCTATGCCTCCCGCGGCTACATCATGGAAGGCGGTCGCATCGTGCTGGAAGGTGCCGCGGAGGACCTGCGTTCCAACGACGAGGTCAAGGAGTTCTACCTTGGCGGGGGCGCGGGCGCCCATCGCGCTTCGTTCCGCAACCTCAAGTCGTACCGGCGCCGCAAGAGTTGGGCTTGAGACCGATTGATGGAAAGGGAGTGGTCCCTTGAAGATCCAGATCCAGGTATGCGTCAGGCGGGTGGTGTGGACTACAACGTGAAGGTTTGGGTCGGATCGGACCAGACCGACACTTCGCTTAGCGCATCAGGCGCGGATTGAGAGTACGAAAGTGGCACCAGCACCACCGTCGGACGTCGCCCATAGCCGCCCTCCGTGGGCCTCAACGATCGTCTTGCTGATCGCCAAGCCCATGCCCATACCATTGCGCTTCGTGGTGAAGAAGGGTTGGAAGATGATCTGCGGATCGCTCAGGCCGGGTCCGCTGTCAGTGACGGCTACGACTGCTTCGTCGCCATCACGTTTGGAAGTCACTGACAGAACGCGCGGACGGTCTTCCAGCCCAATCATTGCTTCGATCGCGTTTCGCATGAGGTTGATCAGTACCTGCTGGATCTGCACTCGGTCAGCCTGCACCGCGGGTACGGCCGGGTCGAGTTCGCGCCTCGCCACGACTCCACCTTGACGCATCTCTCCATCAAGCATCTGAAGCACCTCGTTTGTCACGATGTTCAGACTCAATGGTTCCTTCATCAACGGCGCCCGCTGAAAGAGAAGGCGTATGCGCTGGACAATGTCCGCACCTGCGGCAGCATCCCGCCCGATCCGCTCCAGACTGTAGAGTGCACGTTCGATGTTAGGAGGATCCATGCTCAGCCACCGCTTGCAGGCATCGCTGTTTGCTATCACCGCCGCGATAGGCTGATTGACCTCGTGAGCAATGGCTGCCGACAATTGGCTCACAGCGGCCATTCTCGATGCGCTTGATAGGCGTGCCTCCATTGCGCGAAGTTCCGCGTCCTTTCGCTTGCTGTCGTCCAGATCGGTGATGGAGCCGTACCAGCGAACCAGGCGCCCATCGGCGTCACGATGCGGTACTGCCTCGAACTGAAACCACCGATACACGCCGTCGTGACGCCGCATGCGGTGCTCGATGACGCAGGGCACACCCTCGGTGACCGCTTGGGACCACAACGCGATCGTCTTTGGCAGGTCGTCCGGATGCAGGTGAGCCGCTTGCTTCCACTGTTGCAGTGCTTCGAGTCCGGTGCCAAAGTAGCGCAGCAGCGGGGCATTGACGAACTCGAGCTCACCCTGCGCTGTCGTCGTGAAGAGCATCGCGGGCGATCGATCGAGGATCTGGCTGTACGTTTCTGCATTTTCGAGCGCCAGGTGCTCTCTTTTTCTTCTGGCATCGATCTCCGTGCTCGTGCCATACCACTTCAGAATACGCCCGGCGGCGTCGCGCAGAGGGTGCGCGCGCGCAAGGAACCAAAGGAACTCGCCGTCAGCCCGGCGAAGCCTCAGCTCGACCTCGATGGGCTCGCCTCTAGCCACAGCACTTTGCCATTGGCTCAACGCTCGTTCGCGGTCGTCCGGATGTAGAACTTGGGCCCAACCGAGAGCGACCGACTCTTCGCTGGACAGGCCCGAATATGTCACCCAGCAGCTATTGAAAAAATCCGCTGCCCCGTCGGGCCCGGTGGTCCAAGCTAGCACCGGAATGGTGTCGATGATCGTGCGCAGGTCCGCCGCTGCGAGCGCTGACGTAAGGCCCGCTCTTGAAGCCATGCGCTCAAGGTTCTGTTGAGACCTGACCATTGCGTCGCTCCACGCGGTTCATGAAGCCTGGCATTCTCCGTTTAGAAAGGCCATTCTGGGGACAGTGCAATCATGATTTCTTGTTAGTCCCCGTTTCGGGGCATGGATGTACGATGGCTGTGCATTCCCCTACGAGGCACGTGGGCTCCAGCTGAGTTGCCAAAGGCGGCTTTGAGTTCGGGCGACGGAGCGTTGTCGATCCGCGGTAGGAGAACTTGCCTTGTTGCTTGTAGTCGTGCGGGCGGTCTCACTGGGGTCGCGGCTTGGAGAATTGGGGACATCGTGGATGAACCAAGGACGATGGGCAAGGCTGTGGTGGCGATCGTCGACGACGACTATAGGATGCTTGAGGCATTGCAAGATCTGCTCGAATCCGCTGACTACGACGTCCGCGCTTTCTCCTCTGCAAGCGCCTTCTTGGTCAGCCCATGCTTTGAGAGGGTCGACTGCCTCATCTGTGACATTTGTATGCCAGGGATCGATGGGTGGTTCGTACAGCGGCAGGTTGCGCTGAGGCGGCCTACGCTGCCGTTGATACTGATCACTGCCCACGCAGTCGACGCGAAGCTCAATTGTTCGCGCTGCATAGGGAAGCAGCCCGAGCTTTTCATGAAGCCGCTCGACAGTCGGCTGTTGCTGCAGTCGATACAGTCACATGTGGGAGGCAGGTGAGCCCGCAGTCGGCCTGCGAACACCACCCTATAGTGCGCGCCTCGAATGCTTCACCGGCACATGAAGTGCATCGGCTATCCGAACCAGCGTCGGCAGCGAGTCCGCGCCGAGTTTGCGCATGATGTTGCTGCGATGAATCTGCAAGGTTATCTCGCTGATTCCGAGCACCGCAGCGGCCTGTTTGTTGAGTAGGCCGGACACCACCAGCGGCAGCACGTCCCGTTCACGTGGTGAGAGCGTGCTGAAGCGCTCCCTGATTGCCAGACCTGCAGCGATCGATTGACGGTGCTCAGCATCCAGGCGGATGGCCTCCCGTATCGCATGAAGTAGCTGTTGGCTATCGAATGGCTTCGTCAAGAAGTCAACCGCACCAGCCTTGCAGGCACGCACCGAACTGGGAATGTCGGCATGGCCAGTGAGGAATACGATCCTCGGATGGGCGGGCAAGTCCAGCTGTGATTGCAGGTCCAGACCGCTGATGTCCGGAAGTTGCACATCGAGCACCAGGCACGAAGGCAAGTCGGGGCGGGAGAAGTTCAAGTAAGCAGCAGCGGTCGCGAAGCTCACGACGTTGAAACCTTCCGCGGCGAGCAAGTTCTCGAGCCCTTCGCGAATGCGGAAGTCATCATCCACGATATAGACGAGGTGGTCTGCTGCTTCCATTCCGGAGACCTTTTCGGCGAGCTAAGCTAGGCACGGCGTCCGCACCGGCCATCTCGGTCAACGAATGACGATACGTGCGCCGCACAACGTCATACAAACGGGCGTCGTGCCTTCATTCCGGTTGGATGTTAGCTCGGACGGCAACGGCGCGCATCAAGGGAAGTTCAGCTTCCAGGTGCGCAAAGGAGCGTGAAGCGTCTGCGAACATTGCATCAACGCCTTGCTCGGCAAGCCGTTGGCGCACCGTCTGATCGCCAATCGTTTTGGCGAGTGCCGATTCAAGGCGCTTCAACACGACTGACGGAAGTCCCGTTGGGCCGGCCATCATGCCCCAGCTGTCAAACACGACTTCGGGATAGCCTGATTCCGCAAAGGTTGGCACCTCAGGCAGAAGGGGAGACCTGATTGGCGAGGTAATTGCCAGGGCCTTGACCTTGCCCGCCCGAATTTTGGGAACAGCTGAAGTGACCGTGTCGAAAAGAAACGAGACGTGACCGCCAATCAAATCTGTCATCGCCGGGGCGCTGCCACGATAGGGAACGTGCACCAATTGGATTCCCATCGCATGGAACGCAATTGAGGCAGCAAAATGAGAGCTGGTGCCGATGCCGAACGTCGCATAGGTGAATTTACCTGGTGTCTCCTTGGACGCCTCGACCAGTTCGTCGAGCCGATTGAACGGCACATCCGGGTGTGCGAGCAGGACCAGGCCCACGCGGCTGATCATGCCAATCGGTTGAAAGCTCTTCATCGGGTCGTAGGGCAAGCTCTTCTGGAGGGCAGGATTGAGGGTGAATGTCGATCCTGAGCTCAGTAGCAGGGTGTAGCCGTCCGGCTTCGCGTGGGCGACGTATGATGCGCCGATCGCAGTGCTGCCACCCGGGCGGTTCTCGACCACCACGCTTTGTCCCAGATACTTCGCAAAGGTCTCGGCAAGAATCCGGGCCTGCACGTCGCCGCTGCCACCAGGCGGGAACGGAACGACGAGGACGACCGGTCGTGACGGGTAGGCGTCCTCCGCGTACGCAACCGGAAGGATCAGGAAGATGCCAAGGACAACCAGAATGCAACGAAGGGCGTTCAACGTGGTTTCCTCGTTCATGCCAGTTTCTGTGGGTGAATTGCGTAACTACTTCACACAGAGTCGCGGCGATGGCGACGGACGTTTCAGACGTGCCGACCGTATCACCGACCGATACCAGCCGCCATCACATCTTTCCATGACTCGCCCCCGAGCAAAAGTTTAGGCATCCTTGCCGAAGCCATGGGCGGCGGCCAACGCGAGCGATTGCGCCGCAGGTTGAACTAGACCATCGGCGGTTCGCGGCATGTATCGACACGGAGATCAAGGCCCCTTTCGCTACTGAAACAAGCGAACACTGGAGCAGGCGATGATCCATAGCGACCTCAAAATTCTTCGCTACTTTACGGTGCTCGCGGAAACACTCAGCTTCACCTCAGCGGCTGCCAAGTTGCAGATCTCACAGCCGGCTTTGAGCCTCGCACTGCAAAGGCTGGAGGAGCAACTGGGGGTGGCATTGGTGACTCGCACGAATCGTGCAGCTGCGCTCACGCCCTCGGGGCAGGCGTATGCACGGGGTGCACGAGAAGTCCTCGCGCTGGTCGCACAGGTCGAGCGAAATGTCATCGCCATTGCCTCGGGTGTGCAGGGGTTCTGCCGGATCGGGTTTGTCCAGTCGGCATCGTTCGACCTGTTGCCGGATTTATTGCCCTGCTTGCAACGCGAGCTTCCCGGAATTCGCTTCCAGATGGCCGCGTTGTCCTCGTTCGAGCAGTTGTACAAGCTAGACGAAGGTGAACTGGATCTGGGCTTGGTTCGGCAGTCCACCTTCGCGGCCGACACCCTGGTGTTTGCTCTCGTGCACCGGCAGAGAATGGTTGCTGCTCTTCCAAGGACGCACGCCCATGCCCAGGATGCCAGCGTGAGGCTGTCCGCGCTCCGATTTGACCGCTTTGTCACGACCGACGCCCGGATCCTGGCCGCTTGCAACGCAGCAGGTTTTCACCCGACTGCAGCGCTGGAGGCCTTTGAGGTGCCAACCATCTTGTCGTTCGTTGGCGCAGGCATGGGTGTCGCACTGCTGCCTGAGAGCTGCCGCCGGTTTGCCGACCCCTCGGTTTGCCTCGTCAAGCTCGAGGATGCGAGCGAGCACCTCGAGCTTCCACTCTATCTGGCATTCCGTGCCCGCGAACGCGACGGCGCTGTCAAACGGGTCGTTCGAGCTGCCAGAGAGTTCGCGGCGTCTCGCCAGGCCTGAGATCCCCGGCGCGGGGACACCCTTCCAGCTTGACCAAGCGCGCATCGCGGCGTGCGGCTCTCGCGCGGCCATGCGATCCGAACCATAAGCAAAGCAAATTCACTCATAGGCCGAACCAATGGCCCCGCTCTCACCATCGGTACCTCAGACACACCTACAGCGACGCACCCACCGCGCCACCAAGCTGGAGCAGTTCCATGTACCAAGAAGTACAACGTCCCTTCGAAGTCCTCGTGATGCATGCCGAGCCGCTGCTGAGTCTTGGCATCTGCGCCGCATTGCGTGAAGAGCCTGGTTTGGTTGTGCGCTGCGGACCGTCCACGAACATGGCGGCGTCATCGCTGAAAGAGAGACCCGAAGTCATCATCGCCGATTACGACTCGGCCATGAACCTTGTTGGACCGGGCAGTGAAGGCGCGGACACACCAGTCGGCAACAAGCCCCGCCGGCGGATTGTGGTCCTGAGCGCAAAGAACAGTCAAAGCGAAATCCGCGTGGCGCTTGAGCGCGGGGTACTCGGCTACCTGACGCCCGACTGCTCGCCGAAGGAACTCGCAGCGGGTGTTCGGGCCGCCGGCCGGGGCTCCAGGTGCATCGCGTCGCCGGTTGCAGAGCGCATTGCGGATCTTCTGTCGCGAGAGCGGCTGACTGTGCGAGAGCAGGACGTCCTGTCACTGATGGCCACTGGGCTGGCCAACAAGGCAATCGCTCGAAGGCTCGGCCTGCAGTTGGCAACCGTCAAAGCTCACGTGGGCTCGATTCTCGTCAAGCTCAAGGCAAAGACACGAACGGAAGCAGTCTCTACCGCGCTGCGTTGCGGATTGGCCTGACGCGGTCATGCCGCGGTCTTACCTTGGCACAAGGAAAAGGAAGCTTCAATGACCACCTCACATTCAATGCTGGCTGCCTTCGTGGACACCGCCGGCGGACCATTCCGAATTGCCGAGATCGACCGTCCCTCCCCAGGCGCAGGACAGGTTCTGGTACGCATCAAGGCGAGCGGTATCAATCCCCTCGATCTAAAGATTCGCGCGGGCGAGGCAGCGCATGCGCGGCACCCTCTGCCGGCCGTTCTGGGATTGGATCTCGCGGGGGTCGTCGAAGCGGTGGGCAGCGCGGTCACCGGATTCAAGCCCGGTGACGAGGTCTACGGAATGACAGGAGGCGTCGGCGGCGTGCAGGGCTCATTGGCAGAGTTCGCCGCTGTGGATGCCAGGCTGCTCGCGCTGAAGCCCAGGAACCTCAGCATGCGCGACGCAGCGGCGGTACCGCTGGTATTCATCACCGCGTGGGAAGGATTGGTGGACCGAGCGGCGGTCAGCGAAGGGCAGTCGGTTCTGGTTCACGGAGGGGCCGGCGGTGTCGGTCACGTCGCGGTTCAGATCGCCTGTGCCCTTGGCGCCAAGGTGCATGCGACCGATGGGGAAACCAAGAGAGCCTATGTTGAGGCGCTCGGCGCCGTCCTGATTGACTATGCGGCTGAAACCGTCGAAGACTATGTCGGTCGACTCACGGGCGGGGCTGGGTTCGACTTTGTGTACGACACCGTGGGCGGCGCCACGCTCGATGCATCCTTCGCGGCCGTGCGGCGGTTCGGGCACGTGGTCAGCTGCTTGGGCTGGGGTACCCATGCGCTGGGCCCGTTGTCGTTTCGCGCCGGAACCTACTCAGGCGTATTCACGCTGCTTCCGTTGCTCACCGGCGTAGGACGCGAGCATCATGGCGAGATTCTCCGGGAGGCCACTCAGCTCATTGAGGCGGGCAAGGTCGTGCCCAGGGTGGACCCGCGCGCCTTCACGCTGGATACGCTCGAGCAAGCCTACCTGGCAATTCGGAATCGCACTGCGGAAGGCAAGGTCGTCGTCGAGATCGGGATGCCGCTCGCCATTGAGGGCCTTCGTGCAGGGCAGGGGCCATCGCAATGAAGGCAATCGTTCTGGAGGCTCACGGCGGCCCGGAGCAGCTTAGGCTCAAAGATGTCGACAGACGCGACCCCGGAGCGGGAGAGGTCCGCGTAGAAGTTGCCGCAGCCGGGGTCAATTTCATGGATACCGGAACGCGCCGAGGTTACCCCGGCGGACCCACCAACCTACCGTTGACCCCCGGCGTTGAAGGAGCCGGTCGAATCGCCGAACTCGGGGAGGGCGTCACGAGATTCAGAGTGGGCGATCGGGTGGCGTGGTACTTCGTGTGGGGCAGCTACGCCGAAGAAGTCATCGCTCCGATCGATCAACTCGTCTCCCTGCCCGATGACATAGATTTCGAAACCGCGGCGGCGCTGATGATGCAGGGCCTGACAGCCAGCAACCTCGTATTCGAGTCCCATATGTTGAGGCCGGGCGACACAGCGCTGGTGCACGCTGCCGCCGGAGGTGTGGGATTGCTGCTGACGCAGATGGTTCGTCTGCTTGGTGGTCGAGTGATCGGGCGCGTGTCGAACAGCCAGAAGGTCGCCCTCGCGAAGGCGGCCGGGGCCAGCCATCTCATCGTCGATCGGAGTGGTCGGTTCGCCGCGGAAGTCCTTCGGCTCACTGGAAACGATGGCGTACAGGTGGTTTACGACGGATCGGGGGCAGAGGGCTTCGAAGACTCGCTTGCCGTGGTGGACTTCCACGGCACATTGGCGCTGTATGGGCCGCTCTTCGACCAACCCATGCCTGCTCTGAGCATATGGGACATCCCAAGGAGCATCAAGGTCACCTATCCGGTCGTGCTGGACCACTGTCGGACTCATGAGCGCTTGGTTGCCAACGCGAATCGGCTCTTTGATTGGGTGCGCGCCGGAGACCTGAAGCTCACTATCGGCAAGCGCTATGCGTTGTCCGATGCCGAGCATGCTCATCGCGACATCGAGTCGCGCCGTAGCACGGGAAAACTCCTTCTCTTGCCCAATACCTGACGGACTGTTCCTCACCGGCCATATGTAGGAGACCATCATGGAAGCAATCGGCGTGGGCGTCATTGGCGCGAGTCCAACCAATCCGGGCTGGGCGATCGCATCCCATATTCCCGCCATCCGAGCCCTTCCCGACTATGAGCTTCGTGCAGTCAGCACGAGCAACCGGCGGTCAGCTGAGGCCGCGGCCGCCGCCTTCGGTGTTCCCGCCTTCGACAACTACAAGGAGCTCGTGGCCTGTCCAGGAGTAGACCTTGTTGTTGTCACCGTGAAGGTTCGCCACCACCACGAGATGGTGGCAGCTGCACTGGACGCGGGAAAGATGGTCTTCAGTGAATGGCCGCTGGGAAGGAACCTGCAAGAAGCGCACGACCTGGCACAACGCGCGGCGGCCGCCGGAGTACGCACGGCCATCGGATTGCAGGGACGCTTCGCGCCGGCAATCCAGCAAGCTCGAAAGTTGATTCAAGACGGCTATGTGGGAAACGTCCTCGGAACGGCACTCGTGGGTTCGGGTCTCGCATGGGGCCCGGAGACCGAGCGTGCGCGGGAGTACCTTTTCGACGTGGCCGAGGGCGCATCGACCCTCACTGTGCCCACGCTCCATGCGCTGGATGCGCTCAACTTCATGGTGGGCGACTTCGTCGATGTGGGAGCTCGGCTCGGCCAAGGGCGTCGGTGGGTACATGTGCGGGAGGACGATCGCACCGTCCCTGTGACCGCACCGGATCAGGTTGCCATCTTCGGTAGCCTCCAGAGCGGGGCGACGGCATCGATCTTCTACCGAGGGGGTCTCTCGCGGGGCAGCAACCTGCATTGGGAGATCAATGGGACGGAAGGCGATCTGGTCATCAGCTCGAACATGGGCAATGTCCAAGTCGCAGACCTGAGGCTCAGCGGCGGTCGCAGCACCGATACGCAAGTCTCGAGCATCGCCCTGCCTGACCTCGCTGACGACTTCGGGATTGCGGAAGTGCCTGGCGGAAACACGCTGCGGCTCTATGCACAACTGGCCGCCGACATCCGCAGCGGCACGCACTTCACGCCAGACTTTGCGCGGGCGCGCTATCAACACGAAGTCATTGCGGCAATCGAGAAGGCATCGGCGACAGGGCAGGTACAGAAGCTTGTGCCTGAGGCGCCAGACCGTCCTGCCTCGCTTTAGATCAAGGAGGAGATCCACATGAAGCTCTCGTTCGACATCGCTGAGATCATTCGGCAGAAGAAGGCAAAGTACTGCCGCTTCGTCGATACAAAGCAATGGAAGCAGTTTGAAGCGCTTGCGCTCCCTGACGCAAGGTTCATCTTCTACGACGTCAACGGGAAGGTGCTTCACGACTTTCCCTCTCCGGAATCCCTCCTCGCGCCAACCGCGCGTCTGCTTGACGGGGCTCGGAGCAGTCACCGGGTCTCCAACTCGGAGCTCTCTCTCATTTCAGAGACGCAAGTCGAAGCGATATGGGCGATGGAAGACTACCTGGTGTTTCCGGCCAAGAACGGCAAGCCCGCCACTGCCATGCGCGGATACGGCCATTACCACGAGATCTGGGAGTGCAAGGAAGACGACTGGTTTCTCAAGAAGCTGGAGCTCACTCGCCAGATCTTTCACTCGTATGCGTTGCCCTCTGAAGGCGGACAAGGCGACATGGAAGGATCCCTGTGACGAGGAACTGCGGGTCGTTGGTGCGGCCTTGGTGGCCGTTGTATTCAGGTCCGAGCCACGGACCTCAATCAGGAGCGCGTAGCAACGCTTCTGTTCCGGAGCCGGCACACCGCCGTGCACCTTGTTTCTCATCCTTTTGAAGGAGTCTCACATGCCATTTGTCAATGTAAAGCTGGTCGAAGGCGTCTTCTCGACCGAGGAAAAGCACGCCATGGCCAAGGCACTCACCGACGTCATGGTCAAGTTCGAAGGTTCCGAAGCCTTCCGCGAAGTGGTCTGGGTCTTGATCGAAGAGCTGCATACCGACGGTTGGCACATCGGTGGCAGGCCCTTCGCCGGACCGAAATCGCTGAAGCAGACCCTCAGCAACTCCAAGGCCATTCTCGAGACCATCAATGGAGAGCCGACCACGCGGGCGGAGTGGGCAGCAGCAGCGCCTGCTCTGCCGTAGAGACACCCATCGCACTGAGGAGCCCTACCATGAAAATTGCAGCACACTTCGCCCCCGCAATGCACGCGCTAGTCGCTCTGACGCTCTGCGTTGGGGTGCTGGCCCCATCGCGGTCGCACGCCGAGGTCACGAGCCCGGTACTCGCCATCAACGATGAAGCGGGCAAGGCCGACATCACGGTCGTGCCGCTGCGTGGCAGCCTGAGCGTTCTGATGGGCTCCGGCGGGAACATCGGCGTCTTGTCCACCCCGGATGGAAAGTTCCTTGTCGATTCCGGGATCGCAGTCTCGAAGCCAAAGCTGAAGGCGGCGCTGGACGGACTCAGTGCTCTGCCACCGAAGTATCTGGTCAATACACACTGGCATTGGGATCACTCCGACGGAAACGAATGGCTTCACGCCGAGGGCGCCACCATCGTTGCTCACGACAACGTCCTCAAACGGCTGATGGATCGAACGCGTGTCATTGAATGGGGGTATACCTTCCCACCGCTGCCGCCAGGCGGGCTGCCGACGGTCACCTACCCCAAGCAAAAAACAATCGATTTTGGTGGCGAGACGGTCGTTCTCACCAATCACGGAGGTGGTCACAGCGACGGGGATACCGCGGTGTACTTCAAGAAGGCGGATGTCCTCCAGTTGGGCGACATCTTCTGGAACGGCCACTATCCGTTCATCGACTATGGCGCCGGCGGAAGCATCGACGGAATGATCCGGTGGGTCGACATCAGCTTGAAGAGGTCGACAGAGAAGACGATCATCATTCCCGGGCACGGTCCGGTCGGCAATCGCGCGCAACTGGCCGAGTACAGAGACATGCTCGTTGCCGTTCGAAAGAAGGTCAGCGCATTGAAGAAGCAGGGCAAGTCGCTTTCGGAGATCGTCGCCGAGAAGCCAACCGCCCAGTTCGACGCGAAGTACGGGGACTTCGTCATCGATCCCGCGTTCTTCACCCTTCTTGTCTATATGGGCGTGTAGCAAAGCCAAGGCATTTCGCTTCTGGAATCCAACTCAACAAGGTATCCGTCATGTCCAGCTCGATATCTCCCGACAAGCTCGGCTTCAAGCGTCGCGACGTACTCGTCAGCGGTGCAGGGGCCGCGCTTGGGCTATCCCTCTCCACCGCGACACAGCTCACCTCAGCCCAGCCGTCAGGCTCCACTTCGTCACGCGAAACACAGAAAGGAACCAGGACCATGAACACCGTCACTACGAAGGATGGAACGCAGATCTACTTCAAGGATTGGGGGCCGAAGACCGGGCAACCGATCGTGTTCTGCCACGGATGGCCGCTGAATTCCGACAGCTGGGAGTCCCAGATGCTGTTTCTCGGCGACAAGGGTTATCGTTGCATCGCGCACGACCGCCGCGGGCACGGACGCTCCAGCCAGCCATGGGAAGGCAACGACATGGATACCTATGCGGACGACATGGAGGCAGTGCTTCGGACCCTCAACGTGATGAACGCGGTACTGGTCGGCTTCTCAACGGGTGGCGGCGAGGTCGCGCGCTACATCGGCCGCCATGGGACCAAGCGGGTGGCGAAGGCTGTTCTTGTGTCGGCCATTCCGCCGCTGATGCTCAAGACTCCCAAGAACCCCGGGGGAGTCCCCATCGAGGTCTTCGACGGACTTCGCTCTCAACAGCTTGCCGACCGTTCGCAGTTCTTCAAGGACATTGCGGGCGGTCCGTTCTACGGCTTCAACCGCCCGGGAGCCAAAGTTTCGCAAGGGCTCATCGATGCCTGGTGGTTGCAAGGGATGATGGGCGGCCACAAGAACACCTTCGACTGCATCAAAGTCTTCTCGGAGACCGACTTCACGGAGGACCTGAAGAAGTTCACGGTACCCACGCTCGTCATCCATGGCGTCGACGACCAAGTTGTGCCCATCGACGTCGGCGGGCGCGCATCCGCGAAGCAGATCAAGAACGCGAAGCTGATTGAATATCCTGGCGCGCCGCATGGCCTGACGGACACGCACAAGGATCGGTTTCACGCAGACCTGCTCGATTTCATCAAGTCCGACCGCAAGGCGTGAGCCTGAAGATGTCCAAGAGAAGCGTCTGGGATGCTGTGGAAGAAGCTGGCCTGGAATCGTTTCCGGCCAGTGATCCGCCAGCCTGGAGTGCGGAGGCCGAAAGCCGGAGCCCACCGCCTATCACCACGCCGTTCGGGTTTTCTTCGACGGCGGATGATGTCGTTTCCGGCGTCAATCTGACTGGCCGCCGTGCCATCGTGACAGGCGCCTCATCGGGGATAGGCGTCGAAACGGCACGTGCCCTCGCGCAGGCGGGGGCGGAAGTCACGTTGGCGGTGCGAAATCCGGAGGCCGGCAGGAAGGTGGCTGAGGCCTTCGCAGAGTCGCTGCAAGCCAGATTGCGTGTCGCGCGACTCGATCTGTCGAGTCAGGGCTCCGTGAGAGAGTTCGTGTCGCAGTGGCACGGGCCACTTCATATCCTGGTCAACAACGCCGGAATCATGGCGCTTCCGCAGCTCGAGCGTTCCGCAGAAGGATGGGAGCTGCAGTTCGCGACCAATTTCATGGGGCATTTCGCCTTGACCATCGGACTGCACCGAGCTTTGGCCGCGGCAGGGGGTGCGCGCATCGTCTCACTGAGTTCAAGCGGAAGCCTCTTCTCGCCCGTGAACTTCGACGACTTGCACTTCGATTTCATTCCCTATGCACCATTCGTGGCCTATGGGCAATCCAAGACCGCTTGCACCTTGCTCGCCGTGGAAGCAAGCCGGCGCTGGCGCGATGAGGGGATTTTCGCGAATGCAGTCAACCCCGGTGCTATTGCAACCAATCTCCAGAAGCACACAGGCGGCTTGAGAACTCCTCGAGAGCGACAGAAGAATCTGGCGCAGGGCGCGGCGACCTCTGTTCTGCTTGCGGCTTCGCCGCTGCTGGAGGGCGTCGGTGGCCGCTACTTCGAGGACTGCCAGCAGGCATCGGTTGTATCAGCACGATCCGCATACTATCGAGGCGTTGCACCGTATGCGCTGGACGCCTCGAATGCAAACCGCTTGTGGGAATGTGCGCTTCGTTTGGCGCAACTTTCGACATGAACAGCATGAGCACAGTCGCGGGCAATGACGCGTCCAAGTCGATCGGTGACTTGCTACATGTTCCGGTCGGCTTGTTTGGCGCGGTCATGGGTCTGACCGGGATGAGCATGGTACGGGCCGGCAGGCGATCAGGCCGGCGGACGAGTACTTGTAAGCGCAGATGGCGCTGCGGCCGGGGTTCAACTCAGCCCGCCGCGCCGCCCCCCAACGCCTTCACGACCCAATCCCGCGAGAGCGTGCCGCGCGCGATCGCGTCGAAGGTCTCGCGCTCCCGCGCCATCAGTTGCAGGCAGGCATCGATCGCGGCCGGGGCCTGGGCCTGCGGCACGCAGACCACGCCATCGAGGTCGCCCACCACCAGGTCGCCCGCGTGCACCACCGCGCCACCCGCCGTGACTTCGCCGTAAAGCTCACCGCCACCGGAGCGCGTCGGACCGCGCGGCGACACGCAGCGCGCATAGACCGGCAGCGGCCCTTGCCGGAGGTGGTCGAGGTCGCGCACCGCGCCGTCCACCACGAAACCGGCGATGCCGCGCGCATGCGCCCAGCGGCTCATGGCTTCGCCCACCAGCGCGCGTTCCATGCCGGCCGCACCGTCGATCACGATCACGTCGCCCGGCCGCGCGAGGTCGATCGCATGCTGCGCCAGCAGGTTGTCGCCGGCGGGCACCCGCACCGTGAGAGCCGGCCCGCACAGCAAGGCCGCCGTGGCATGGCGGGGTCCGAGGCCCAGGAGCACCTTCACGTGCTGCGGAAGGCCGTCGGCCAGGTTGGCAGTCGCGCAAGTGCGCAGGGCATCGACGAGCGCCTGGGGCGGCGCCGGTGGCGCCGGCAGGATGTCGTGTCGCGGCTGCGCGGGCGCCGGTGTGCCTTCTCTCATGCAGGCACGCGCTGCAGTTCGCGCTGCAGGAAGCCCACCGCCTCGGCAAGCTGTCTTTCACCGATGTCGATGTGCTCGCCCGGGTGCAGGGTGAGGCGCTTGTCGGGCGAGCCGAGCGCGGCGAACACCGCGCGCGCGCCCGCGATGGTGATGATCTCGTCCTCGGGCTTGGCCTGGAACAGCACCGGCACGCGCACCGCCGCCGCCTGTCGCAGGATGTCGTCGCCATGCGGGCGGCAGTTGCCCCAGAGGCCGAGCACGGCGCAGCGCACGCGCGGCGTGCGGCCGACCACCGGCAGGCCGTAGGCCGTGCCCATCGAGAGGCCGTACCAGGCGATCGCCTCGGCATCGACGAAGGGCATGGCGCACAGGTCGTTCAGTGCATCGGTCCAGTCGGCCACCATCGTGTCGACGCTGCCCCCGGCTGCCCAGAGGGCGCGGAAGCGGTCACGCACGGCCTCGGCGGTTTCGCCCTTCGGCGCCCGCTCGCCGTGCACGGGGCCATCGATGGCGGCGGCGACCAAGCCGGCTTGCCTCACGAGCGCATGCGCCACGCGCTCCACCGCCGCGGCGGTCTTGTGGCCGCTGCCGCCATGGCCGATCAGGACCAGCGGTCGCGGTGTGTCGAGCCCTGCGCGGCGCCAGATCGCCAGCGGGACGCTGCGACGCTTCGTGTGCAGCAGCTCGCGCGCGATATCGTCCACGGGCCCGCTCACATGAACTCGCAGTTCGGCGCGTCGCCCGGCTGCACTGCGAGCAGCAGGCCCATGGTGCTGCCCGCGCCGGCTTCGAGGTTGACGAAGCGGCGCGGTACGTAAGCCGGCACCGAGCAGACGTCCAGCGGGTCCAGGTCCACCGCGTGTTCCTCGTTCAGCCCCCAGATGACACGCCACCGCCCCTTGATCGCGACGAAGGTCTCGTTGGTGTCGTGGTTGTGCAGCATCGGACCGTTTCCCGGCTCGGCCTCGACATACGACATCTGGAAGCCCTCGTCGATGGGGATGGCCGACATCGGGTCCTTGCCGCCCGCCACCACGAGGCCGCGGCCGATCACGAGGTAGTTGCGGCGCGCATGGCCCGGCAGCTGGCTGTCGGGGTAGCGGTCGGGTGGGTAGCGCAGGCTCTTGAAGCGGGCCACGCGGGAGTGCATCTCCTGGGGGCCCAGTTCCCGGATGGGCATCTCGTAGCTCTGCTGGACGGCGGTCATGGATTGGCTTTCTGCTGAAGGGGTTGGAAAAGAATCCACGGGCCCGGTGCGGCGCTCATTCGCCGATGCGCACGCCGGTCTCGCGCACGAGCTGGTCCCAGCGCGAAATCTCATTGCCGATGAAGGCGGTGAACTCGTCGGCGGTGTAGAGCTTGACTTCCGAGCCCGTCTTGGCCAGCGCTTCGCGCACGTCGGGCGCGGCGTTGGCGTTGCGGATGGCGCGGTTGAGCTTGTCGACGATGGCGCGCGGCGTCCCCGCGGGCGCGAAGATGCCGCCCCACGCGATCAGGTCCATGCCGGCGTAGCCCAGCTCGGCCAGCGTGGGCGTATCGGGCATGAACGCGTTGCGCTGCGCGCCGCTCAGCGCCAGCGCTTTCGCGCGGCCGGCCGTGGTCTGGCTCATGGCCTCGGCCGGGTAGCCCACCATGCCGTCGAGCTGGCCGCCGACCACGTCGGTCATCGCGAAGGCCGTGCCCTTGTACGGCACCACGTTCAGCTTCACGCCCGCGGCCTTCTGGAACGACTCGATGAACACCTGCTGAAACGCGTTGACCGCGGCCCAGTTCATCTCGCCCGGCCGCGCCTTGGCGCGCGCGACCAGCTCGGGCACCGTGCCGAGCTTCGACGCGTTGCTGGCCACCAGCACCGGGTTGCTCGTGAACAGCAGGCCGACCGGGAGGAAGTCACCGGCCGGGTCGTAGGTCATGCGCACCCCGGCCGGTTTGTTGATGGCCATCTCGCTGACCGTCGCAGCCAGCAGCGTGTAGCCGTCGGGCTTCGCCTTGGCCGCCGCCTCGCCGCCGATGTTCCCGTTGGCGCCGGGCCGGTTGTCGACGTAGAAGGACTGGCCCAGTTCGGCGCTGAGCTTGGCGGCGACGCGCCGCGCCGCCACGTCGGTCGCGCTGCCGGCCGGGAAGCCGAACACGATGCGCACGGGCCTGGAGGGATAGCTGTCGGCCTGCTGCGCGGGCGCCGCCTGGCCGGTGGTCAGCAGGCTGCCCGCGAGCAGGACTTGCATGGCGATGGTCTTCATGGTGGGTGTCTCCTTGGTCTTGCGGCCATTGTGGTGAGCGGCACGCGCGCCCGCCATGGCCGGCACGGCATGCGGACATGCCATGGCCCGTATGAGCGCGTGCTTGGACATGCGCGCCGCAGATAATCTGCGGGCGATGCATGCCCGCCACCTCGACGTCTACCTGCTGCGTTGCCTGGTTGCCCTGGTGACGGAGGGCCACGTGACGCGCGCGGCCGAGCGCATGGCCATCACGCAGCCGGCGATGAGCGCGACCCTCGCGCGGCTGCGCACGCTGTTTGCCGACCCGCTGCTGGTGCGCACCGAAAAAGGCATGGTCGCGACGCCGCGCGCACGGCAGTTGGCCGACCGCTTCCAGCAGGCGCTCGACCTCGTGGACGACGCCGTGGCCGAGGGTGCCGATTTCGACCCCGCGACCGCGACCGAACGCTTCCGCATCGCCGCCAGCGAGACCCTCGGCTACCTCCTGATGCCCTCACTGATCGCGCACGTGCGGCGGCTCGCGCCCGCCGTGCAGCTCACGCTGCAGCCGCCCGACCTGGCGCGCGTGCGCCACGACCTGGAGGAGGGCGACCTCGACCTCGTGGTCGCCTTCATCCGCAATGCGCCGCCGGGTCTGCGCTACACGCCGCTGCTGCGCCAGCCGATGCGGGTCATCGCCGCGGCCGGGCACCCCGAGGTGCGGGGCCGGCTGAGCCTGGCGCAGTACGTGCAGTATCCGCACGTCTACTATGCGCTGGGCCGGACCTCGGTGTCGACGCTCGAGGCCGTGGTGGACGAAGCGCTCGAACGTGCGGGCAGGGTGCGCACCATCGGCGCCCGCGTGTCGTCGACGCTGGTCTCGCCGGGCCTGGTCGCGCAGTCCGACATGCTCGCCACGCTGCCCGGGCGCATTGCCGGGCACTTCGCGGCGGTATGGCAGCTCCAGGTGCTCGAGCCGCCGCTGGCACTGGAGGACGTGAGCACCTCGATGTTCTGGCACGAGCGCATGCACCACAAGCCGGCGCACCGGTGGCTGCGGCAGCAGTTCGAGGTGGTGGCGCGGACGATGGGGGCGGGCTGAGTGCCGCGCCGGGGACATCAGACCACCATGGGCGTCGCCGCTCCGTCCATCGACACGATCGCGCCCGAGATGTAGCCCGCCCGCGGCGAGCTCAGGAACAGCACTGCGTTGGCGATGTCCTCCGGCGTCGCGATCCGCCCCAGGGGCATGCGGGCCTCGGCGTGGCGCCGCACTTCTTCTTCGCTGCGCTGCTGCAGCCGCGCCTCGGCCGCCAGGCCCTCGGCCATGCGGTCGGTCAAGGTCATCGCCGGATTCACCGCGTTCACGCGTACGCCGCGCGGTCCGTAGGCCGTGGCCAGTCCCGCGGTGGCCAGCATCAGCGCGGCGTTGGCGGCGCCGCCGGCCAGGTGGGTGGGCGAGGCGACCTTGCCGCCCATGCCGATGATGTTGACGATGACGCCGGCACCCCGTGCGCCCATGCGCTTGATGGCCGGGTCCATCACGTGGATGTAAGTGAAGAACTTGGCCTGCATCGCGTCCTGCCAGGCCTGCGGCCGCAGTTCGTCGAAGGGCGTGCGGCGGGCTGCGCCTGCGGAGTTGACCAGCACATCGACCGGGCCGAAGGCGGCCTCGGCCGCATCCAGCATGCCGAGCGCCGCCCGCGCGTCGCCCAGGTCGGCGGCGTGGCCGCCCACCGCGCCGTGACCCTCGGCGCGCAGTTGCGCGAGTGCGGCGTCCAGGTGGTCCTGGCGGCGCCCCGCCAGGCTGACCCGCGCGCCCTCGCGCAGGAAGCCGCGCGCGCAGGCCAGGCCGATGCCGCGGCTGCCGCCGGTTATCAGTACATGTTTTCCAGCCAATTGAAGATCCATGGCGGCTCCGGGGTCGTCAATAAACCGAGGATCTTACGACGCCGGTCAGAATTTGCGAGTTTTCCTCCCCCTGCGCGCCCGCTATAGTCCAAGGCCTTTTGGAGACGAATGGTGCGCCACGCGCTTCAAAGGCAAACGAAGAATTGCCCAAACAATAGGTCAGGTTAGGAGAGCCAGCATTTATGAACCCTATTCCACTTGTGCTTCGCCTTTCATCATTTTCCAGCGGCGAAAGCCAAACCCCGTTCAATACGGCTTTTGCGGAAACCTTCGAGAACTCCAACGTGGAGAAAGCTGCCGTCATGCTGACGCAGACGGATGCTGCCCAGTGGGTCGATCTCGGCGCTTGGGTGAGCACCCCGCCAGTGGCGCGGAAAGTCCAGTTTGTCCATGAAGCGATCAAAATCATGTCGCACGGGCAGGAAACGGCAGCCGAGGGCTTGTTGAGGATATGGGAGGAACTGTCAGAAAATCGTGCAGACCACGAGCACGTGGCTCCGGCGCTCGAATATATGCTGCACGCTTCCACACACGCGCGCTGGGTCCACATACTTCTGACGAAACCCGACCTGCTTGGTCGGTATTGTGCACTGCTGGGAAATGGGTCGGATGCGGCCTTTGCCTTCAGCTCCCTGGCCGGGCACATGGCACGTTCGGAAGAGACGTCTATTCACCTATTTGGAGGATATGCCCGCGGAAGCGCAGCGCCTGGCAAACGCCTACCTCTCGGGGCGTTCAGATGCAATCATCCCGCCAGAACTCGAGATGATGGCATGCGAGTACATGGCTATATTGAAGAACGCAAAGAAGACAGGAATGCGTGTCATATTCGTGGGCAGCGATGCGGTCAAGGCATATGGGGTGGGGCCGTTGGCTCTGAGTATTCCCACCCGCGCCGCGGCACTGAATGCGTTTGCGGTTGACATTATCAATGACGATTCGAAGTGGCGTGCAAGCGGAAAATTCGTCGCGCTGTTTGGCATCCATCACTTGTACAGAAGTTCGTCGGCGACCTGGAGTGTTCCTGGAATTCAATGTGCGCTGCCTAATTGCAAATCAGTTTATTTGTTTGATATTCATCCGACCGGTTCGCAGGCGGAGCCAGGGGAGACATTTCTTGTCGTGTCTCACGATCAGAAGCAGAATATGGGAGTTGGCGACTTGCCTCTGGTCTCCCACCTGATGGCCGATTTATACGTCGGCGCACGCATGCCGCTCCGGATGTCGATGAACGACAATCAAATCTCTGACGTGGCGCACAGAGGTGTTCTCGCGCTGGAACTTCCGCCAGGCATAACATATCGTCGCAAGTAGATTGATAGACTAGACGCGTGGCGAATTCATCTCTCAGATCGCGATTGAAGGAATTGAGGCTCAGCCACGTCCTGGAGGCCATCAGCAAGAGCATCGCCCCAGATTGAGCCGCCGAAAAGATCAGAAGGAGGCTTGCCGAGCCCGCCGCGCTTGTGCTCTCATGCATGACGCAAGACCTATCCGGAGAGACAAGCGATGAAGACAGTGGCAGAGATCCTCAAGGAAAAAGGCAGCCAGGCCGTCCACAGCATCGGGCCCGACGCCTCGGTGTTCGAAGCGGTCGCGCTGATGGCGCAGAAGAACATCGGCGCCCTGCTGGTGATGGAGGGCGATCGCATCGTGGGCATGCTCAGCGAGCGCGACTATGCGCGCAAGGTCGTGCTGATGGCGCGTTCGTCCAAGGACACGAAGCTGCGCGAGATCATGACCAGCTCGGTTATCTACGTCCATCCCTCCCAGAGCACGGAGGAATGCATGGCCGTGATGACCGAGAACCGCGTGCGGCACCTTCCCGTGCTGGACGACGACGGCAAGCTGGTCGGCCTGGTCTCGATCGGTGACCTGGTCAAGGGCATCATCTCGGAGCAGAAGTTCATCATCGAGCAGTTGCACAACTACATCGCCGGCTGAGGCGCCGGGGGGGGCCGCGTTCGCGCGCGGCCCGATCGCGCAGTCTCCGTCCGGGCGCGCCCCGGCGCAAGTCATGTTTCGGACCGCATTGCGATGTAGATTACGGCGGCCAACCGGAGACAAGCATGCTGATGACCACGCAGACGACGGAAGCGGCGCGCAGGGCAGAGCGCCTGGACGAAGTGCAGCAGCTGGTGCGCACCCGGCTGCCGGCCGAATCGGTGGAGGCGCTTTCCGACTTCGTCCAGCGCTACTTCGGCCAGGTCGCCCCGGAGGACCTGGGCGAGCGTGCGGTGGCGGACCTGTACGGGGCGGCGCTGTCGCACTGGCACTTCGCCCGCAAGCGCGAACCGGGCCGGCCCAGGCTGCGGGTCTTCAATCCCACCATCGCCGAGCATGGCTGGCAGTCGACCCACACCATCATCGAGATGGTCAACGACGACATGCCCTTCCTGGTCGATTCCGTGACCATGGAGGTCAACCGGCACGGCCTCACGCTGCATCTCATCATCCATCCGCTGGTCGCGGTGGAGCGGCACGAGGACGGCGCGCTCAAGGGACTGGCGGCCGAGGCGGGCGCATCGCCGTCGGCCCGCCGCGAGTCCTTCATCCACGTCGAGGTCGACCGCGTGCCGGAGCCCGCGCGCATGGAGGCGCTGGCGGCCGACCTGGAGCGCGTGCTCGACGACGTGCGCCTGGCCGTGGCCGACTGGCGTCCGATGCAGGAGCGCGTGCTGGCCATCGTGCAGGGCCTGGATGAGCGCGCACCGCCCCTTCCCCCGCAGGAGCTGGCCGAGGGCCAGGCCTTCCTGCGCTGGCTGGCGGACGAGCACTTCACCTTCCTCGGCTGCCGCAGCCACGAGCTGGCGCGGGTGGACGGCGAGGACGTGTTGAAGGTCGTGCCCGGCTCCGGCCTCGGCATCCTGCGCGAGGCGCCCTCGCAGCCCGGCGGGGCTTCCGCCTTCGCCGCGCTGCCGCCGGAGGTGCGTGCCTATGCGCGCCGGCCCGAGCTGCTGGTGGTGACCAAGTCCACCTCGCGTTCGACCGTGCACCGGCCTGGACACCTGGACTACGTGGCCGTCAAGCGCTTCGATGACAAGGGCGAGGTGTGCGGCGAGGACCGCTTTCTCGGCCTCTTCACCTCCACCGCCTACAGCGCCAACCCGGCCGACATTCCCTTGCTGCGCCGCAAGATCGCCAGCGTGGTCGAGCGCGCCGGCCTGGCGGCGGGCAGCCATTCGGGCAAGGCCCTGCTCAACATTCTCGAAACCTACCCGCGCGACGAGCTGTTCCAGACCGGCGACGACGACCTGCTGCAGACCGCGATGGGCATCCTGCACCTGGGCGAGCGGCAGCGCTTTCGCCTGTTCGTGCGGCGCGATCCCTTCGAGCGCTTTCTCGCCTGCCTGATCTATGCGCCGCGCGAGAACTACACCACCGAGCTGCGCCAGAAGTGGCAGGAGATCCTGGTGCGCGAGTTCAACGGCACCGGCTCCGAGTTCAACGTGCACCTGTCGGAATCGGTGCTCGCGCGCATCCAGATCACGGTGCGCACCAAGCCGGGCCACATCCCCTTCTTCGACGTGCGCGAACTGGAGGAGCGCCTGGTCGCCGCGGCCCGGCGCTGGGACGACGACCTCAAGGCCGCGCTGATCGAGGCCAACGGCGAGGCCCGCGGCAACGCGCTGTTGCGCCGCTTCGGCGCCGCCTTCCCGGCCGGTTACCGCGAAGAATTCGCCGCGCGCGTCGCCGTGCACGACATCGAGCTGATGGCCAAGCTGGGCGACGACCAGCCCCTGGGCATGAACCTCTATCGCCCCCTGGAGGCGCCGCCGGACACGCTGCGCTTCAAGGTGCTGCGGCGGGGAGAGCCGCTCACGCTCTCGGCCAGCCTGCCGATGCTGGAACGGCTGGGCATGAAGGTGCTGGACGAGCACCCCCACCGCGTGGCGCCGCAGGGCGAGGCGCCGATCTGGGTCCACGACTTCGGCCTCAAGAGCGCCACGGGCGACGCCGAGGTCGAGGTCGACTCGCTGCGGCCGGTCTTCGAGGAGGCCTTCGCCGCCGTGTTCGCGGGAGAGATCGAGAACGACGATTTCAACCGCCTGGTGCTCGCGGCCCGCCTGCCGGCGCACGAGATCGTGGTGCTGCGGGCGTACGCCAAGTACATGCGGCAGGCCGGCTTCTCGCTGTCGCAGAGCTTCATCGAAGCCACGCTGGCCGCGCATCCCGGCATCGCACGTGCACTGGTGGAACTGTTCAAGCTGCGTTTCGATCCGGAGGCCGGCCCCGATGCCGCGGCGCGCGAAGCGCAGAAGGTGGGCGAGATCGAGTCCGCGCTGGATGCGGTGTCCAACCTGTCGGAAGACCGCGTGCTGCGCCAGTACCTGGCGCTGATCCAGGCGACGCTGCGCACCAACTACTGGCGCCGCGATGCGGCCGGACGGCGGCGCGGCTTCCTGTCCTTCAAGTTCGACGCGGCCAAGGTGCCGGACCTGCCGGCGCCCAAGCCGCTGTTCGAGATCTTCGTCTACTCCACCCGCTTCGAGGGCGTGCACCTGCGCGGCGGCCGGGTGGCGCGCGGCGGCCTGCGCTGGTCGGACCGGCCGGAGGACTTCCGCACCGAGGTGCTGGGCCTGGTGAAGGCGCAGATGGTGAAGAACACGGTGATCGTTCCGGTCGGCTCCAAGGGCGGCTTCGTGCTCAAGCGGGCCCCGTCGCCCGCCGACCGCGACGCGTACATGCGCGAGGGCGTGGCCTGTTACCAGGACTACCTGCGCGGCCTGCTCGACATCACCGACAACCTCGCGGGCACGGCGGTCGTGCCCCCGCCGCAGGTACGGCGCCACGACCCGGACGACCCGTACCTGGTGGTGGCGGCCGACAAGGGCACGGCCACCTTCAGCGACCATGCCAACGGCATCAGCAAGGAGTACGGCTTCTGGCTCGGGGACGCCTTCGCATCGGGTGGCTCCATCGGCTACGACCACAAGGCCATGGGCATCACGGCGCGCGGGGCCTGGGAGTCGGTCAAGCGCCACTTCCGCGAGATGGGCATCGACACCCAGACCACCGAGTTCACGGTCGCGGGCATCGGCGACATGTCGGGCGACGTGTTCGGCAACGGCATGCTGCTGTCGCGGCACATCCTGCTGGTGGCGGCCTTCGACCACCGGCACATCTTCCTCGACCCCACGCCGGATGCCGCGAAGAGCTTTGCCGAGCGCGAGCGCCTGTTCAAGCTGCCGCGCTCGTCCTGGGCCGACTACGACGCCTCGATGATCTCCGAGGGCGGCGGCGTGCATCCGCGCAGTGCCAAGTCGATCGCGCTCACGCCGCAGGTCAAGCAGGTGCTGGACATCCAGGCCGATGCGCTGACGCCCACCGAGCTGGTCCATGCCATCCTCAAGGCGCCGGTGGACCTGATCTACAACGGCGGTATCGGCACCTACGTCAAGGCCAGCGGCGAAACCCACGCGCAGGTCGGCGACCGTGCCAACGATGCGCTGCGCGTCAACGGCCGCGAATTGCGCTGCAAGGTCTTCGCCGAAGGCGGCAATCTGGGCTGCACGCAGCTGGGCCGCATCGAGTTCGCACGTGCCGGCGGTCGCATCTACACCGACGCCATCGACAACTCGGCCGGGGTCGACACCTCCGACCACGAGGTCAACATCAAGATCCTGCTGGGGCTGCCGGTCACCGAGGGCGAGCTGACCGAGAAGCAGCGCAACGCCATCCTGCCCGAGATGACGGACGACGTGGCGGCCCTGGTGCTGCGCGACAACATCTTCCAGACGCAGGTGCTGTCGGTCACCGGCCGCATCGCGCCGCAGCTGCTGGACGCGCAGACCCGCTTCATGCAGTACCTGGAGAAGGCCGGGCGCCTCAACCGGGCGATCGAGTACCTGCCCTCCGACGAGGAGCTGGCCGAGCGCCGGGCCCAGGGGCAGGGCCTCGCGAGCCCCGAGTGCGCGGTGCTGCTGGCCTACAGCAAGATCTGGCTCTACGACGAGCTTCTGGAATCGCCGCTGCCGGACGATCCCTGGGTCGCGACCGCGCTGGAGCGCTACTTTCCCGCCCTCATGCGCGAGAAGTTCGCGGCCTGGATGCCGCGGCATCCGCTCAAGCGCGAGATCATCGCGACCCACGTGACCAACAGCACCCTCAACCGCGTGGGCAGCACCTTCGTGCACCGGCTGGTCGAAACCACCGGCGCTCGCGCCTTCGAGGTGGTGCGCGCCTACCTGCTGTCGCGCGAGATCTTCGGCATGGTCTCGCTGTGGCAGTCGATCGAGGCGCTGGACAACCGGGTCGACGACGAAGTGCAGTCGCGCATGCTGATCGACACCAGCCGCCAGCTGGAGCGCGGCACCATGTGGTTCCTGCGCTCCAGGCGGCTGGCGGAGGACATGGCGTCGACCATCGAGTACTTCCAGTCGAACGTGACGACGCTGTCGGCGCGGCTGCCGCAGCTGCTCGATGCCGACGAGCGCGCGCGCGTCGAGGCGGCCGCGGCCCAGTACACGGCCAAGGGCGTGCCGCGCGAACTCGCCGACCGGGTGCTGAACTTCGGCTCGCTCTATGCCACGCTCGACATCGCCGAGATCGCCGGCAGCGCGCGCTGGCCGGCGGAACGGGTGGCGGCGATCTACTTCGACCTGGCCAACCGCCTGGGCATGCCCTGGCTGCGCGACCGCATCTCGGCGCTGCCAGGCGACCAGCACTGGCAGGCGCTGGCCAAGGCGGCGATGCAGGACGACCTCTCGGGGCTGCAGCGCGCCATCACCGGCGCGGTGCTGGCGGGCGGCGGCGAGGGCGAGTCGCCGCAGGCCCGGGTCGAGGCATGGCAGTCCGGCAACGGCCGCACGCTGGAGCGCGCGGCGCAATTGATGGGCGAGCTGCGCGCCGTGGCTGCGCCGGATGCCGCGATGCTCGCGGTGGCGCTGCGCGAGCTGCGGGCGCTGGCTTAGCGCAGAGGGCGTCCTTCAAAGGCAGGGCAGGATGGTGCGGGCCATGGAGGCGGTTAAGATCGCAGCCAGACCGCGATCGCGGGCGGGGCCTGGCCCCGCTTCGGGCAGCGGGTCGATCCGGATTTCTTTGGCGGCGTGCCTGAGAGCCGCAAGCAGGGGCCCCTCGAACAAGGGGCTTTTTTTATGGCCGAAATGACACGGGGAGAGAGGAACCGCGCGCATGGTGGGTAATTCGTCCTTTGCCGGGCTGGGCAATTCGTCCTTCGCCAGCCTGACGCCTGCACCGGCCTCGGCCGACGAGGCGGAGCCGTGGGTCCGCGGCGAGCTGATCCGCAGCCTGATGCGCGCCTCGCGCGGCTCCTACCTGCTGGCAGCGGCGCTGATGCCCGCCATGGTCGGGTTGAGCTGGGGCCATGTGCCGCCGTGGCAGCTCTTCACCTGGCTGGCCATCGGCATCGTCGCCACGGGCTGCCGCATCTGGGGCGAGCAGGTCTATGGCCGGCACTATGCCGACCGCGACTCGGCCGCGCAGCAGTACTTCGTGGAGCGCTACCGCTACCTCTGGAGCGCCAGCGCCTTCGCATGGGGCCTGTCGATCCTGATCTTCTTCGAGCGCACGCCGCTGGTGAACCAGTTCATGAGCTGGCTGATCGTCGCGGGCGTCGCCACCTTTCCGCTCAACGGCCTGGCGCTGCATCCGCCGCTGCTCAAGCGCTACGTCAACACGCTCTTCGTCACCATGCTGGTGGCGATCGCGTTCCGCGTGATCGAGCTCAATTTCGAGCGCCCGCATTTCCATTACGGCTTTCTGCTGCTGCCCGGCCTGCACTGGTGGCTGCTGCTGCGTGCGGGGCGGCGCATCCACGAGACGGCGCGCAACAGCTTCGAGCTGCTTTTCCACAACCACATCCTCATCAACTCGCTGACCCAGCAGCGCCAGGCGGCGGTGTCGGCGGTGGCGATGAAAAACCGCTTCCTGGCCAGCGCGGCCCACGACATGCGCCAGCCGGTGCTGGCGCTGTCGCTCTACGCCGACTGGCTGCGCAACGAGCCGGAGCTGGTGGCCGACATCGCGCCCAAGATCGTGCGCGCCACGCATGCGGTCAATGCGCTGTTCGACTCGCTGTTCGACCTGGCGCGCATCGACTCGGGCCAGGTGCGCCTGCACATCGAGCGGGTGGACGTGGCACAGCTGCTGCACGACCTCGAACTGCAGTACCGGCCGGTGGCCGAGGCCAAGGGCCTGAGCTTCCGCATGCACGTGAGTTCGGGGACGGTGCTGACCGATCCGATCCGCGTGCGCCGCATGATCGGCAACCTGCTGGCCAACGCGATCAAGTACACGGCCGAGGGCGGCGTGCTGCTGGCCTCACGCCAGACGCGCGACGGGCTGCGGGTGGAGGTGTGGGACACGGGCATCGGCATCGCGCGCGAGCACCTGCGCGACGTGTTCCTGGAGTTCTACAAGGTGGCCGACCATGCCGGCACCTCGGACGGCTTCGGCCTCGGCCTGGCGATCGTGGCGCGCCTGTCGCATGCGCTGGGCCACCCGGTCAGCGTGCGCTCCAGGCTGGGCCGGGGCAGCGTCTTCCGGGTGGCGCTGCACGATGCGGACGAATCGCAGGCGCAGACGCGCATCTCGGGCGCGGTGGGCTAGTCCACTGAAACACTGAAATCGACTGGTGCAGTCCACCCGATACGGGCGCGCTGCGGCGTTGCAAATGCTCGCGATACCGACCGGTATCGCTGCGCTTTGCGCCTTGCATCGCATCCCGTCTCGGGCGGCCCTCACCATTCATTTCAATGTTTCAGTGGACTAGGGCGATGAAAGAGGGGCCGTCACCGCGGCTCAGTGCAGCGTGTCGCTGCCCGGCGCCATGTTTGACACCTTGAAGAATCCGGTGCCGGCCGTCCCACGTCCGATCTCTTCCTCGGTGGCTTCGCGCACGGACCGCACGGTCAGGTCCAGCCGCAGGGCGATGCCGGCCAGCGGATGGTTGCCGTCGAGCACCAGGTGCTCGGGATAGATCTCGCTCACGGTGTAAATCGTGTCCTTGGGCATGTCGGGGTTCACGCCCGCCGGCAGCGCGGCGCCGTCGAAGGTCATGCCTTCCTCGATGCCCTGCGGGAAAAGCGCCCGCGGCTCGAGGAAGAGCAACTGGTCGTTGAAGTCGCCGAAGGCCTGCTCCGGCTCCAGCTGGAGCTGCACGCGCGCGCCGGGCCCGTGGCCCATCAGGGCGGCTTCGATCGCTGCGAAGAGGTCATCGCCGCCGATCAGGAACTCGACCGGGTCCTCCAGCACGTCCAGCACGTCGCCGAGGGTGTCCTTGAGCGTCCAGGTGAGGGCCACCACGCATTGTTCAGAGATTTCCATACGAGAATTCTCCCATGGAGATCGACAGACCGATGGCCTTGCTGGGCGGCCTCAGTGCCTCGCGATTCATGCGGCGGCACTGGCAGAAGAAGCCCCTGCTCGTACGGCAGGCCATTCCCGGCATGGTGCCACTGATCGCGCGCGAGGAGTTGTTCTCGCTGGCCGCGCGGGAGGACGTGGAGTCGCGGCTGATCCGGCACGGCAAGACCGGCTGGACGCTCAGGCACGGGCCGCTGGCGCGACGGGCCATGCCCTCGCCGAAGCAGCCGGCGTGGACCTTGCTGGTGCAGGGCGTCGACTTGCATCACCAGGGCGTGCATGAACTGTTGCAGCAGTTTCGTTTCGTGCCGGATGCGCGCCTGGACGACCTGATGATCAGTTACGCCAGCGACGGCGGCGGCGTGGGCCCGCACTTCGACAGTTACGACGTGTTCCTGCTGCAGGCGCACGGGCGGCGGCGCTGGTCGATCGGCCGGCAGCGCGACCTGCGCCTCGAGCCCGGCGTGCCGCTCAAGATCCTCTCGCACTTCGAGCCCGAGCAGAGCTTCGTGCTCGAACCCGGCGACATGCTCTACCTGCCGCCGCGTTATGCGCACGACGGCGTGGCCGAGGGCAACGACTGCATGACCTACTCCATCGGTCTGCGCGCGCCGGCCGCCGCACCCCTGGGCGCGGACCTGCTGGCCCGCATCGCGGAGGCACGGGCCGAGTTGCTGCAGGACGCGCCGGCGGTTGCGGCCGTGCACTATCGCGATCCGACGCAACCGGCGGTCGACGGCCCGGCCGAGATGCCGGCCGCACTGCAGCACTTCGCGCGCAAGGCCGTGCTGGCCGCGCTGCGTGACCCCGATGCCATCCCCCGCGCGCTCGGCGAGTCGATGACCGAGCCCAAGCCCACTGTCTGGTTCGAGGGAGGTGAAGTGCCGGGGGAACTGCGGGGCGTGGCCTTGGACCGCCGCACGCGCATGCTGTACGACGCACGCCATCTCTACATCAACGGCGAGAGCTTCCGCGCCTCGGGTCGCGATGCACGGCTCATGCGGCGCCTGGCCGACCAGCGTGCGCTGGGGCCGCGCGACCTCGCCACGGCCAGCGAAGATGCGCGTGCGCTGCTGGAGGACTGGTGCGAAGCGGGGTGGCTGCATGCGCAGTGAAGAGCCCTTGCACGCCGCACTGCCCGAGGGCGCCTTCGACGGCCCCCGTGCCTTCGAGGCGCACGTGCGCGACGTGCTGGCCGCCGCCGCACGCGAGAACTGGCGCGAGATCGTGCTCTCGGACGCGGACTTCGCCGATTGGCCCCTGGGCGAGCGCGCCATGGCCGAAGCCTTGCAGGCCTGGTCGGGCGCAGGCCGCAGCTTCACCATGCTCGCGCACAACTTTGGCGTGTTCGAGCGCACGCATGCTCGCTTCGTCCACTGGCGCCGCATGTGGAGCCACATCGTCGATTGCCGCGCCTGCGATGGGTCGGGCCTGCCGCAGGTGCCCAGCGGCATCTGGACGCCGAACTGGTTCCTCTCGCGCATCGACATGCAGCGCGTGCGTGGTGTCTGCAGCCGTGAGCCCGAGGGTCGCCGTGCATTGCGCGAACGCATCGAAGAGTGCCTGCGCCATGCGAGGCCGGCTTTTCCTGCAACGACATTGGGCTTGTAAGCCAATGCCGCGAATCGCGGCACAAGAAGCTGCGCGCGCAGGGGTGCGGTCTAGAATTTTTTCTTTGAGACCCACCAAAGGAGCCTTGTAATGAAAAAGTCAATCCTGCTCGCCTCGATGACTGCCGCCGTGGCACTTGCGGCCTGCGGCAAGAAGGAAGAGCCGGCCCCGGCCGTCGTGACGCCGCCGCCCGCTGCAGTGACGCCCGCACCTGCGCCCGCACCGGCACCCGCGCCGGCACCGGCACCGGCCGCCTCGGCGCCCGATACGTCGTCCGCGGCGCCTGCGCCTTCACCCAGCTCGCAGTCGGCACTGGACGCAGCGAACGCCGCGACCGATGCGGCCAAGAAAAAGGAAGAGACCAAGCAGTAGTGGCCAGGCCGTATCGACCGAGCGCTCGGCTGCGAAGCCCAAGAAAAGAGCCGCCTGGCGAGGGCGGCTCTTTTTATGGCGGGTTCATTGCAATGCCAGCCACGGCGAGCCTTCGGCCGCGGTCGCGGTCAGCATCTCGTCCTCACGCGCGCCGAGCGCCAGGGCCATGGCGCGGCGGACGATCTCGGGCCGGTTGTTCTGCAGGCTCAGGTGCGCGGCCAGCAGATGCCGCAGTCCCGCGTGGTGCAATGCGCGTGCGATGGCTGCAGCTGCGTCGTTCGACAGGTGGCCGTAGTCGCCGCCGACGCGGCGCTTCAGCACGTAAGGGTAGGCCGAACTCGACAGCATCTCGCTGTCGTGATTGAACTCGAGCAGGAGCGCATCGAGCGCGGCCAGGCGGGACAGCACGTAGGGCGTCGCATGACCGAGGTCGGTCAGCACGCCCAGGCTGCGCGCGCCGTCGCCGATGCGCAGCTGCAGCGGCTCGCGCGCATCGTGCGGCACGGTGAAGGGCTGCACCAGCAGGTCGCCGACCACGATGTCCATGCCGTCGCGCGCGAAGTGCATGCGCCCTTCGTAGTCGCGCTCGCCGTTGGCACGCCAGGTGCCCTCGCTCATCCACACCGGGATGCCTTCGCGCCGCGACAGCGCCCGCGCGCAGCCGATGTGGTCGCCATGCTCGTGCGTGATGAAGACCGCATCGATGTCGCAGGCCGAGAGGCCGGCGCCTGCGAGGCGCACGTCCAGCTGCTTGAGCGTGAAGCCGCAGTCGATCAGCAGGCGCGAGACGCGGCCGCCGCTGGTCGCCTCGACCAGCGTGGCATTCCCGGTGCTGCCGCTGCCCAGACTGCGAAAGCGCAGCATGCGCTCAGCGCAAATCGTCGGCGATGACCTGGACGATGCGCTGGGCGTTGGCCGAGGTGTCGGCGGCGCCCGTGTCGTTCTGCACCGACACCGTGCTCGCTTCGCCCTGGCCCTTGACCAGGATGCGGTACTTCAGCGGCGCCTCGGTCTTGCTCGAGCTGAACATCTTGGCGAAGAAGCCCGGCTCCTTCTTGTCGGGGTTCGGCGGCACGTAGCGCACGAAGTAGACGCCGGCCGCGCGGTCGCGGTCCTCGACGGTGAAGCCGGTGCGGTCCAGCGCCAGGCCGACGCGGCGCCAGGCGCGGTCGAAGTTCTCGTTGATCTGCACGACCGGCTGGCCGTCGACCGTGGCCACGCGGGCGGTGCGGGCCGGCGCGCTGGTCTGTGCGATCAGCTTCGACTGCTCCTGCGAGACGCCGAGCTTGACCATCAGGCGGCGCAGGAACTCGGTTTCGAGTTCGGGGTCGCTGGGCCGCGGCTGCCAGACGGTCTGGTCCTGGCGCGTGTTGTTGTAGACCTCCTGCATGCCACGGTGGCTGATGAAGATCTCGCTGCCGCCGCTGGGGCTGCGCTCGATGCGGGTTCTGAAGCGGTCGAGCTCGCCCGTGGAGTAAATGGCATCGACCAGCTTGCCGAGCGTGCCGCGGATGACGTCCTGCGGCAGCTTGGCGCGGTTCTCGGCCCAGTCGGTTTCCATGATGCCGAGGTTGCGCTGGTCGGTGGTCAGCAGGAAGCCGTTTTCCTGCCAGAAATCCTTCACCGGTTCCCAGAGCTGGTCGGCCGGGCGGTTGACCACGATCCAGCGCTGCGTGCCCGAGCGCTCCATCCGCACGTCGCCCATGTTGAGCACGGCCGTGGGAATGCTCGGGGCGTTGGCCGCGCCAGCCTGGTAGGCATTGGCCGAGACGGCGTTGCCGGGGATGGCGTAGCGGTTCTCGCGCGACAGTTGCGTGAGATCTGGCGGGACTTCCAGCGAGGGGGCCTTGCCGGCGCTCTTGTAGTCGATCTTGTCGCTCTCGAGGACCGAGCAGGCGGCGAGGCTGGCCACCAGGGCCAGCAATGCGAATCGCGAAATGGTGTTCAACGTCGTCTTCCTTGGGAATGTTTGGCGCGATCGGCGGCGGCAGCGCCGTTCATGAGAGCGCCGGCATGCCAAAAGGTTGCCGGAGTTCGTGGACGGCAGGCCAAGATGAAGAAGGTCAGTCCTTGAGCAGGCCGCTGGCACGCAGGGCGGATTCGACCACGGGGCGGGCGGACTCGGCGAGTTCCGTCAGCGGCAGCCGCAGCGCCCCGCCACACAGGCCCATGCGCGCCATCGCCCACTTCACCGGGATCGGGTTGGGCTCGACGAACAGGTGGCGGTGCAGCGGCATCAGCTCGAACTGGATCTGCATCGCCCGCCTGGCGTCGCCAGCGATGGCGGCCACGCACAGCTCATGCATCTTGCGTGGCGCCACGTTGGCCGTGACGCTGATGTTGCCCTGGCCGCCGCACAGCATGAGTGCGACCGCGGTCGGGTCGTCGCCGGAATAGACGGCGAAGTGCTTCGGCACCTCGCGGATCAGCCACTGGGCGCGCTCGATGTTGCCGGTGGCTTCCTTGATGCCCACGATGCCGGGCACCTGCGCCAGGCGCAGCACCGTGTCGTGCGCCAGATCGGCGACCGTGCGGCCGGGCACGTTGTAGAGCACGATGGGCAGGTCGCCCACCGCCTCGGCGATGGCCTTGAAGTGCCGGTACTGGCCTTCCTGGGTGGGCTTGTTGTAGTAGGGGACCACCTGGAGCTGCGAATCGGCGCCCACGCCCTTGGCGAACTTGGCGAGCTCGATCGCTTCCTGGGTGGAGTTGGCGCCGCAGCCGGCCATCACGGGCACGCGGCCGCGGGCCTGTTCCACCGAGACACGGATGATCTCGCAATGCTCCTCGACGTTGACCGTCGGGGATTCCCCGGTGGTGCCGACCACGCCGAGGCAGTCGGTGCCTTCGTCGATGTGCCAATCGATCAGCCGGCGCAAGGCGGGATAGTCGACGCTGCCGTCATCGTGCATCGGCGTGACGAGCGCGACGATGCTGCCAGTCAGTTGCTCCAAGGGGATCTCTTTGTAGGTTGCCGAAAAGCAGCCATTCTACTGACTGCCCTGTCCGGGGCTCAGAGGGGGTAACGCGGGGGGGCGGAGGCGGCCCCCGGCAGCTCCCGGACGGCGGCGATGCGTTGCACGAAGCGGTCGGGCGCCGGCAGGAAGCCGTCCTCGTAGGCGACCACCCGCAGCCCGGCGCAGGCGTGCAGCAGTTCGCCCGGCCGCAGCAGGAAATCCGGCCGCGAGGGCTTGCCGACGCTCTCGTTGCCCGCCGCGAAGGTTTCGTATAGCAGAACGCCGCCAGGCGCGACGGCCGCCACGATATCGGGCAGGCGCGCGCGCCAGAGGTAGTTGGTCACGACCACCACGCCGAAGGACTGGCCGGCCAGGGGCCAGGGACCGTCCTCGATGTCGGCCAGCATGGTCCGGCCGAAGCGCGAGGCCGAGGCCAGCGCGTCGGGGGCGTGGTCCACCCCGGTCACCGCCAGGCCGCGCTCGGCGAACCAGCGCATGTGGCGGCCCGGGCCGCAGGCGACGTCGAGCACGCTGGCGCCCGGCGCGGCCAGGTGGGACCAGCGGACGACCCAGGGAGAAGGGGGAAGGTCGTGGTTCAGAAGCAGGCCCAGAGCTGATCGACCAGCGTCACCAGGAACGCCGGCCGGGTGTAGAGGGCGAACACGCCCAGGAGTGCCAGCGCCGCCGCGCCCAGGCAGGCGGCACGGACGAAGTGAGGGCGGATGCGCGGCGGCATGGCAGGGTGCTCAGGCCGGTTGGGGGGCCGGGCGCGCGATCGCACCCTCCCGCACCGGCAGGTTGACCAGCGCCGCGAACACGCCCAGCGCGATCGCGATGTACCAGACGATGTCGTAGCTGCCCGTGGTGTCGTACAGGTAGCCGCCGAGCCAGACGCCCAGGAAGGAGCCCACCTGGTGGCTCAGGAACACGAAGCCGCCCAGCATCGACAGGTGGGCGACACCGAAGATCTGGGCCACGATGCCGCTGGTGAGCGGCACGGTGGACAGCCACAGGAAGCCCATGACGGATGCGAACAGGTACACCGACAGCGGCGAGATGGGAGCGAGAAGAAACACGGCGATGGCGGCCGCGCGGCCCAGGTAGATGGCCGCCAGCAGCTTGCGCTTGGCCAGCCGGGCGCCCAGTTCGCCCGCGATGTAGGTGCCGAACACGTTGAACAGGCCTACCAGCGCCAGCGCATAGCTGGCCACTTCGGGAGACAGCCCGCGGTCGCGCAGGTAGCTGGGCAGGTGCACGCCGATGAACACCACCTGGAAGCCGCAGACGAAGTAACCGGCCATCAGCAGCACGAAGCTGGGATAGCGGAAGGCCTCGCGCAGGGCCTGTGCGATGGTCTGGTCGCGGTGCGCGAGCGCGCTGGCGCCGTGGCGCGGCTCGCGCAGCCCGAAGGCGAGCGGCACGATCATCAGCACCAGGGCGGCGAGCACCAGCAGCGCGTTGTGCCAGCCGAGCCCGGCGATCAGCCGGCCTTCCACCGGCACCATGAGGAACTGTCCGAAGGAGCCCGCTGCGGCGGCCACGCCCATGGCCCAGGAGCGCCTGGCGACCGGGATCTGCCGCCCGATCACGCCGTAGATCACCGCGTAGGTGGTGCCGGCCTGGGCGGCGCCGACCAGGATGCCGGCCGTCAGCGCGAACACGAAGGGGGTGGGCGACAGCGCCATGCCGGCCAGGCCCAGCCCATACAGCACCGCCCCTGCCACCAGCACCCGGAAGGCGCCCCATTTGTCGGCCAGCATGCCGGCGAAGACGCCGATCACGCCCCAGGCGAGGTTCTGGATCGCGAGCGCGAGCGAGAAGCTCTGGCGTGTCCAGCCATGCTCCTGCGTGATCGGCTGCAGCCAGAGCCCGAAGCCGTGGCGGATGCCCATCGAGAGGGTGACGATCATGGCGCCGCAGAAGAGGACCTGCTTGAGGGAGAGCGGCTGCTGGTGGGAGGCGTGCATCCGAAGGAATGTATCCAAAAGCGGAAGGCCGCGCCGGGCGCGGTGGTGACATGCACTGATGACATTTCCGCGCTCGCTGATGCCCGGTTCACATCAGTGAAGCCTTCGGGGGCCGCAAAGTCAATGGGGGCTCTAGAAGCATGTTCGCGTGCTTCCCTTCCGGCTCCAGGCCCACCCTGCGCATCACGCGCTTGATCGCTTCCCTTGCTTCGGGACCCACGGCGAGATAAGTCGTCTTCTTCTCAGGCTTGATATAGCCTTGCGAGTGGTGATACATGAACATCGCCTGCTCGAAATACGGTGTCACGGCGGTTTGAGGCGCACCTTCCGCCCGCTTCCCGGCATTGGCCTCCGTGCTGAACTCGATCACGATGACATCCTCTGCTTCTCTGTAGCCGAGCGCTGGATCGAGGACGCCGTTCGCGACTGCAGCACGGACCAGGGGATCGATCTTGCCCTGCAGTCCCGTGCTCATGTCCCACTGGCACGCTGCGATCAGGGCAAAGTAGCTGCCAGGCTTCAGGCGCACGTCCGGGCAGAGCAGCGCGTCGATGGTCCGATGTAGCGCAGCGCCGTGCCCGTATTGCTTGCAGATTTCGATCATGGCTGTGCAGAGCGCCAGCTTGGGCTCGAATTCGGAGATGACGAGTTTCTGAAACGCCGCTCTGGCGTCATCGAGCCGCCCAGCGCCGAAGCATCTGCGGATCAACTCGCTGCACGCATCAACGTCGGGAAAGGATCCGCCTTCACCCATCTCGTGAAGCACACTCAACGCAACGTCGATCTGTCCTCGTTGCAGGCATCCGACAAAGGCCGCGCCGCCGCACTCCAGCCATCCGAGGTTTCGCGTCCCGTCAAGCCTGACGCCGTCCACGGGAGCCAAGCCAATTTCTCGCATGCAACGAGCAACCACGATCTTGACGTCAGGGTCGCTCAGTGAAACATGGAACCGGGTATTGGGTCTGATCGCCCCTCGCGAGTGGTGAAACTTGAACAAGGCGGCGACGGCGGCTCGGTACCCCCTTCCGCTGTAGCGCCCCACAGACGCGGTCGCCAGTGCTTCGTGGCGAAAGTCGATGGTTTCGTTGTTGCGGTCGTGGCCATGGCCAGCCTTCACGATGTTCTGCTCACCCATCGCAGCCTCGCGGAGTAAATCATCGGCCAGGTCCGGCCGACCGAGCGTTTCGCAATCGTTGAGAAGATGGCCCAGGTCGGAGAGATCCGTCATGAGGCCCAGGCTCGCCAGTTCGTGAAGTATCTCGCCTGGTTGCAAGCGGACCAAACGCTCATGGGGGTAGTTGTCAAGCGCAGACGTGCGGACCTGCCAGTCGGGTGCGAGACCCACCTCCCTCATCTGGACGAGGCATGCCGTGGTGACTTCCCATGACGCCTTTCGAAGACACGTCGCGGTGAACTTGCGAAGGTCGTCTTCGTTTTGCTTTCCTTTCTTGAATTGGCCGCACTCTGCCGCATTGCGTGCGAAGCCGTCCTTGTGCATCTGTGCGTAGACGTTTTCCAGTTGCTCAGCCATCGCATGCCTCCTGCAAGCCTGCGCGAGGATGTGGTAAGTAATGGCGTCGGGCAAGGCTCCGTCGTCGCGCATTTCTCCGAGTGCCTGCAACGCTTCTTCGACCCTGTCGATTGCCACGCAGCGCGAGATCAGGGCCGTATGGACTTCGGTGTTGGGGGAAATGCCGGATCGCCTCAATCGTTCCAGGGATGCCCAAGCATCACGCAGCGAGTAGGTGCGCATTGCTACGGTGGTCTGCTTCAGCACTTCGACCGCGGTGAGTCTGCCCTCGTCGTATTCGGCACAGATTCTGGCGTTCGGCGCGGCTCGCCAGTTGATCGTGGCCTCGGGTTTCAAAGGGGCCGAGGTTGCCGTGGGTTGCCGATCGCAGAGTTCCACATGCACTTTGTCGGTGTACCTGTCGCGCATGGAGGTTTGAATATGCGAAGGCACGTGCGTCATGCTCGGAACGCCGCCGCATCGCTTGCGCTTGCCCGTGCCTGACGTATCGCGCACGGCATGAGTCCCGCTGCTGTTGCTTGAATTGGCTTTCATCCTTGTGTCCTACGTTCGCAGTCGCTTCACGCGAATCGAGTCCAGGCGGACAGGCCCTCCGCATCAGCGCCTTCCTGCCGCACACTGTCGCCGATCAGTTCGCCGTGCCGCCGCCACTGGTGCGCCTGCCTCGCGACCTCCGCCATTTCCGACTTGAGCGCGCCGATGTCGACATCCAGAGTCTTGCGCGCGTAGCAGGCCAGCTCCTGGGTGCGCGCATCGATGCAGTACGTCGCGTGCTCGCGCATCTTCGAGGCATTGCGCTCGAGCAACTCGCGCAGGGACTGCGCCTCGGCGTTCGGCGGCACGACCCCGAACACGCAGTACACGAACAGGCAGTGGTCGCCGCCAAAGGGGTCGTAGCCGATGCTGAAGGCGACATCGTCGACGTGGGCCTTGAACGCCACCGGCGTGTCTGCATTCGTCTCGTAGATCGGGGCTTCCCAGCCACAGTGCTCGTAGAACGCGCGAGTGAATTCGACAAAGCGCCGATGCGCTGCTTCTCTGGTTTGCATGTCTTTCCCTGTCCTTTGTTCAACCCGCGCGCCCTTGCAGCGATGGGGCGCTTTGCCGAGCGGTCTCATGGGCCTCGGCCGCCAAGCTTCGTAACGCACTGCATCACCCGGTTCCAACGCGGCGCGGACATGGCCAGACGGGTTTCATCAAATGCCAACCCTACAATCCGCCCCCATGGCGACTCCCAGCAAGACTCCCCCGGCCTATTCGGAAGGCTCGATCCGCGTGCTCAAGGGCCTCGAGCCCGTCAAGCAGCGCCCGGGCATGTACACCCGCACCGACAACCCGCTGCACATCATCCAGGAGGTCCTGGACAACGCCGCGGACGAAGCGCTCGCCGGCTTCGGCAAGAAGATCAAGGTCACGCTGCACACCGATGGCTCGGTCAGCGTGGAGGACGACGGCCGCGGCATCCCCTTCGGCCTGCATCCCGAAGAAAAGGCGCCGGTCGTCGAGTTGGTCTTCACCCGCCTGCACGCCGGCGGCAAGTTCGACAAGGGTGCCGGCGGCGCCTACAGCTTCTCCGGCGGCCTGCACGGTGTGGGCGTGTCGGTGACCAACGCGCTGTCCACGCGCCTGGAGGTCCAGTCCTTCCGCGAGGGCTCCGCCGCGCGCATCGCCTTCGGGGCCGGCGACGTGGTCGAGCCGCTGCAGGTCCGCCCCATCGACAGCGGCGAGCGCCGCCAGGGCACCACGGTGCGCGCCTGGCCCGATGCCAGGTACTTCGAATCGGCCGCGCTGCCGGTGGGCGAGCTCACGCACCTGCTGCGCAGCAAGGCCGTGCTCATGCCGGGCGTGGCGGTCACGCTGGTGGTCGAGAAGACGAAGGAAACGCAGCAGTGGCTCTACAAGGGGGGGCTGCGCGACTACCTGATGCAGACGCTCAACGGCGACCCGGTGATCCCGCTGTTCGAGGGCGCGGGCCATGCCGACAAGAACGCCGACAACTTCGCCGAGGGCGAGGGCGCCGAGTGGTGCGTGGCCTTCACCGAGGAAGGCCAGCCGGTGCGCGAGAGCTACGTCAACCTGATTCCCACCAGCGCTGGCGGCACCCACGAGAGCGGGCTTCGCGACGGCCTGTTCAACGCGGTCAAGAGCTTCGTCGAACTGCATTCGCTCATGCCCAAGGGCGTGAAGCTGCTGCCGGAGGACGTGTTCGCGCGCGCCTCCTACGTGCTCTCGGCCAAGGTGCTGGACCCGCAGTTCCAGGGCCAGATCAAGGAGCGGCTCAACTCGCGCGATGCGGTGCGCCTGGTCTCCAGCTTCGTGCGCCCGGCGCTGGAGTTGTGGCTCAACCAGCACGTCGACTACGGCAGGAAGCTGGCCGAGCTGGCCATCAAGGCCGCGCAGACGCGCCAGCGCGCCGGCCAGAAGGTGGAGAAGCGCAAGGGCTCCGGCGTGGCCGTGCTGCCCGGCAAGCTCACCGATTGCGAGAGCAAGGACGTGGCCCACAACGAAGTCTTCCTGGTCGAGGGCGATTCCGCCGGCGGCAGCGCCAAGATGGGCCGGGACAAGGAAAGCCAGGCCATCCTGCCGTTGCGCGGCAAGGTGCTCAACACCTGGGAGGTGGAGCGTGACCGGCTCTTCGCCAACACCGAGATCCACGACATCTCCGTCGCCATCGGCGTCGATCCGCACGGGCCGGACGACTCGCTCGATCTCTCCGGCCTGCGCTACGGCAAGATCTGCATCCTGTCGGACGCCGACGTGGACGGCTCGCACATCCAGGTGCTGCTGCTCACGCTCTTCTTCCGGCACTTTCCGAAGCTGATCGACGCGGGCCACGTGTACGTGGCCAAGCCGCCGCTGTTCCGCGTCGATGCGCCGGCGCGCGGCAAGAAGCCGGCCTCCAAGATGTACGCGCTCGACGAGGGCGAGCTCACCGCCATCCTCGACAAGCTGCGCAAGGACGGCGTGCGCGAGGGCGCCTGGACCATCAGCCGCTTCAAGGGCCTGGGCGAAATGAGCGCCGAGCAGCTGTGGGAAACCACGCTCAACCCCGACACCCGCCGCCTGCTGCAGGTGCGCCTGGGCCGCTTCGACCTGCAGGGCACGCAGGGCGAGATCACCAAGCTGATGGGCAAGGGCGAGGCCGCGGCGCGGCGCGAGCTGATGGAGCTGCGCGCGGACGACGTCGAGGTCGACGTCTGAGATCGACTGCCGGGGGCCCTGCGCGATGGGGCTCCGGCCGCCGCGCGGGCGACCCTGCGCCCGGTGACCTCTTGTTGCCATTGCTCGAGGGGACTTGCGCCCTCTTCGCGCACGGGTCCGTGCGCATCGACGACAATCCGCCCCGGCGATGAACCCCAGACACGCTCCCGGCCGCTGGCAGCGGCTCCCGCTTTATCTTTTCCTGGCCCTGTGTGCGTGGCTGCCGCTGGCGCACGCCTCCGACATCTTCGGTTACATCGACGAGAAGGGCACGGCCCATTTCGCGTCGGAGAAGCTCGACGAGCGTTACCAGCTGTTCTTCCGCGGCGGCCAGGCTTTCGACACGGCGCAGGGCATCGGTCCGTTGGCACGCAGCCGCGCGGGCGCGGTCGACGGCAAGGTGCCGCGCGCATCGCAGTCGCTGCTGGCCCTGTTCGAGGCCTCGCCCAGCTACCGACCTGCGCAGAAGGCCTTGCGCGAGGCGGCGCAGCGGCACGACATCGACTATGAGCTGCTGCAGGCCCTGGTCGCGACCGAATCAGGATTCGATGCGCAGGCCGTATCCCCCAAGGGCGCGCGCGGCCTGATGCAGCTGATGCCCGCAACGGCACAGCGCTACGGCGTGGGCGCCGACAAACGGGGCTCGATCGAGAAGAAGCTCTTCGATCCCGCCATCAACATCGGCGCCGGCACGCGCTACCTGCGCGACCTGATCGCGATGTTCCCCGAGGACATCTCGCTCGCGCTCGCGGCCTACAACGCGGGCGAGGGTGCGGTGCAGCGCGCGGGCAACAAGATTCCGAACTACCGCGAGACGCAGAACTACGTGAAGACCGTGCTGCAGCTCTATGCCTATCTCAAGCCGTCCGCTGCCGCGGGCGGTGGCAAGGCCCCGGGGCGCGTTCGCATGGAGCTCGCGGCGCCGCGTGGCGGCGCGCTGGGGCGCGGCAACCTGCCGTCGTCGCCGGGCCCGATGCCGGCCTTGCCGGACTTGGCGCAGGCCTCGCAGGCCGCGGCCGAAACGGATGCCGACCCGGCATCGCTGAAACTCTCGAACCGACTCTCTCGACAGTAACGGAGGCGCCGCCCTGGCCTTCGGCGGCGCCGCGCGCGCGAGCGCTGCCGCCTGCGCCACCCTCTCCCGCAGGCATGGGGAGCAAGACCAGGCGCCCCACTACACTTCCCCCTCTTTCAAGTTTCTCCCGCCATGGATTCCCAACCTCCCCTCGATTTCCAGAGCCCCGAAGAGGACGGGGCCCTCACGCTGGCCGATTACGCACAGACCGCCTACCTCGAATACGCGCTTTCTGTCGTCAAGGGCCGCGCATTGCCCGACGTCTGCGACGGCCAGAAGCCGGTGCAGCGGCGCATCCTCTATTCGATGTCGCGCATGGGCCTGGGCTTCGGCGGTGCCAACGGCACGGTCGGCGCCAAGCCCGTCAAGAGCGCGCGCGTGGTCGGGGACGTGCTGGGCCGCTTCCATCCGCACGGCGACCAGGCCGCCTACGACGCGCTGGTGCGCATGGCGCAGGACTTCTCGCAGCGCTACCCCCTCGTCGACGGCCAGGGCAACTTCGGCAGCCGGGACGGCGACGGCGCCGCGGCCATGCGCTACACCGAGGCGCGGCTCTCGCGCATCACCAGCCTGCTGCTCGACGAGATCGACGAAGGCACGGTCGACTTCATCCCCAACTACGACGGCTCCACCGACGAGCCGCGCCTGCTGCCCGCGCGCCTGCCCTTCACGCTGCTCAACGGCGCCAGCGGCATCGCGGTCGGGCTGGCCACCGAGATTCCCAGCCACAACCTGCGCGAGGTGGCCGACGCCTGCGTGGCGCTGATCAAGTCGAACGGCAAGCTGCCCGACGAAGAACTGTTTGCGCTCATCCCCGGCCCCGACTACCCGGGCGGCGCCCAGATCATCAGCAGCCCCGGCGAGATCGCCGAGGCCTACCGCGGCGGCCGCGGCTCGCTCAAGGTGCGCGCGCGCTGGAAGATCGAGGACCTCGCGCGCGGCCAGTGGCAACTGGTGGTGCACGAGCTGCCGCCGGGCGTCAGCACGCAGAAGGTGCTGGAGGAGATCGAGGAACTCACCAACCCCAAGGTGCGCGCCGGCAAGAAGGCACTGACTGCCGAGCAGACCCAGCTCAAGGCCGCCGTGCTCGCCGTGCTCGACAGCGTGCGCGACGAGTCGAGCAAGGACGCGCCGGTGCGCCTGGTGTTCGAGCCCAAGACCTCGCGCATCAGCCAGGAGGAGTTCATCACCACGCTGCTGGCGCAGACCTCGCTCGAGAGCTCCGCGCCGATCAACCTCACGATGGTGGGCATCGACGGCAAGCCGACGCAGAAGTCCCTGCGCCAGCTGCTGAACGAGTGGATCGCCTTCCGCGAACTCACCGTCGAGCGGCGCTCTCGCCACCGCCTGGGCAAGGTGCAGGACCGCATCCACATCCTCGAGGGGCGGCAGCTGGTGCTGCTCAACATCGACGAGGTGATCGCGATCATCCGCGCCTCCGACGAGCCCAAGGCCGCGCTGATCGCGCGCTTCGGCCTCACCGACCGCCAGGCCGAAGACATCCTGGAAATCCGCCTGCGCCAACTGGCGCGGCTGGAGGCCATCAAGATCGAGCAGGAGCTGAAGAACCTGCGCGAGGAGCAGAAGAAGCTCGAAGACATCCTCGGCAGCCCGGCCGCGTTGCGCCGCCTGCTGGTCAGGGAGATCGAGTCCGATGCCAAGACCTTCGAGGACCCGCGCCGCACGCTGATCCAGGCCGACAAGCGCGCCGTGGCCGAGGTGCGCGTGGTGGACGAGCCGGTCACGGTCATCGTCTCGCAGAAGGGCTGGGTGCGCACGCAGAAGGGCTGGGCGAGCGAGCGCGCCGCCAGCGGCGGGGGCGCGCCGGAGTACAGCTTCAAGTCCGGCGACGCGCTCTACGGCGCCTTCGAGTGCCGGTCGGTGGACACGCTGCTGGTCTTCGGCACCGCCAAGGACAAGAGCGTGCGCGTCTACAGCGTGGCCGTGGCCTCGCTGCCGGGCGGGCGCGGCGACGGCCAGCCGATCACGACGCTGATCGATCTGGAGAGCGGCACGCATCCCGCGCACTACTTCGCGGGCCCTGCCGGCGCGGCGCTGCTGCTGTCGAGCACCGGCGGCTACGGCTTCATCGCCTCGGTCGAGAACATGGTCTCGCGCCAGCGCGGGGGCAAGGCCTTCGTCGACGTGGGCGAGGGCGAGCAACTGTGCCGGCCCTCGCTGGTGGGCGGTGCGAGCGGCGCGGAGCCGATGCCGCCGGCCACCAACGTGATCTGTGCCTCGGCCAACGGGCGCATCCTGACCTTCGAGATCCTCGAGATGAAGGCGCTGCCGAAGGGCGGGCGCGGGCTCACGCTGATCGACCTGGAGGCCAAGGACACCCTGGCGGGTGCGGCGGCCTACACGCGCAGCGTGAAGATCGTCGGCATCGGCCGCGGCGGCAAGGAGCGCGAAGAGACGCTGGAGATCCGCAGCCTCAACAACGCCCGCGGCAGCCGCGCGCGCAAGGGCAAGGCGGCGGACCTGGGCTTCAAGCCCACGGGCGTGCTGCGCGTGCTCTGAGGTCGCAGGATGGACTTCGGGCCGGTCGGCATCTTCGTCCTGGTGGTGACCAGTGCGTGCAGCTTTTTGCTGGCGCGCTGGCTGTCGAAGCGCATGCGCGAGAAGCGCCGCGAACGGGAGCGGCAGGCGCGGGAGGCGGCGGCCAGCCGCCAGGTGCGGCGGGCGCGCGAGCGGCGCGCACGCCGTTAGAGCTCACATCGAGCCCGCTCCTTGCGAGGCCGGCTCGGGTCGGCGTCAGTCACTGTCGCATTCCGGCTTCTCTCACGAGCCAGCTTCAGGCGCAACGTGCGCGTCGGCGACGCGGCCATTGGCATCATCCTTTATTGACTGAAGCGGCAGGACGCTGCGCACCTGTTGCCGTGTGTGCAGGACCCATCGCGTTCCCCGGTGGTTGCATCACGCGACGCCCATACCATGGAAGCGGGCGCACGAAGCAAATACGTCGATCGCGCAATGGGGCACGGCGACAACAAGTTGTCGTACGCATTGAACACTTTGCTCGAAGCCCTGCCACCAGGCTGGTCGGTGAGAAAGCTCGCTTTGTAGGGCCAGGTACTCGGCTGCAGCAGCGATTGCACGCTGTGTTGTTCAATGTTCTGGATCGAGTCCGCCCAAGATCTCTTCGTCTCGACAGGTGCACCGTGGCTGCCGACTTCCACGTCGGGTTCCCGGATTGCCCTGACCTGCCGATGCTGGAAAGCCTGGAGCTCGACATGGCGGGCGGTGCGTTTTCGTTGTTGAAGAAAATCCTGGCCGCTTCACAACTGGGCAGTCTCAGCCTTCGCTCCAAGCTCCGCTTGATCGCTGAACAGCACGCCGACATCGCTACCACGCTCGAGAGGCAGAACCGGTCACTGCAATTTCTGTCTTGTCCGTGGATCGAGGCAAGTCGAGGCAGTGAAGGCTTTTTCCAGAACAACGAGGGCTACCTGGCCCTCGTGGAGTGTGCGAGGACCCACAAGCGTCGGTCGGAAATGGCCGAAGTGGCGGACCTCGTCCCGGCGGCATGCAGCAGGCCTTGAACGGCTTGGTACATCATCTGCCTGACCTGCAAAATGCCCCCCTCGACGTGGGCCGCTACGCAGCGAAGATTGCACTTGCAACTGGTGAGTTGGAGATGGACGTGGTGATGGGTTGGACGACGCTCAACAGACGCGCCGCTCAGGAAGCTTCGAATGCACGCGCACGCCGACAGGCTGAGACGTGGAAGAAGTGAAGGGCTGCCGTCGCAAGAATGCGGCCAGTCTCCGTAGCGTCTTCAGGGCTCCGCCAGTTCGTCCAGGATCGGGCAGTCCGGCCGATGATCGCCATGGCAGCAGTCCGCCAGCCGCTCCAGCGTGCGCTTCATCGCTTCCATCTCCTCGATGCGCCGCCGGAGGTCCGCGGCGTGCGCCAGGGCGATGCGCTTGACGTCCGCGCTGGCGCGGCGCTTGTTCTGCCACAGCTTCAGCAGCTCGGCGATCTCGGCCATGCTGAAGCCGAGGTCGCGCGCCCGGCGGATGAAGCGCAGCGTGTGCACGTCGTTGGCGGTGTACTGCCGGTAGCCCGACTCGGTGCGGTGCACCTTGGGCATGAGGCCCAGCGATTCGTAGTGCCGAACCATCTTGGCCGACACGCCCGAGCGCGCCGCCGCCTCGCCGATGTTGAAGGGTTCCATGCCGGTCATGCCTTGGCCCTCCAGCGCCGCAACAGGAGCGCATTGCTCACCACGCTGACGCTGCTGAAGGCCATGGCCGCGCCCGCGATCACCGGGCTCAGCAGGCCGAGGGCGGCCAGCGGGATGCCCACCACGTTGTAGACGAAGGCCCAGAACAGGTTCTGGCGGATCTTCGCGTAGGTGCGGCGCGAGATGTCGATCGCATCGGCCACCAGCGAGGGGTCGCCGCGCATCAGCGTGATGCCGGCGGCATGCATGGCCACGTCGGTCCCGGTGGACATCGCGATGCCCACGTCGGCTGCCGCCAGCGCCGGCGCGTCGTTGATGCCGTCGCCGACCATCGCGACGCGCCGGCCCTCGGCCTTGAGCGCGGCGACGACGGCCGCCTTGTCCTCGGGCAGGACCTCGGCGCGCACGGTGTCGATCTGCAGCTGCTTCGCGACGGCCTGCGCGCTGCCGCGGTTGTCGCCGCTGACCATGGCGGTGCGGATGCCCTGCGCATGCAGGCGCGCGATGGCGGCGGCCGCCTGCGGCTTGGGGGCATCGCCGAAGGCCATCAGGCCCCGCAGCGCGGGGCTGCCCTGGTCCGTCACGTCGGCCAGCCACGACAGCGTGCGGCCCTCGTCCTGCAGCCGCGCCGCCAGCGCCTCGAAGCGCTCCAGCGGCACCGAGAGCTCGCGCATGAAGCGGGTGCTGCCCAGGCGCAGCGCGCGGCCCTCGACCTCGGCGGCGATGCCGCGCCCGGCCACTGCGCGCAGCGCGGTGGCGCGCGGGGCCTCGATGCCGTCCTGCGCCGCCCGCGCCAGCACCGCGTGGGCCAGGGGGTGTTCGCTGCCGGCCTGCAGCGAGGCGGCGGCGCGCAGCAGCGCGGCGCCGTCGCCATCGGCCGCTTCCAGCGCGACCAATTGCGGCCGGCCTTCGGTCAGCGTGCCGGTCTTGTCGAAGGCCACCACCTGCACCGCATGCGCGATTTCGAGCGCCTCGGCATCCTTGATCAGCACGCCGTGGCGCGCGGCCACCCCGGTGCCGGCCATGATCGCGGTCGGCGTCGCCAGGCCGAGCGCGCAGGGGCAGGCGATCACCAGCACCGCCACCGCGTTGAGGATGGCGCGTTCCCAGTCGCCGGCACCCAGGCCCCAGCCCAGCAGGGTCGCCAGCGCGATCACGATCACCACCGGCACGAAGACGCTGCTCACCCGGTCGACCAGGCGCTGGATCGGCGCCTTCTTCGCCTGGGCCGATTCCACCAGGCGCACGATGCGCGCGAGCGTGGTCTCGGCGCCCACCGCGGTGGTCTGCACCAGCAGCAGGCCCTGGCCGTTCACCGAGCCGCCGGTCACGCGGGCGTCGACCTGCTTGGCGACCGGCAGGCTTTCGCCGGTGATCAGCGATTCGTCGATCTCGCTCTCGCCTTCGAGCACGCGGCCGTCCACGGGCACGCGCTCGCCGGGGCGCACCACCACCAGGTCGCCCAGCTGCACCTCGGCCAGGGGCAGGTCGCGGTCGATGCCGCCGCGGCGCACGCGCGCGCGTTCGGGCCGCAGCGCATTCAGGGCGCGGATGGCCTCGGTGGTCTGGCGCTTGGCGCGGCCTTCGAGCCACTTGCCCAGCAGCACCAGCGTGATGACCACGGCCGAGGCCTCGAAGTAGAGATGCGGCGGCATGCCGTGGCCGGCATGGGCGACGAGCAGGTATAGGCTCAGCCCGTAGCCGGCCGAGGTGCCAAGCGCAACGAGCAGGTCCATGTTGCCGGCGCCGGCCTTGAGGGCCTTCCAGCCCGCACGGTAGAAGCGCGCGCCCAGCCAGAACTGCACCGGCGTGGCCAGCGCGAGCTGCGCCCAGCCGTCGAGCATCCAGTCTCGCCCCACGAGCAGGCCCAGCATGGGCAGGATCAGCGGCAGCGAGAGCAGGGCGGACAGGATGACGGGCCAGGCTTCGCGCCAGGCAGGTGCGGCGGGCGCGGCCGTTGCGGGGGCGGCCGCTTCCTGCACGATGCGGCGCGCCTCGTAGCCGGCCTTCTGCACGGCGGCGATCAGGCTCTGCGCGTCGAGCGCGCGATCGGCCAGTTGAACTTCTGCCGTCTCGGTGGCGAGGTTGACGGTGGCCGAGGCCACGCCGGGCACCTTGGCGAGCGCCTTTTCCACGCGCATCACGCAGGAGGCGCAGGTCATGCCCTCGATCTGCAGTAAATGGGTGGGCAGCGTGTTGCCGCTGCCGGCCTGGCGGGCGGCGGGGGGGAGGATCAGGGCGTCGTTCATGGCATGTCTTTTTCCGGCGCCAGCGGTGTGGCGGATGCAGGCAGTCTCAACCCTACCATGATGGGAAGGTCAAGCTTTGAACCGTCGACCCCTGCCGAAAAACCTGAAGGCTCACTCCGCCATGCAGTAATCGATGAACGCCTCCAGCGTCCGCCCCGGCTGGCGCTGCCGGTGCAGCACGATCGACAGGGTGCGCGAGTTCTTCGGCAAGGTGGTCTTCAGCTCCACCAGCGAGCCGGCGGCCAGTGCATCGGCCACCGCGTAGCGCGACATGCAGCCGATGCCTACGCCCGAGGCCAGCACGCGCTTGATGGCGTGGCTGCTGCCGAGTTCCAGCTCCACATCCAGCGGGCCGACGCGCCGGCCCAGCCAGTCCTCCGTCGCTTCGCGCGTGCCCGAGCCCTCTTCGCGCAGCACCCAGCCGGCCTCGGCCAGTTCGCGCGTGCCCACCGTGCGCCCGGCCAGCGGGTGGCCCGGGGCGGCCACCACCACCATCTCGTCGCTGCGCCATCGGCGCACCGCCAGGTCGGGATGGGTCTGCCGCCCCTCGATGAAGCCGACGTCGGCGTCGAAGCCGACCACCGCCGCGATCACGTCGCTGGTGTTGCCGATGATCAGCCGCGCCCGGGCCTTCGGGTTCTGCTGCTTCCAGCCCAGCACGATGCCCGGCAGCAGGTATTCGCCGGTCGTGAAGCTGGCCGCGATGCGCAGTGGCATCTGCTGGTCGGCGAAGAACATGGCCTGCAGCTCGGCCGCCTGGTCCACCAGCGAGACCGAGCGGGCGAGCAGGGCGCGGCCGTTTTCGTTGAGCACGAGGCGGCGGCCGATGCGGTCGAACAGCTGCGTGCCCAGCGCCGCCTCCAGATCGGCCAGCGCGGCGCTGGCGGCCGACTGCGAGCGCGCGATGCGCCCGGCCGCGGCCCGCGTGGAGCCTTCGCGCGCGGTGGCGGCGAACACCTCGAGCTGGCGCAGGGTCAGGCGCAGGCGATGATCTGTTTTATCGTTCATGGTGAACTGAATTAACTGCTTTTTTGTTCAGGGCCGCAACCCTATCATGGGGCCACGATCCCCCCCCCCCCACGATCACCGGAGGCAGCGCCTTGCTCAACTTCCTCTCGCGCGAACCGATCCACGATCCGCTGGCCGCGCCCGCTCCGACCGACCGGACCGAGGTCAAGACCACGACCTGCTACATGTGCGCCTGCCGCTGCGGCATCCGCGTGCATCTGCGCGAGGGTGAGCAGGGCCCCGAGGTGCGCTACATCGACGGCAACCCCGAGCACCCGCTCAACAAGGGCGTGATCTGCGCCAAGGGCTCCTCGGGAATCATGAAGCAGATCTCCCCGGCGCGGCTGACGCAGCCGCTGCTGCGCAAGCCCGGCAGCGAGCGCGGCGCCGGCGAGTTCGAGCCGATCAGCTGGGAGCGCGCCTTCGAGCTGCTGACCGAGCGCCTGTCGAAGATCCGCGCCACCGACCCGAAGAAGTTCGCGCTCTTCACCGGCCGCGACCAGATGCAGGCGCTCACCGGCCTGTTCGCGCGCCAGTTCGGCACGCCCAACTACGCGGCGCACGGCGGCTTCTGCTCGGTCAACATGGCGGCCGGCATGATCTACACCATCGGCGGCAGCTTCTGGGAATTCGGCGGGCCCGACCTGGAGCGCGCCAAGCTGTTCGTGATGATCGGTACCGCCGAGGACCACCACAGCAACCCGATGAAGATCGCCATCAGCAAGTTCAAGCGCGATGGCGGGCGCTTCATTTCCATCAACCCCGTGCGCACGGGCTACTCGGCCATCGCCGACGAGTGGATTCCGATCAAGCCCGGCACCGACGGCGCGCTCTTCATGGCGCTGCTGCACGAGCTGATCGCCAGCGATCTGATCGACCACGCCTTCCTGAAGCGCTTCACCAACGCGCCGCAGCTGGTGGTGCTGGACGACTGCGAGCGCCAGGGCCTGTTCGCCTTCGATCCCGAGCGCGGCGTGCCGGGCGACGGGCGCAATCCGCACAACAAGCTGGTGTGGGACAAGCGCAGCGGCAGCGTCATGCCGGCCTATCCGGAAGGCATCGAAGAGGGTTGCGATCCCGCGCTCGAGGGCCACTACCAGCTGGCCGACGGCACCCGCGTCGCGCCTTCGTTCCAGCTGCTGCGCGAACGCGTCTCCCGCTGCACCCCGGAGTGGGCCTCGGCCATCACCGGCATCGATGCCGAGCGTATCCGCAAGCTGGCGCGCGAGATGGGCGAGACCGCGCTGCAGCAGGCCTTCGAGCTGCCCATCCCCTGGACCGATGCCTGGGGCAAGCAGCACCCGACCACGCAGGCGCGCCCGGTGGCCTTCCACGCGATGCGCGGGCTGGCGGCGCATTCGAACGGCTTCCAGACGGTGCGCGCGCTGGCCGTGCTGATGAGCGTGCTGGGCACCATCGACGCGCCCGGCGGCTTTCGCCACAAGGCGCCGTACCCGCGCCACATCGTCCCCAACTACCGCGCCTTCAACGCGCCGGAGATGATCCAGCCGAACACGCCGCTGAACGCGGCGCCGCTGGGCTTCCCGGCCAACCCGGACGAGCTGGCGATCAACCCCGACGGCTCCCCGATCCGCATCGACCACGCGTTCTCCTGGGAGCATCCGCTGTCGGCGCACGGGCTGATGCACAACGCCATCACCAACGCGGTGAAGGGCGATCCCTACCGCATCGACACGATGCTGATCTTCATGGCCAACATGGCCTGGAACTCCAGCATGAACACGATGGCGGTGCGCGAGATGCTCAACCGCAAGGACGCGCAGGGGGAGTACATGATTCCCTTCCTGGTCGTGTGCGATGCCTTCCAGAGCGAGACCGTGGCCTTCGCCGACCTGGTGCTGCCCGACACCACCTACCTCGAGCGGCACGACGTGATGAGCATGCTGGACCGGCCGATTTCCGAGTTCGACGGGCCGGTGGACTCGGTGCGCGTCCCGGTGGTGCCGCCCACCGGCCAGTGCAAGCCTTTCCAGGAGGTGCTGATCGAGCTGGCCTCGCGCCTGAAGTTTCCCGCCTTCACCACGGCCGAGGGCGAGCGCAAGTTCAAGGACTACCCGGACTTCATCGTCAACTTCCAGCCGCAGCCGGGCATCGGCTTCCTGATGGGCTGGCGCGGCAAGGACGGCGACCAGCACCTGCGCGGCGAGCCCAACCCGAAGCAGTGGGAGGCCTACGCGCAGAACAACTGCGTGTTCCAGTACCACATGCCCGAGACCATGCACTACATGCGCAACTGGAACCGGGAGTACCTGGACTTCGCCAAGGACAAGGGCTGGCGCCAGAAGAACGACCCGGTGCAGCTGGCCCTGTATTCCGACACGCTGCAGAGCTTCCGGCTCGCGGCCCAGGGCAAGAGCGGCGGCCGCCAGCCGCCCGATGCGCTGCGCGAACGCATCGAGACCTACTTCGATCCGCTGCCCTTCTGGTACCCGCCCCTGGAAGAGGCCGCCACCGACCTGGAAGCCTACCCGCTCAACGCGATCACCCAGCGCCCGATGGCGATGTACCACTCCTGGGATTCGCAGAACGCGTGGCTGCGGCAGATCCACAGCCACAACTACCTGCACGTGAATCCGCTGACCGCGAAGGCGGCCGGCATCGCCGACGGCGGCTGGTGCTGGGTCGAGAGCCAGTGGGGCAAGGTGCGCTGCATGCTGCGCTACAGCGAGGCGGTGGAGCCCGGCACGGTGTGGACCTGGAACGCGATCGGCAAGGCCGACGGCGCCTGGCAGCTCGCGCCCGGCGCGGACGAGGCGCGCAAGGGCTTCCTGCTCAACCACCTGATCTCGGAGGAACTGCCCTTCGATGCCGCGCACGGCACCGGGACCATCAGCAACTCCGACCCCGTCACCGGCCAGGCCGGCTGGTACGACGTGCGGGTGCGCATCCGCCCGGCCGAGCCGGAGGAACCGAAGGAGAGCTATCCGCAGATCCCGAGCATGCCGGCGGTGCCTGGCGTGCTGGGCAAGGCGGCGAACGTGATCAGCTATTTCGCGGGGAGGAAGCGCTCATGATGCAGTGGCTCAAGGACCTGTTGGCCGGCGCCGGGCAGCCGGTGCGCGAACCCGCACTGGCGACGGCGGGCGGCGGCTGCGGCGAGGGCTGCGGCTGCGCGACGGCGGCGACGGCGGCGACGACCGCCGCCGCCCGGGGCGCGGACCTGGCGCCGCCCGCGGCCAGGCGCGGCGA
>NZ_BAABGJ010000003.1:0-37726 GCF_039541515.1 Variovorax defluvii
GCCGCCGCGGTGGGCGCCTTCGCGGGCGCGGGCGCGGCGGCGCGTGCCGGCGCAGGCGCCGGGGCGGGCGTCGACGGCGCCCGTGCCGGGCTCGCGCCGGGCGCGACCATCGCGGTCTGCGCGCGGTCCTCGTCGGCGGCCGGCTTCCGCTCCCCGGTCGCCTGGGCGGAGCTGGGCTCGCGCACGACGGGCGGCGTCGCCACGCCACGCGTCACATACAGGTACCACCCGATGAAGGCCAGGCCCATGGCCACGCCGACCAACCCCAGGCGCCACCAGAAGGCCGGCGTTTCCGCCGGCAGCAGTGCGAGCGGATCGTCCCGCCGCCAGGCCCGGCCGCCGCCCGCGGGCGCCAGTGGCGCCCGCGTGGACAGCGCGGCGTCGAGGGCCGACGGCCCCGTGGGCGCGAAGCCGGGCAGCCGCTGGGCGCAGCCGATGCAAAACTTCGCGTTCTCACGGTTCTTGCTGCCGCAAGCCCCACACACGACGGACATGGCCTGATTCCTCCGAGGACGTTCGAGACATACACAAACAAACGTTCTCACTCTCCATAGGAACCCGCGCGTGTCTGTCAGCCATCTCCTACGGCTGAATACGGAAGCGGACGCGTCGGCGCTCGCGAATGGCGCCTTTCTGCCGCGGGACAGCCCCCGTCTTGTCCGACACGCAGAGCCGCCCCCTGCCGATGTGGCTGCCTGCATGCTGGCTTAGCTTGGGGACTTCGAACAAAGGAGTACCGATGACCCACCCCAAGCAGCAGCGTCAACTCGAGGGCATGCGAATCGCCATCCTCGTGACGGATGGTTTCGAGCAGTCGGAGATGACCGAGCCGCGCAAGGCGCTCGACGCCGCCGGCGCCGACACCAGCCTGGTGTCGCCGAAGAAGGGCCAGGTGCGCGGCTGGAAGCACCACAACCCCGCCGACCGTTTCGAGGTCGACGTGCCGCTGCAACAGGCCGCGGCGCATGAATACGACGCGCTGGTGCTGCCGGGCGGCGTGGTGAATCCGGACGCGCTGCGCATCGACGAGCAGGCCGTGACTTTCGTGCGCGACTTCGTCAAGGCCGGCAAGCCGATCGCGGCCATCTGCCACGGACCGTGGACGCTGATCGAGGCGGAGGCGGTCAAGGGGCGCACGATGACCTCGTGGCCTTCGCTGAAGACCGACCTGACGAATGCGGGCGCCCACTGGATCGACCGGGAGGTGGTCGCCGACGGCCCGCTGATCACGAGCCGCCGGCCCGATGACCTGCCGGCCTTCAACCGCGTGCTGATCGAGACGCTGCTGAAGCTGCACGCGCACGCCTGAGTGCCTGGCCGGGTCGCGCGGCCGCAATGCCTCAGCGGTAGCTGCGCGCGTCCTCGATCACCTTGCCGTCGTTGGGCAGGCTACCCGGCGCGACCAGTTCGACGTCGCCGCGCAGCTTGGTCAGTTCTCGCACGGCCTCGGCCACGCGCTCGGCCAGTCCCTCGGGCTGCGCGCTGCATTCGAGCTTGAGCGTCATCCGGTCCTCGCCCATCTCGCCTGCGACCACCAGGCGGGCACGCTGGGCTTCGGGAAAGCGCTTGACGATGCCGGCCACTTGCCCCGGGTGCACGAACATGCCGCGCACCTTGGTGGTCTGGTCGGCGCGGCCCAGCCAGCCCTTGATGCGGGTGTGGGTCCGGCCCGTGGGGCAGCGGCCCGGGAGCACGGCCGAGAGGTCGCCGGTGCCGAAGCGGATCAGCGGGTAGTCGGGGTTGAGCGTGGTGACCACGACCTCGCCGACCTCGCCCTCGGGCACCGGGTCGCCGGTGCCGGGGCGCACGATCTCGACGATCATGCTTTCGTCGAGCACCAGGCCTTCTCGCGCAGAGGTTTCGTAGGCGATCAGGCCCAGGTCGGCGGTGGCGTAGCACTGCGTCGCGGTGACGCCGCGCTCGCCGATCCAGTCCCGCAGGCTGGGCGGGCAGGCCTCGCCCGAGACCAGGGCCTTGGTGAGCGAGGGCAGGGCGACGTTCCGCTCGGCCGCCTTCTCCAGGATGATCTTCAGGAAGCTCGGCGTGCCGGCGTAGCCCGCGGGCCGGAGGTCGGCGATGGCGTCGATCTGCTGCTCGGTCTGGCCCGTGCCGCCGGCGAACACCGTGCAGCCCAGGGCCCGTGCGCCGCTTTCCATGATCGCGCCGGCCGGCGTCATGTGGTAGCTGAAGCAGTTGTGCACCAGCTCCCCGCTGCGAAAGCCCGCCGCGTGCAGCGCGCGTGCGGTGCGCCAGTAGTCGCGTGCCTCGCCCTCGGGTTCGTAGATGGTGCCGGGGCTGGCGAACACGCGCAGCATGCGCGGGCCGAAGCGGATCGCCGAGAAGCCGCCGAAGGGATCGCTCGCGCGTCCGGCCTGCTGCAAGGCCAGCAGCTCCGACTTGCGCGTCACGGGCAGCCGGGCCAGCGCCTCGCGGCTGGTGATGTCGGCGGGCTTCACGCCGTCGAGGATCTTCGCGAAGGCGGGCGCCGCGGTCTGCGCCTGGGCGATCTGCTTGGGCAACGCGCCCATCAGGTCGCGCTCGCGTTCCTCGGGGTCGCGTATTTCGAGGGCGTCGTAGTAGTCGTTCATAAGCGTCGTCGTCACGCCAACCACCTCTTGCGGCGCTTGTAGCTTTTGACATCGCGGAAGCTCTTGCGGTCCGCGCCTCCGACGCCCAGGTAGAACTCCTTGACGTCCTCGTTCTCGCGCAGGCTCTGCGCTTCGCCGTCCATCACGATGCGCCCGTTCTCCAGGATGTAGCCGTAGTCGGCGTAGCGCAGCGCCATGTTGGTGTTCTGCTCGGCCAGCAGGAAGGTGACCTTCTCCTTCTCGTTCAGGTCCTTCACGATGCCGAACACTTCGTCCACGATCTGCGGCGCCAGGCCCATGGAGGGCTCGTCGAGCAGCACCATGCTGGGGTTGGCCATCAGCGCGCGGCCGATGGCGCACATCTGCTGTTCGCCGCCGGAGGTGTAGGCGGCCTGCGAGGCGCGCCGCGTCTTCAGGCGCGGGAAGTAGGTATAGACCTTCTCCAGCGTCTGCATCACCGCGGCCTTGCCGTCGGTGCGGGTGTAGGCGCCGGTCATCAGGTTGTCCTCGATGGTGAGGTGGGCGAAGCAGTGCCGGCCCTCCATCACCTGGATCAGCCCGCGCTTGACCAGCTCGGCCGGCGACAGCGCCTCGATGCGCTCGCCGCGCAGTTCGATGCTGCCCTTGGTCACCGCGCCGCGCTCGCCGGCCAGCAGGTTGGACACCGCGCGCAGCGTGGTGGTCTTGCCCGCGCCGTTGCCGCCGAGCAGCGCCACGATGCCGCCCTCGGGCACCGAGAGCGAGACGCCCTTGAGCACGAGGATCACGTGGTTGTAGATGACCTCGATGCCGTTCACATCGAGGAGGGTTTTGGACGTGCTCATGTTTGCGGGTTCAACGTTGGCATCCCTTGAATCGCGTCGCGAAGCCGACGCACCTTCGGGAGACACCGCGGAACCGGCTTTGCCGGGCCGCTGGTGTCGCCCCCGGAAGGGGGTTGGCGAAGCGACACGCAGTGCGCGAAGCCTGGGGGAGAACTAAGCCTGGCAATCAGAGGCGTCGCGCTTCGGGAGCTTCTTCTCGGTGGCGTACTTGTCGCCGGCCTGCTTCACCATCGGCTTGATGATCTGCTCGTCGGCCTGGTACCAGTCGCTCATGTTCCCCCACTTGCTGCCATCCCAGGTGTGCACGCGTGCCCAGGTCGAGCCCATGTGGTCCTGGCACGATGTGCTGATCGGCCGCAGCACGCCCGAGAAGCCCAGCGCATCCAGCTTCTTCTGGTCGAGCGCGAGGTTCTCCAGGCCCCAGCGCACCTGCTCGCCGGTCATGACCTTGCCCTTGCCGAAGCGCTCCTGCGCGCGGCGCACGGCTTCCACGCCCAGCATCTGGATGATCAGGCCGCGGGTGTAGAGCACGGAGCCGACCTCCTCGCGCGGGCCGGTGCCCTGGCCGCCGTCGTGCACGACCTTCAGGATGTCCTGGATCACCTTGGGCTGCGTGCCCGAGGGGTTGAGCGCCAGCGCGTTGTAGCCCTTGGCCGAGGCGCCCACGTCCTTCACGTCGGGCTCGGCGCCGGCCCACCACACGCCGTACATCTTCTCGCGCGGGTAGCCGGTGGCCACGGCTTCCTTGAGCGCGGTGGAGTTCATCACGCCCCAGCCCCAGAGCAGCACATAGTCGGGCCGCGATTGCCGCACCTGCAGCCAGGCCGACTTCTGCTCGATGCCGGGCGCGGCCACCGGGATCAGGCCCAGTTCGAAGCCGTTCATCTTGGCGCGCTCCTGCAGCAGCGGGATCGGCTCCTTGCCGAAGGGCGAGTCGTGGTAGACCAGCGTGATCTTCTTGCCCTTGAGCTTGTCGGCGCCGCCTTCCTTTTTGGCGATGTGCTGGATCAGGATGTCGGCCGCGGTCCAGTAGCTGCCCATGAGCGGGAAGTTCCACTTGAACACGCTGCCGTCCTGCGAGGCCGAGAGGCCGTAGCCCAGGGTGATGAGCGGGATCTTGTCGGTGGGCGCCTTGTCGGTCAGCGCGAAAGTGATGCCCGTGGCCTGCGGGTCGATCAGGGTCGCGCCCCGACCCTTCAGACGCTCGTAGCACTCCACGCCCTTGTCGGTGGCGTAGCCGGTCTCGCACTCTTCGTACGAGATCTTCACCCCGTTGATGCCGCCGGTCGCGTTGATCAGCTTGATGTAGTCCTGCTTGCCGTTGGCCCAGGGCGTGCCGTTGGGCGCATACGGGCCGGTGCGGTAGACCAGCAGCGGGAAGAACTGCTCCTTGGCCTGCGCGAAAGCGGGCGCGGTGCCGGCCAGCGCCGAAACGGCGGCGACGGCGAGTGCGAGTGATTTCAACTTCATGCTTGTCTCCTTTGTTGAAGTGCCAGGTGAATTCGATGCGGGATCAATGAGGGAAGGGCCAGAGGCGCAGCTTTTCCTTGGCCGTGGACCACAGGCGCGCCAAGCCATGCGGCTCGACGATCAGGAAGAACACGATCAGCGCGCCGAAGATCATGAACTCGAGGTGCGATGCCAGGGCGGTGGAGATCGACAGGCCGAACCAGCCCGGGATCTGGTTGAGCAGGATCGGCAGCAGCACGATGAAGGCCGCGCCGAAGAAGCTGCCCATGATCGAGCCCAGCCCCCCGATGATCACCATGAAGAGCAGCTGGAAGGACCGGTCGATGTTGAAGGCCGCCGGCTCCCAGGTGCTCAGGTGCACGAAGCCCCACAGCGCACCCGCCACGCCGACGATGAAGGAGCTGACCGCGAAGGCGGTGAGCTTGGCGTAGACCGGGCGGATGCCGATCACCGCGGCCGCCACGTCCATGTCGCGCATCGCCATCCACTCGCGGCCGATCGCGCTGCGCACCAGGTTCTTGGCCAGCATCGCGAAGAGCACCAGCAGCGCCAGGCACAGCAGGTACTTCTGCACCGCGGTCTCCACCGGCAGCCCGAACAGGTTCAGACCCGCCACGCTGACCGAGCCCGAGGCCGAGTTGTTGGTGAGCCAGTTGATGCGCAGGAAGGCCCAGTCCACGAAGAACTGCGCCGCCAGCGTGGCCACCGCCAGGTACAGGCCCTTGATGCGCAGGCTGGGAATGCCGAAGAGCACGCCCACCACCGTGGCGCACAGACCGCCCAGCAGCAGCGAGGCCAGCAGCGGCATGCCGTCGATGCGCACGTGGAAGTTGTAGGCCGCGTAGGCACCCACCGCCATGAACGCGCCGGTGCCCAGCGAGATCTGGCCGCAGTAGCCCACCAGGATGTTCAGGCCCAGCGCGGCGAGCGAGAGGATCAGGAAGGGGATCAGGATCGCGCGGAACAGGTAGTCCGAGGCGAACAGCGGCACCACGGCGAAGGCGAACACCAGCAGCGCCAGGATGAAGACCCGGTCCTGCAGGATCGGAAAGACCTGCTGGTCGGCGCGGTAGGTGGATTTGAACTGGCCGTTTTCTCTGTAGAGCATGATGGTTCGGACTTCAAACCCGGTCGATGATTTTTTCGCCGAAGAGGCCCTGCGGGCGGACCAGCAGGAAGACGAGGGCCAGCACGTAGGCGAACCAGATCTCGATGCCGCCGCCCAGCATCGGGCCGAGGTAGATCTCCGAGAGCTTCTCGCCCACGCCGATCAGCAGGCCGCCGATGATGGCGCCGGGCACCGAGGTCAGGCCGCCCAGGATCACCACCGGCAGCGCCTTCAGCGCCACCAGCGAGAGCGAGAACTGCACGCCCAGCTTGGAGCCCCAGATGATCCCGGCCACCAGCGCCGCGAAGCCGGCCACGGACCACACGATCACCCAGATGCGGTTGAGCGGAATGCCGATGGACTGCGCGGCCTGGTGGTCGTCGGCCACCGCGCGCAGGGCGCGGCCGGTGGCCGTCTTCTGGAAGAACAGCGCCAGCACCGCCACCAGCGCGGCCGCGACGCCGGCGGCGATCAGGTCCTCCTGGCTCAGCAGCAGGCCGCCCTGGAAGGTGCCTTCCAGTACCATCAGCGGCTCCTTGGGCATGCCGACGTCGATCTTGTAGATGTCGTTGCCGAACAGGGTCTGGCCCAGGCCGTCGAGGAAGTAGGCGATGCCCAGCGTGGCCATCAGCAGCGTGATGCCTTCCTGGTTGACCAGCTTGCTGAGTGCGAGGCGTTCGATCATCCACGCGACCACGACCATGATCGCCATGGCGACGACGAAGGCCAGCACGTTCGCGAGGATGCGGCTCTCGAAGCCGAGCCACTGCGGCAGCCATTCCGCGAAGCGCGCCATCGCCAGCGCCGCGAACAGCACCATCGCGCCCTGCGCGAAGTTGAAGACGCCGGAGGCCTTGTAGATCAGCACGAAGCCGATGGCGATCAGCGAGTACAGCATGCCGACCATGAGGCCGCCGAAGAGGGTTTCGAGAAAAAAGCCCATGTCAAGCCTCCCGCCGGGCCGCCCCAAGGGAGGCTTGCGCCCCCTCGGGGGGCAGCGAATACACGAAGTGATGCGCGTGGGGGGTGTTCATTTCAGTGTTCCGTGCCGAGGTACGCGCGGATCACGTCCTCGTTGTTGCGCACCTCGTCCGGCGTGCCGTCGCCGATCTTCTTGCCGTAGTCGAGCACGACCACGCGGTCCGAGATGTCCATCACCACGCCCATGTCGTGCTCGATCAGCACGATGGTGGTGCCGAACTCGTCGTTCACGTCGAGGATGAAGCGGCTCATGTCCTGCTTCTCTTCCACGTTCATGCCGGCCATGGGCTCGTCCAGCAGCAGCACCTGCGGCTCCATGGCCAGCGCGCGGCCCAGGTCGACGCGCTTCTGCAGGCCGTAGGGCAGGCGGCCCACCGGCGTCTTGCGGTGCAGCTGGATCTCGAGGAAGTCGATGATCCGCTCCACGAACTCCCGGTGCGCCAGCTCTTCGCGCTCGGCCGGGCCCCAGCGAAAGGCTTGCGCGAGCAGGCCGCTTTTCATCTTGAGGTTGCGGCCCGTCATGATGTTGTCGAGCACGCTCATGCCCTTGAAGAGCGCCAGGTTCTGGAAGGTGCGCGCCACGCCCATCTCGGCCACCTGGCGCGAGTTCATGTGCTTGAAATGCTGGCCGCGGAAGGTGATGGAGCCCTGCTGCGGCTGGTACACGCCGTTGATGCAGTTGAGCATGGAGCTCTTGCCCGCGCCGTTCGGTCCGATGATGGCGCGCACCTCGTGCTCGCGCACGTCGAAGCTGATGTCCGTCAGCGCCTTCACGCCGCCGAAGGACAGCGAGATGTTCTGCACGTCCAGGATCACGTCGCCGATGCGGCGGCCGCGGCCGCTCGCGGCGGCGGTGGCGGTCTCGAGCATGGCTGCCTCGGTGAAGTTCTGTGCGTTCATGCGGCGGCTTTCATCGGCGGGAAGCGCCTGGCCTCGACGATCTTCAGCGTGGCGCTGACCACGCCCGTGCGACCGTCCTCGAACTTGACCTGGGTCTCGACGTACTGCTCCGTCTTGCCGCCGTAGAGGGCGTCGACCAGCACGCGGTACTTGTCGGCGATGAAGCCGCGCCGCACCTTGCGCGTGCGGGTCAGCTCGTCGTCGTCCGGGTCCAGCTCCTTGTGCAGCACCAGGAAGCGGGCGATCTGTGTGTCGCCCATGCCTTCCTCGGCGGCGAGGTCGGCGTTGACCTTGGCCACGCACTCGGCCACCAGCTCGAGCACCTCGGGCTTGCCGGCCAGGTCCACGTAGCCGCCGTAGGGCAGGCCGCGGCGCTCGGCCCAGTTGCCCACCGCCTCGTAGTCGATGTTGATGGCCGCGCAGACCTCTTGGCGGCCGTTGCCGAAGCACACCGCCTCCTTGATCTGGGGAAAGAACTTGAGCTTGTTCTCGATGTAATTGGGCGCGAACATCGCGCCGCCCGAGAGCTTGCCCACGTCCTTGGCGCGGTCGATGATGCGCAGGTGCCCCTCGGCGTCGATCACGCCGGCGTCGCCGGTGTGGAAGTAGCCCTCGGCATCGAGCACCTCGGCGGTGGCGTCGGGCCGCTTGTAGTACTCCTTGAGCACCGACACGCCGCGCACCAGCACCTCGCCGTCGGGCGCGATGCGCAGCTCGATGCCGGGCGCCGCGCTGCCCACGGTCTGCAGCTTGACCTTGCCGTCCTGCTGCAGGCAGACGTAGGCGCAGGTCTCGGTCTGGCCGTAGAACTGCTTGAGGTTGACGCCGATCGAGCGGTAGAAGCGGAACAGGTCCGGCCCGATCGCCGCGCCCGCGGTGTAGGCCACGCGGATGCGGCTCATGCCCAGCACGTTGCGCAGCGGGCCGTAGATCACGAGGTCGCCGAGCTTGTAGAGCAGGCGGTCCGCGAGGCCCACCTTCTGCCCGTTGAGGATGTCCGCGCCCACGCGCTGCGCCAGGGCCATGAACTTCGCGTACAGCCAGCGCTTGGGCGCGGCCGCGTCTTCCATGCGGATCGACACCGCGGTCAGCAGGCCCTCGAAGGTGCGTGGCGGACCGAAGTAGTAGCTGGGCCCGATCTCGCGCATGTCGTTCATCACGGTGGCGGCGGACTCGGGGCAGTTGAGGGTGAAGCCGCCGACCAGCCACTGCGCCACCGAGAACAGGTGGTCGCCGACCCACGCCATGGGCAGGTAGCTCATGATGTTGTCGCCGGGGCCGAGCTTGTCGGTCTCCACGCCGCCGCGGCCGGCGGCGATGAAGCTGGCATGCGTCTGGCACACGCCCTTGGGGCGGCCGGTGGTGCCCGAGGTGTAGAGGATCACCGCCACGTCGCCGGGTTCGACGCCATTCATGCTCTGGTCGAAGAAGCCGGGCTGCGCCGCATCGAAGGCGCGGCCCAGCTCGCGCAGGCGCTCGTAGCCGATCAGGCCCGGCTGGTCGTAGTGGCGCAGTCCGCGCGGGTCGTCGTAGACGATGTGGCCCAGGCCCTGCTTGCCCTGCGCCGTCAGCAGTTCGCGGCACTCGAGCAGCTTGTCCACCTGCTCCTGGTCTTCCGCGATCACGAAGTCGATGGCGGCGTCTTCCAGCATGAAGACCATCTCGCCCGCCACCGCGTCCTGGTACAGCGGCACCGGCACGCCGCGCAGGCTCTGCGCCGCGACCACGGCCATGTACAGGTGCGGCCGGTTGGCACCGACGATCGCGAGGTTGTGGCCGGGCTGGAAGCCCAGGCTGGCCAGGCCGCAGGCGATCTCGCGCACCTCGCGGGCCACGGCCGACCAGGTCCAGGTCTGCCAGATGCCGAGGTCCTTCTCGCGCACGGCCGGCGCGTCGGGCTGGCGCTGCGCATGGGCCTGCAGCAGGCGGGGAAAAGTGTTGGCGTTGCTTTGCACGATGGGCGGACTGTAGAACCGCGCTTGTCGCCAGCTTGTCGTTTCAACGACAATCCTAGGGACACTACTCCCCGGAGTTTCCCGATGATTTCCGGCGCGCCCGGTGGTGCTTCTTCGCTGCGCGACCGCGCGCGGCCGGCCACGGCCGAGGAGCTGGCCAACATTCCATGGATGCACATCCTCACGCCGCCCGAGCGTCGGCGGGCGGAGGCCGCGGTGGTGGTCGGCGATGCCGAGCCCGGCGACCTGGTCTGCCGCATCGGGCGCCCGCCCACCTATTGGTTCGGCGTGGTCGAAGGCCTGCTCAAGATGAGCAACGACAACGCCGACGGCACCTCCATGACCTACAGCGGCCTGCCGCCGGGCGGCTGGTTCGGCGAGGGCACGGCGCTCAAGCGCGAGCCCTACCGCTACAACATCCAGGCCCTGCGCCGCAGCGTGGTCGCGGGCCTGCCGGTGGACGATTTCCACTGGCTGCTGGATCACTCGATCGGTTTCAACCGCTTCGTGATGAACCAGCTCAACGAGCGGCTGGGCCAGTTCATCGCGGCGCGCGAGGCGGACCGCCTCAACGACCCCGACGCGCGGGTGGCGCGCAACCTGGCGGCGCTGTTCAATCCGGTGCTGTTTCCGGGCGTGGGGGAATTGCTGCGCATCACGCAGCAGGAGCTGGCTTACCTGATCGGGCTGTCCCGACAGCGCGTCAACGAGGCCTTGCGGACGCTCCAGGCGCAGGGCGCGATCCGCGTGGAGTACGGCGGCCTGCGGGTGCTCGACCTGGCGGCCTTGCGGGCGGGCGGCATGGCGGCAGGGCGGAGCGCTTGAGGACTCGGCGCACCAGCGCGGATTGCGCAAGACCATGACTTTTGCCGCAGGAGCCTGGGAACGGGACCTCGAGCGCAAGTCACCCAGGATGGTGTTCACTCATTTCATGAGGAAAGACCATGCGGCCCGTCCAGACGAACAGCAACCTGCTCATGGGTGCGCGCGACCGCTCATCCGAGGTCGAGGAAAAATCAAACGCCGAGTCTTTGGCCACTGAAGGCGACCTGGGCACGCCGGCGGCTCGAGAGGCGGTTGCCAAGCTCTACCAGGAGCTTTTGCCGGGCGAACGGATTTCGCGCTCGCAGTTTCTCGATCTGACGGCGGGCGATCGAGTCATCAAGCACGTCGATCTGAAGACGATGATTGGCTTGATTCTTGGTGCATGGGCATTGCAGCAGTCGAATTCCATCCTCGCGACGAATCACAAATCAAGCGCTGCCTTTGACTACAGCCATGCCCGATCCCTGATGGTTGATTTCGAAGACACTGTGGGGCCGGAGGATGGCGAGTCAGACATCATGCGCGCAGCGAAGCTGGTGTCCTTCGCACAAGCAGGTGTTTGCGGTCGCCACGCAGACCGCAACTTCGTCCTGATCGGGTCCATGCTGCACCGGCTGTTCGACGAACAGCCCGGCCTTCGCGACTACTTGCCGCATGTGGAGCGGATGGTCGACAGTACGGCAGGCGCGCGGCTGGGGGGGGCGCCGACCGACGACCATGCCTACGTTCGAATCGGCAACTCGATCATCGTGGACAGCTGGGTGCTTTTTCCCATGGTGCACCTTGAATCGGAAGGCAAGTACGAGCCCGACGAGACCCACGAGGGGAAAGCGTTCTATGACGTCGCCGTGGACAAGCACCAGATTCCGAACGACGTCGAGGAAAAGTTGAATGCGGTCTCCCGCAAATCCAATCGGCCCCAACCCGAGCTGAGCGAGCAGGACTATCGCGGTCGTGAACATTGGGTCACGCTCGTCGGCACCCCGATCCGGACTTGGCAGGTCGTGCAGTCGCGGCGGGACGATGCGCCGGCTGCCGTGTACGTCTGCGGAGATCTTCAGTTCGATCCAGACCTGATGGACGCTTCAGGGCTGGCGCTTCGCAAGACGTGGCATGAGAAGGCTGCAGCGGCACTGGACGTCGGCCAACGCTCGCCCATTCGAGGCCTGAGTCCCCTGCGAAGGCCTGAACCCGAGAAGCTCCCTTCAAGTCACACCGCATCGGTTCCCGGTGGCGCGAATCCGGAGCCGAGCGCGGTCTAGAAGTCCCCTGGCGCTCAGCAGGCAGGCTGGCGTTCGGGCAGAGGAATGCCCGGGTCACGCACGATCGTGCGGCGCACCAGCTTGTCCAGCGCGTAGGGGCGCAGGTAGGCGGCGGTTTCCTCGACGGGGCAGTGCAGCCAGTCGTCCACCCAGGCCTCGCGCAGGAAGACGACGCGGCGCTGGGCCGGTGCTTCGACCGCGGGCAGCGTGAGCAGCGCGAAGCTCTCGACGCATTCGCCATCGGGCGCGCGCCAGCCGTTCCACAGGCCGGCCATCGCGAGCGGCTGGCCGTCGGCACGGGTGACGCGGACGATCGTGTCTTCGCTGTCGGCGCGCCGATACAGCGCGTCGGCCAGGACCACGCAGCGGTGGCCGCGCTTCCAGGGCTGGTAGAAATTGCGCTCGCTCGCGGCCGTCTCGCCGCGGGCCTCGAAGGTGCCACGGACCTCGCGCTCCTTGGAGAACAGCGGGATCAGGCCCCAGCGGCCCTGCGCCGCCTCGAAGCGCGCGCCGACCGCCGCAGCTTCGCGGTCGCCGCGCGGGCGGCGGATGAAGGTGCCCTGGGCGCCGGGCCGGACCATCGGCGCTTGTTGCTGCGGCATCGAAATCCCGAAGCCCGCGAGATAGTGACTCGCGTCTCGTGTGGGCTCGTATTGAATGGGCATCGGGGGAAATGTAAAAAGCCGCTGCGCGCTTCGTCAATGCGTGGATAGGATGCGGAATGCACGACATGTCCTTGTCGATGCAGCTTTTCACGAGAACACGCATGAACTCAAAGCAACTGACGATTATTACCGGTGCCTCCCGCGGCCTGGGCCGCGCCATGGCCGAGCAATTGCTGTCCCTTCCAGGGCAGCGGCTGCTGTGCATCTCGCGCCGCGGAGATGAGCAGCTCGCCGCCAAGGCCCGCGCGTCCGGTGCCGTGCTGGAGCAATGGCAGCAGGACCTGGCCGATCCGGTGCCTGCGGCCCAGCGCCTGGCGGAGTGGCTGCGCGGCCTCGACGGTCAGGCCTACGGCAGCGCCACGCTGATCAACAACGCCGGCACCGTCGGGCGCACACGCCCGCTGGCCCAGGCGGCCGTGGACGAGTTGTCGCAGGCCCTGCGCGTCGGCCTGGAGGCGCCGCTGCTGCTGACTTCGGCCTTCCTCGGCGCGACGCAGGCTTGGGGCGGCGTGCGCAAGGTGCTCAACATTTCCTCCGGCCTGGGCCGCAATGCGATGGCGAGCCAGGCGCCGTACTGCGCCGCCAAGGCCGGCATGGACCACTTCTCCCGCGCGGTGGCGCTGGAGGAGGAAGCCTTGGGAACCGGCGCGAAGATCGTCTCGCTCGCGCCCGGCGTGATCGACACCGACATGCAGGTGCAGCTGCGCGGGGCCGAGGCGGACATGTTCCCGGACCGCGGGCGCTTCGAGCGCATGAAAGACCAGGGGCAGCTCGACAGCCCGGAATCGGCGGCGGCCAAGGTGCTGGCTTACCTGGCCCGCGCGGACTTCGGCAGCAAGCCGGTTGCCGACGTGCGGGACACTTGAATGCGCGCCACAGAAATGGCGCCCCTGCCCACAGCGATCGACCGGAAGGAGCGGCTAGACTCGGGATCCAAATGGCGCAATCTTCCCTGCTGGACACTGGCATCTACTCGCTCGGACAAGCCGCTCGGCTGATCCGCGCCGAGCCGCGTGCTGTGCGACGTTGGATGTGCGGCTACAAGCGCAAGCACGGCGAGGGGCATCGGCACTCCGCGCCCCTGTGGAAGACGCAACTCGAAGACGCCGGCTTCGAGCAAGCGGCAGTCGGCTTCCGAGACCTGATGGAACTGCGGCTTGTGCGCGCCTTCACGGAAGCGGGCGTCAGCCTGCATGTGATCAAGGCGACGATCGAGGCGGCGCGCGACACCTTACACACCGACTACCCGCTGACCTCGCGGCGCTTTCTGACCGATGGCCGCAAGATCTTCGAGTCGGCCATCAACGAGGCGACGGGCGACGAAACCCTTACTGACGTGCGCGCCAGGCAGATTGTGTTCACGCACGTGATCAAGCCGTCGCTATACGCCGGCATCGAGTATGACGGCAACGTCGCGCGTATGTGGTTCCCGCCAGAAAGCAAGGGCATCGCCCTCGACCCGTCGCGCCAGTTCGGCACGCCGATCGTGGTCGACGCAGGCGTGCCGACCGACACGCTGTATGAAGCCTACCTTGCCGAAGGAAAGGACCGCAGAGCCGTCGCGCGCCAGTTCGACATCGATCCGAAGCATGTTGCTGCTGCCGTCCGTTACGAGGAGCGGCTACGGGCCTGAAGTTCTTCTTCGACGCGAACATGTCGCCGCACCTGGCTCGCGGCATGAAGGCGCTTTCCGAAGGTGGCACTGATGGCGTCGACGACGTGGTCCATCTTTTCGACCGTTTCAACCGCAACGCGAAGGACGTCGACTGGATCACCGAGTTGTCGAAGACCGGCCGCTGGTGCATCGTGTCGATCGACCGCTTCAAGAAGCACCACCGGGCTGAGACCGAGGCGCTGCGCCGTGGCGGGCACTTGGTCTTCGTGTTGGAGCCGCAGTGGAGCGGGCAGCCCTATTGGGCAAAGGCGGCGCAGGCACCGATGCCGGCGCTATTCGATGGTTGCGCCGGAAGCCTTGACGATGTCCTTCCACTTCAAGTAGTCGGTCTTCAGCAGCGTGCCGAACTGCTCGGGCGTCATGCTCTGCGGCTCGGCGCCTTGCGCGATGATCGCGGCCTTCATCTCGGGCGTGGCCAGGAGCTTGTTCACCTCGGCGTTCACCGTGGTGATGATCTCCTTGGGCGTGCCCGCCGGCGCGAAGAGGCCGTACCAGGTGCTCACGTCGAAGTCCTTGTAGCCCAGTTCGCCCACGGTCGGGATCTCCGGCACCGAGCTGCTGCGCCTGGCCGAGGTCACGGCCAGCGCGCGCAGCTTGCCGGCCTTGATCTGGCCCATGGCCGAGGGCAGGGAGGACACCATCAGGTCCACGTTGCCGGCCAGCACGTCCATCATCGCGGGGTTCGAGCCCTTGTAGGGCACGTGGCGCATCTTGATCTTGGCCGCGCTGTTGAAGATCTCGCCGGCCAGGTGGATCGTGGTGCCATTGCCGGGCGAGCCGTAGGTCACGGTGTCGGGCGCGGCGCGCGCGGCATCGACCACGTCCTTCAGCGTCTTGAACTTCGACTCGGTGCGCGTGACGATCACCACCGGCGTGTAGGCGACGTGGGCGATGGCGGCGAAGTCCTTGGTCGGCTCGTAGCTGAGGTTCTTGTAGAGCCAGGGCGCCACGACCATGTTGTCCTTCTGGCCCATCACGATGTCGTAGCCGGTGGGCGTGGCGCGTGCCGCTTCGGCGATGCCGATGGTGCCGCCCGCGCCCGCGCGGTTGTCGGGCACCACCGTCCACTTGCTGACCTCGGTGAGCTTGGTCGCGACCAGCCGCGACAGGATGTCGGTGCCGCCGCCGGGCGGGAAGGGCACGATCAGGCGGACGGGCTTGGCGGGGTAGGGCTGGGCCTGCACGGCGACGGCGGCCAGTGCCAGGACCGAGGTGGTCAGCAGCTTGCGGATCATGGGGTGTCTCTCTGGATTTCTCGCGCAGCCGGAGGCTGCGCGGTGTGGGCGGGGAGTGTGCCGCAATCGGGCCCGCCGAGAGTACACGAATCGCGATGGCGGCCTTGCCGAGGGGCGATGCGCCGATGCCGGAATGCGGCCCGGTGCCGCTCTGCCGCGAAGCCAGGGCGCCGCCCTGCGCCCTTTCGAAAGGTGGTGAAGCGGTAGAGACAGGTGGAGGCGGGCGCCGCCTCCACGGATTCAATGCATCGTCGCCGCCCCGCCGCGCTCGTCATGCCGGCGCTGCAGCGCCGCGATGCCCGCCATCATGGCCGCACCGTAAGTCGGCATGGGGCCCGGGGCGGCGTCGATGGGACGGCAGTCGTTGCCGTCCTGCTTCTGAAGAACCCAATAGAAATGACCGGCGATGGGCTCGTCCACGACCAGTGCGATGGCTTCGGTATCCATGTGAATCCTCGTCTTTCGATCCTTGCATGGTTTGTACGCAGCCTCGGAACGGACGGGTAGCGAGGAATTCACGGACGGCCGGCGCCGGTGCCGGACAGCGGCCACAAAGGCGCGACGAGCGTGCAAATGCGCACGGTGAAGGCGGCGGGGTGGCGCCTTTACGCTTTCTTTACGGCCGCGCCCCGACTCTGTTCCCCATCTTTACGCAGGCCTCGCGAGACTGCCTGCCTGTGCATCGCATGCCGTGCATGCAGGAGTGACTGATGGATGTCGTATGGATCGCCGCCATCGCGGTGTTGTGGATCGTCATGGCCGGGGCCGTGCTCGGGCTGGTGAAGCTCGGTGCGCCGAAGGGAGAGCGCAAGTGATCGGCCTCGATGCGCTCTATGGGTTCGCGGGCCTGCTGGCCGTGGTCCTGTTCGCCTACCTGGTGTTCGCACTGATCTGTGCCGAGGAATTCTGATGACCACTTCCGCCTGGACCCTGCTGGGCCTGTACCTGGTCGTGCTGCTGCTACTGGCCTGGCCCACGGGCCGCTGGCTCGCCTCCCTGTGCGAAGGCCGGCTGCCGCGCTGGATGCGGCGCGCCGAGACGCCCCTCTTTCGCGTGGCCGGCGTCGATGCGGAGCGCGCCATGCACTGGCGCAGCTATGCCCTCGCCCTGCTGGCCTTCAACGCCATCGGCGCGCTCGCCGTCTACGGCCTCCAGCGGCTGCAGCACCTGCTGCCGCTCAACCCCGCCGGCATGGGCGCGGTGTCGCCCGACTCGGCCTTCAACACGGCCGTGAGCTTCGCCACCAACACCAACTGGCAGGGCTATGCCGGCGAGTCGACGATGAGCTACCTGACGCAGATGCTCGGCCTGACGGTGCAGAACTTCCTCTCGGCCGCCACCGGCATCGCGGTCGCCTTCGCGCTGGCGCGCGGCTTCGCGGCACGCAATACGGACGGGCGCGGCTTCGTGGGCAACTTCTGGGTGGACATCACGCGCATCACCGCCTGGCTGCTGGTGCCGCTGTCCTTCGTGATCGCGCTGGTGCTGGTGGGGCAGGGCGTGATCCAGAACTTCGATCCCTCCAGGACGGTGGCGACGATCGAGGCGACCGCCTACCAGAGCCCCAGGCTCGACGCCGCCGGCCAGCCGTTGAAGGATGCGTCCGGCCACGCGCTGACGGAAGACGCGCGCACCACCACCCAGACGCTCGCCATGGGCCCGGTCGCCTCGCAGGAGGCGATCAAGATGCTGGGCACCAACGGCGGCGGCTTCTTCAACGCCAATTCGGCGCATCCCTACGAGAACCCCACGGCCCTCTCGAACTTCGTGCAGATGCTGGCCATCTTCCTGATCCCGGCCGGGCTGTGCTTTGCCTTCGGCCGCGTGGTCGGCGACCTGCGGCAGGGCATCGCGATTCTGGCCGCGATGACCGTGATGTTCGTGCTCGCGGTGGTGGCGGTGATTCCGGCCGAGCAGGCCGGCAACCCGCTGCTGCCACCGCTGGGCGTGGACCAGGCCGCCAGCGCCACCCAGGCCGGCGGCAACATGGAAGGCAAGGACGTGCGCTTCGGCATCGGCGCCACCGCGCTGTTCGCCGCGGTCACCACGGCCGCCTCGTGCGGCGCGGTGATCGGCATGCACGACTCCTTCACGCCGCTGGGCGGCATGGTGCCGATGGTGCTGATGCAGCTGGGCGAAGTGGTGTTCGGCGGCGTCGGCACCGGCCTGTACGGCATGCTGATCTTCGCGGTGCTCGCGGTCTTCATCGCGGGGCTGATGATCGGCCGCACGCCCGAGTACCTGGGCAAGAAGATCGAAGTCCACGAAATGAAGCTGACCTCGATCGCGATCCTGATCACGCCGATCCTGGTGCTGGCCGGCACCGCCGTCGCCGTGATCGCCGACGCGGGCCAGGCCGGCATCGCCAACCCCGGTGCCCATGGCTTTTCCGAGATCCTGTATGCCTTCACCTCGGCCGGCAACAACAATGGCAGCGCCTTCGCCGGGTTGTCGGCCAACTCGCCTTTCTACAACGCCCTGCTCGGCGTGGCGATGTGGTTCGGCCGCTTCGGCGTGATCGTGCCGGTGCTCGCCATCGCGGGCTCGCTGGCCGCGAAGAAGCGCCTGCCGGTCACGGCCGGCACCATGCCCACGCACGGCCCGCTGTTCGTGGTGCTGCTGATCGGCACGGTGCTGCTGGTCGGCCTGCTCAACTACGTGCCGGCGCTGGCCCTGGGCCCGATCGTCGAGCACCTGATCCTGAGAAAGTGAGGCCTGAGGCCATGAAGAAGAATCCCTCCGCCTTTGCGGTGCCGGGCGAACCCGCGCCACAGGCCGAAGCCGCCGTCACGGCGGAGGCCAAGGCCATGGCCCGGAAGAAAAAGCAGCTGGGGCTGTTCGACGTGCAGCTGGTGCGGCCCGCGCTGTGGGCCTGCGTCGCCAAGCTGGACCCGCGCGTACAGTGGCGCAACCCGGTGATGTTCATCGTCTACATCGGCAGCATCCTGACCACGCTGCTGTGGGTGCATGCGCTGAGCTTCCCGGGCGACACCGGCATGAAGCCGGGCTTCGTGCTCGCGATCGCCGTCTGGCTGTGGTTCACCGTGCTCTTCGCCAACTTCGCCGAGGCGCTGGCCGAAGGGCGCAGCAAGGCACAGGCGGCGTCGCTGCGCGGCCTGCGCAAGGACACCTGGGCGAAGAAACTGGTGGAGCCGTATCGCGGCGGCAAGTCTTTCGCCGCCGGGCCGCCCCAAGGCGAAAGAGCCCCCTCGGGGGGCAGCGCAGCCCACGCAGCGGCAAGCGTGGGGGCTTGGTTGCCCCAGCGGGCGCCCGAGCTGCGCCGCGGCGACGTGGTGCTGGTGGAAGCGCATGACGTGATCCCGCTGGACGGCGAGGTCATCGAGGGCGTGGCCTCGGTGGACGAGAGTGCCATCACCGGCGAATCGGCACCCGTGGTGCGCGAGTCGGGCGGCGATTTCTCGGCCGTCACCGGCGGCACGCGCGTGTTGTCCGACTGGCTGGTGGTGCGCATCACCGTCAACCCGGGCGAATCCTTCCTCGACCGCATGATCGGGATGGTCGAGGCCGCCAAGCGCCAGAAGACGCCAAACGAGATCGCGCTGACCATCCTGCTGGTGGCGCTGACACTGGTGTTCCTGATGGTCACCGTCACGCTGCTGCCGTATTCCATCTTCAGCGTCGGTGCGATGAAGTCCGGCACGGTGGTGTCGCTCACGGCGCTGGTGGCGCTGCTGGTGTGCCTGATCCCGACCACCATCGGCGGCCTGCTGTCGGCCGTGGGTGTGGCCGGCATGAGCCGCATGATGCAGGCCAACGTGATCGCCACCTCGGGCCGTGCGGTGGAGGCGGCCGGCGACGTGGACGTGCTGCTGCTGGACAAGACCGGCACCATCACCCTCGGCAACCGCCAGGCCAGCGCCTTCCTGGCGGCGCCCGGCGTGCAGCAGCAGCGGCTGGCGCGTATCGCCCTCCTGGCCTCGCTGCCCGACGAGACGCCCGAGGGCCGCAGCATCGTCGATCTGGCGCGCCGCGGCGGGGTCGACGACAAGCGCGTCGACGGCGCGAGTTTCGTGCCTTTCACCGCCCAGACGCGCATGAGCGGTGTCGACCTGCCCGCAGAGCCCGGCAGCCTGGACGGCCAACCCCTGCAACTGCGCAAGGGGGCGGTCGACGCGGTGCGCCGGCACGTGGAGGCGCAGGGCGGCGTGCTGCCGCCCGAGCTGAACCGTGCGGCCGATGAAGTCGCGCGCCGCGGCAGCACGCCCCTGGCGGTGGCCGAGGGCAACCGGGTGCTCGGCATCGTCGAGCTCAAGGACATCGTCAAGCCCGACATCCGGGAGCGCTTCGCCGAGCTGCGCAACATGGGCATCCGCACGGTGATGATCACCGGAGACAACCGCCTCACCGCGGCCGCCATCGCAGCCGAGGCCGGCGTGGACGACTTCCTGGCCGAGGCCACGCCGGAGGACAAGCTGGCGCTGATCCGCAAGTACCAGTCCGAAGGCCGGCTGGTCGCCATGACCGGCGACGGCACCAACGATGCGCCCGCGCTCGCGCAGGCCGACGTGGCCGTGGCCATGGGCAGCGGCACGCAGGCGGCCAAGGAGGCCGGCAACATGGTCGACCTGGACTCCAACCCGACCAAGCTGCTGGAAGTGGTGGAGACGGGCAAGGCGCTCCTGATGACGCGCGGCTCGCTCACCACCTTCTCGATCGCCAACGACGTGGCGAAGTACTTCGCCATCATCCCGGCGATCTTCGTCTCGACCTACCCGCAACTGTCGGCGCTCAACGTGATGCGCCTGGCCAGCCCTTCGTCGGCCATTCTGTCGGCGGTGATCTTCAATGCGCTGGTCATCGTCTTCCTGATTCCGCTCGCGCTGAAGGGTGTGCGCTATCGCCCCGTCGGTGCGGCCGTGCTGCTGCGCCGGAACCTCGCGATCTACGGCTTGGGAGGCCTGCTCGTGCCCTTCGTCGGCATCAAGCTGATCGACTGGCTGCTGGTCGCCATCCACCTCGTCTGAAGAAATCGCCATGACCAAGACCCTCCGTCCCGCCCTCGTGCTCTTCGTGCTGCTGAGCGCGCTGACCGGGCTGCTCTATCCCCTGGCCGTGACCGGCGCCGCGCAGGCGCTGTTCCCCGCGCAGGCCGAAGGCAGCCTCGTGATGCGCGGCGGCAAGCCGATCGGCTCCGCGCTGATCGGCCAGAACTTCAGCGACCCCGGACACTTCTGGGGCCGACCCTCGGCCACCGCGCCCATGGCTTACAACGCCAGCGCGTCGGGCGGCTCCAACCAGGGCCCGCTCAACCCGGCGCTGACCGAATCGGTCAAGGGCCGCATCGAGGCACTGCGCGCGGCCGATCCCGGCAACGACAGACCGGTGCCGGTCGACCTGGTCACCGCGTCGGCCAGCGGGCTGGACCCGCACATCAGCCCCGCCGCGGCCCAGTACCAGGCCGCGCGCGTGGCCCGGGTGCGCAAGCTCGCGCCCGAGCGCGTGGCGCAGCTGGTCGCGGACCACACAGAGACCCCGCTGTGGGGCCTGCTCGGCGAGCCGCGCGTGAACGTGCTGGCGCTCAACCTGGCGCTGGACGCCGCCCGCTGAGCGGGCGTTCGATGCGCTACCCTGCGGCGTTGGCCTCCCTCATGAACGACGCCGCCCGCCCCGATCCCGACGCGCTGCTGGCCGAGCTGCGCGCCCAGGACGAGCGCGCCCGGCGCGGCAAGCTGCGCATCTATTTCGGCGCCAGTGCAGGCGTCGGCAAGACCTGGGCCATGCTCAGCGCCGCGCAGCGCGAGCGCGCCGCCGGCCGCGACGTGGTGATCGGCGTGGTCGAGACACACGGCCGCAGCGAGACCGCCGCGCTGCTCGCCGGCCTGGAGAGCCTGCCGCTGCGTCAGCTGCCCTACCGCGGGCGCACGCTCGCCGAGTTCGACCTCGATGCCGCGCTGGCGCGCAAGCCGGCGGTGATCCTGGTGGACGAACTCGCCCATTCCAACGCGCCCGGCTCGCGCCATGCCAAGCGCTGGCAGGACGTGGAAGAGCTGCAGGCCGCCGGCATCGAGGTCTGGTCGGCGCTCAACGTGCAGCACCTGGAAAGCCTCAACGGCACCGTCGGCGCGATCACCGGCGTGCGCGTGCACGAGACCGTGCCGGACACCGTGCTCGACGAGGCCGACGAGGTGGTGCTGGTCGACGTCACGCCCGACGAGCTGACGGCGCGGCTGGCGGCCGGCAAGGTCTACCTGCCGCAGCAGGCCGAGCGCGCGGCGCAGAACTTCTTCCGCAAGGGCAACCTGATCGCGCTGCGCGAGATCGCTCTGCGCCGCACCGCCGAGCACGTGGAGGACGACGTGCGCGGCTGGCGCATCGAGCAGTCGGGCCGCGGCGGCGAGGCGGCGCCACCGGCCTGGAACACCTCGGGCGCCATCCTCGCCTGCGTCGGCCCCGATGAGGACGCGGACCAGACCGTGCGCACCGCCGCGCGGCTGGCGGGTCAGCTCAACGTGCGCTGGCATGCCGCCTACGTGGAGACGCCGCGCCTGCAGCGTCTCGAAGCGCCGCAGCGCGACCGCATCCTGGCGGTGCTGCAACTGGCCGAGAGCCTCGGCGCCGAGACCGCGGTGCTCACCGGCGAGCAGGTGGCCGAGGCGCTGGCCGAGCAGGCGCAACGGCTCAACTGCGCGACCGTGGTGATCGGCCGCGCGCAGCCGGCGGAGGGCTGGCGCCGCTGGTGGCCGCGCCGCACGCTCGGGCGCGAGCTGGCGCGCGCGGCGCCCGGGGTGGACATCGTCGAGGCGGCGCGCGTGGAGAGCTCGCGCCGGCTGTCCCGGCCGCGGCGGCGCGGCGATCCGGGCGTGGAGGACAGCGACCGGCCCCACGCCCGCTGGCCCGGCTATGCCTGGGCGGCCGCCAGCAGCGTGGCCGTCACCCTGCTGGCCACGCCGCTGGCCGGTGTGCTGGAGCTGGTCAACATCGTCATGCTGTTCCTGCTCGGCGTGGTCGGCGTGGCCATGCGCTTCGGCCGCGGCCCGGCGGCGCTGGCGGCCGTGCTCAACGTCGCGGCCTTCGACTTTTTCTTCGTGTCGCCTCGCTTCTCCTTCGCCGTGAGCGACGTGCAGTACCTGGTGACTTTCGTCGTGATGATGGGCGTCGGGCTGCTGGTGGGCCAGCTCACCGCCGGGCTGCGCTTCGCGGCGGGCGTCTCCACCAGCCGCGAGCGGCGTGCGCAGTCGCTGTTCGAGCTGACACGCGAGCTGTCGGCGGCCCTGGAGGCTTCGCAGGTGGTGCAACTGGGGGCCGCCGCGGTGCAGGGCCATTTCGGCGGTCGCGCGCTGGTGCTGGTGGCGGATGCGAGCGATCGCCTCGTGATGCCCGCCGAGGCGCCGCCCGGCTTCGATCCGAGCGTGGCCGACTGGAGTTTCCGGCAGGGACAGCCAGCCGGACTGGCGACCGCCACGCTGGCGGCCCAGCCCTGGCACTACGTGCCGCTGAAAGCGCCGATGCGCGTGCGCGGCGTGCTCGCACTGGAGCCGGCCCATCCGCGCTGGCTGCTGATCCCCGAGCAGGCGCAGCAGCTCGACACCCTGGCACGGCAGATCGCGATCGCGCTGGAGCGGGTGCACTACGTGGAGGTCGCGCAGCAGGCGCTGGTCGAGATGGAATCGGAGCGCCTGCGCAACGCGCTGCTGGGCGCGATCTCGCATGACGTGCGCACGCCGCTGACCGCGCTGATCGCGCTGGCCGAATCGCTGCAGGCGCCCGCCGGCAGCGCGCGGGCGGTCGACGCGACCGAGGTGGCGCGCGCCATCGTCGCGCAGGCCCGCCAGTTGCATGCGCTGGTCAACAACCTGCTGGACATGGCGCGGCTGGAAAGCGGCATCGCCGGCGGCAGCGTGAGCCTCAAGCGCGACTGGCAGTCGGTGGAAGAGGTGGTGGGCGCCGCCATCCGCGCGGCGCGGCCTGCGCTGGGCGGGATGGCGGTGCGCACCGAGCTGCCGGCGGCGCTGCCGCTGGTCGAGTTCGATGCGGTGTTGATCGAGCGCGTGCTGGTCAACCTGCTGGAGAACGCCGGCAAGTACGGCGCGCCGCCGGTCGTGGTCAGCGCGCGGGCCACCGAGCGCACGCTGGAGCTGGTGGTGCGCGACCACGGGCCCGGCCTGCCGGCCGCGGTGCAGGGCCGCGAGCAGACCCTGTTCGACAAGTTCACCCGTGGCCAGGCCGAATCCGCCACGCCGGGCGTGGGCCTGGGGCTGGCGATCTGCAAGGCGGTCGTGAGCGCGCACGGCGGCGAGATCCGCGCCGCCGATGCGGTGGGTGGCGGGGCAGAATTCACGGTCACGCTGCCGCGGCGCGATCCGCCCGAGCCGGCCGAGCCCATCGATCGCTGAGACAGACATGCCCGCACCCACCGCCGTCGTCATCGAGGACGAGCCCCAGATCCGCCGCTTCGTGCGCGGCGCGCTGGAGGCCGAGGGCTGGCAGGTGCACGAGGCCGGCACCCTGCGCGACGGCCTGGCCGCGGCCGGTACCCGCCAGCCGGACCTGCTGGTGCTCGACCTGGGCCTGCCCGATGGCGACGGCGTCGCGCTGATCCGCGACGTGCGCGGCTGGTCGGGCGTGCCGATCATCGTGCTCTCTGCCCGCACCGACGAGGCCGACAAGATCGCCGCCCTCGACGCCGGCGCGGACGACTACCTGACCAAGCCCTTCGGCACCGGCGAGCTGCTGGCGCGGGTGCGCGCCAACCTGCGGCGCCCGCGCGCGGCCGGCGGCAGCGAGGAGCCGGAGCCGGTGTTCCGCTTCGGCGAGGTGGAGATCGACCGCAGTGCGCGCCTGGTGCGCCGCGGCGGCGTCGAGGTGCACCTCACGCCCACCGAGTACCGGCTGCTGTCGGTGCTGGCCGCCAACGCCGGGCGCGTGCTGACGCAGCGCCAGTTGCTGCGCGAGGTGTGGGGGCCGGCGCATGCCGGGCAGAGCCACTACCTGCGCATCTACATGGGTCACCTGCGGCAGAAGCTGGAGGCCGATCCGGCCCAGCCGGTGCACCTGCTGACGGAGACGGCGGTCGGATACCGGCTGGTGCCCTGAGCCTTCATTCCGCCGTGGTCGGGCCGATGATTGCATGCACCTGCGACACGCTGTCGGCCGGGAAGCCGCCGCGTTTCGCGTGCTCGATGATCATCTCGGCACTGGGTGCGACGTAGACGCAGTAGAGCTTGTTGTCGGTCACGAAGCTCTCGACCCAGTTGATCTCCGGCCCGAGCTCGAGCAGCACGTTGCGGGACTTGATCGACAGCGCCTTGAGGTCGCGCTCCGAGAGCTTGCCGGCGCCCTCCAGCGTGCGTTCGATGACATAGCGTGGCATGGAGATCTCCTGGGGACATGGTGGCGAGGCGTCGTTTCCAGTATGGGCGTCGGCGCGTGGCTTGACCATGTGCCATCCGGCCTGTGCCGCGCGCCCGCATCTGGCGGATGGCGGATGGCGGACAATGGCGCGCCGATTCCGCTCCCTTCCATGCCCGACGCCGCCCCCGAACCGACCCGACTCAACAAGCGCATGGCCGAGCTGGGCCTGTGCTCCCGCCGCGAGGCCGACGAATGGATCGCGCAGGGCTGGGTCAAGGTCAACGGGCGCGTCGCCGAGATGGGCCTGAAGGTCGGGCCCGCCGACCACATCGAGGTCGAGCGCCGCGCGCAGGAGCGCCAGCAGCAACGGGTGACCATCCTCCTGCACAAGCCCGTCGGCTACGTGAGCGGCCAGGCCGAGGACGGGCACGAGCCGGCGGTGGTGCTGGTCCATGCCCGCAGCCATTGGCGCGGGGACCCGAGCCGCCAGCGCTTCGCGCCCCAGCAACTGCGCGGCCTGGCGCCGGCCGGGCGGCTGGACATCGATTCGGTGGGCCTGCTGGTGCTCACCCAGGACGGCCGCGTCGCGCGCCAGCTCATCGGCGAGGACTCCGAGGTCGAGAAGGAGTACCTGGTGCGCGTGAGCTACGGCGACCTTGCGCAGAACCCGCAGGCCGCCTTCCCGCGCGAGCAGCTGCAGCGCCTGCGCCATGGCCTCAGCCTGGACGGGCAGGCGCTCAAGCCGGCCCGGGTCGACTGGCAGAACCCCGAGCAGCTGCGCTTCGTGCTGACCGAGGGCAAGAAGCGGCAGATCCGGCGCATGTGCGAGATGGTCGGGCTCAAGGTGGTGGGACTGAAGCGCATCCGCATCGGGCGCGTGATGCTGGGAAAGCTCCCCTTGGGGCAGTGGCGGTACCTCGGGGACGCCGAGCGCTTCTGAGCGCCCCTTGCAGTGGGGGCGCTTTCGCGGTGCCTCGCTTTGCCGACAGTTACGTATTGCCGTGATCCCGCTCGGAGGGTCGCTGCGTAGGAGCTGTCGTGACGTGCACGCGTCGCGCCTTCGTTCCTCCCCTGAACTTTTTTAATGGAGTCTTGCCATGGCCAACACTCTGAGCCGTCGCGCGCTGGTTCTGTCGGTCGCCGCATTGGGCGGCACGTCCTTGCTGTCCGGGTGCGGCGGTGGTGGTGGCGGTGGTGGCTTCGTGGCGGGCGGCGGCATCGAAAGCCGCCGGAGCCTGGCCGACCTCGCGGCCTCCAAGCCCGAACTGAGCCTCTTCGTCGAGGCGCTCAACGCTGCAGGGCTGACGGACACGCTGACGGGCTCCGGCCCCTACACGGTCTTCGCACCGAACAATGCCGCCTTCACCGCATTGCTCGGCGAACTGGCCGTGAGCAAGGATGCCTTGTTCGCGGACAAGGCAACGCTCACGGCCGTCCTCAAGTACCACGTACTGAACAAGCTGGTGCTGCGCGCCGACATCCCCTCGGGCAAGGCCATCGAGCCCATCGGCGGCGGCTTCTTCAAGATCGACAGGGCGGGCGATGCCTACAACGTCACCGATGGCCGCAACCGCGTGAGCCGCATCGTCGCCACCGACTCCGTGGCGCTCAACGGCGTGCTGCACGTGGTCGACCGCGTCTTGCTGCCGGCCAACAAGGACATCGTGCAGACGGCGCAGGCCACGCCGAGTCTCAGCATCCTCGTGGCTGCGGTGGCGGCGGCGGGCCTGGTCGACACGCTCAAGGGCCGAGGCCCGTTCACCGTTTTCGCGCCGACCAATGACGCCTTCGCAGCGCTGCTCGTGGAACTCGGCGTGACGCAGGACGCTTTGCTGGCCGACCAGGCGCTTCTGACGAAGGTGCTGACCTACCACGTCCTGCCGGCCCGGGTCCTGAAGGCCGACATTCCCTTCGACACACCCATCACCACGGTGCAGGGTTCGACCTTCCGGATCAACGGCAGCTTCCAGATCACCGACCAGCGCGGGCGCCTGTCCGGGATCGCCGCCGCGGACGTGTTGGCGAGCAACGGCGTGGTTCACGTCGTCGACAGGGTGCTGTTGCCCGCCTGAAGCGGTCCCTGCGTGGTATTCCACCCTCATGACACGCTAAGAATCCACGTGTAGCCTTCCTTGCTTTTGCGACAAGGAGGCGCCGTGCGCACGCTGCTGGTGGAAGACGACGAGATGATCGGGAGCAGCCTGCGGGACGCGCTCGAGGGCGCCGGCTGGTCGGTCGACTGGGTGCGCGACGGCGCGCTGGCCCACAGCGCCTTCGCCGACGGCGGCTACACCTGCGTGCTGCTCGACCTCGGCCTGCCCCGGCAGGACGGCACCGAGGTGCTGCGCCGGGCCCGCGAACGGGGAGACACCACGCCTGTGCTGGTGCTCACCGCGCGCGACGGCCTGGAAGACCGCATCCAGGGCCTGGACCTCGGCGCCGACGACTACCTGCTCAAGCCCTTCGAGTTCCGCGAGCTGCTGGCGCGCATGCGCGCGGTGATCCGCCGACGCGACGGCGCCGCCCATTCGGTGATCGGCGGCGCCGGCCTGCAACTGGACCTGACCACGCGCGAGGTGCTGCGCAACGGCGGACGCGAGGCGCTCACCGCGCGCGAGTTCGCACTGCTGCACGCGCTGCTGGAACGGCCCGGCGCCATCCTCTCGCGCGAGCAGATCGAGAACCGCATCTACGGTTGGGGCGAGGAGGTCACCAGCAACGCGGTGGACGTGCTGATCCACGGCATGCGGCGCAAGCTCGGGCCCGATGCGATACGCAATGTGCGGGGGCTCGGATGGCGAGTCGCGGCGGCATGAGACATCCTGTGGAAGCCTCGAAACACATCGCGGAACACCCCTGGTACCGGCCCTGCTCGCTGCGGGGCAAGCTGCTGCTGTGGCTGGTGTCGCTGCACCTGATCGCTGCCGGCGTCGCGGCCTGGGCCTCGTACATGAGCTACGGTCGCATGGTCCACACCTTCATGGAAGATCAGATGCAGCTGCTGGCGCACTCCTACGCCGGCAACGACGGCACGCCGGCGCTGCAGCCGGTGGCCGACGACGCCGTCTACAAGTGGGGCACCTTCATCGTTCAGATCTTCGGCCCTGAAGGCCGCCTTCTTGCCAGCTCCTGGCCGACGCTGACGGCGCCGCTGCAGGAGCGCCCCGGGTTGCACACCGTGCGCACCGAAGCAGGCCGCGACGAGCACTGGCGCATCTACACCGCCGCGGCCGGCACCCGCCCCGGAGCGCTGCGCGTGCAGATCGCGCAGAGCGGCAGCTTCCTGCGCCACGAGGTCGCGCACCGCGCGTTGTTCGCGGCGCTGCCGATCGCGCTCCTGCTGCCGGTCTCGCTGGCGGTGCTGTGGCTGGTGGTGTGGCTGAATTCCTATTCGCTGCACGCGGTCGCGCGCGAGGTGGCGGCGCAGGACGAGCGCAGCTTGTCGGAGTTGTCGCTGGCGCGGGTGCCGGACGAGATCGCCCCGCTGGTCGGCGCCTTCAACAGCCTGCTGGCCCGCCTGCGCGATGCCTTTGCGGCGCAGCGGCGCTTCGTCCAGGACGCGGCGCACGAGCTGCGCACCCCCGTGGCCGCCATCGGCCTGCAACTGGAAAACCTGCGCGCCCACGTGCCCTCGGGCGATGCCGCCGAGCGCTTCGCGCAGCTGGAAGCCGGCGTCACCCGGGCCCAGCACCTGATCGAGCAGCTGCTGCGCCTGTCGCGCCAGGAAAGCGCCCTCCCGGCGGCCGGCGCCGAGCCGGTGGACGTGGCCGCACTGCTGCGCGAGAGCCTGGGCCAGTTGATGGTGGTGGCCGACCGGCGCCGCATCGACGTGGGTTTCGACGGCAGCGTGGCGCCGATCGTGAGCGCGCCCGCGGCCGAACTGCGCAGCGTCTTCGACAACCTGATCGACAACGCCCTGCGGCATGTGCCCGAGGGCGGCGTGGTGGACGTGCGCCTGCACGAGGTGCAGGGCCAGCCGGTGGTCGACGTGGTGGACAACGGGCCCGGCATCCCGCCGGAGTTCATCGGCCGGGTCTTCGACCGCTTCTTCCGCGTGCCCGGCACCTCGGCGGGGGGCAGCGGCCTGGGCCTGGCCATCGCCCGGACCGCGGCGTTGCGGCACGGCCTGCGCATCGCGCTTCGCAACCGCAGCGAGGAAGGGGCGGGCCGCACCGGCCTGGTCGCGCGAGTCTACCTTCCGGTGTAGGTGCCATGTAGTAAGTGCGTATTACTTCTCCAAAAGTGATATGTAAGAAGAAAATCTAAATGCAGGGCCTTGTAACCTTATGTTTACATAGGCACAATGTATTACATGCGAGTTCAAGCCGACACCCAAACCCAAACCCAGTGGTCCTCCAAGGGCCTTCTTCGGTTGCTGCGTGCGACCCTGCCGCCCGCGGGCAAGGCGCCGGCCTCTGCCGCTTTCGATGCGCCGCCGCAGCGTCTCACGAGCGTGCAGTTGAACGAGTTGGCGCAGAAGTGGCGCCGCCGCTCGGCCGAGGGCGACCAGGGCGCCGATTCGGTCGCGATGGCCCTGGAGCTGCTGGCGGAGCGCCGGGCGACGGAGCGGCCCTCGCGCATGCAGGCCGTCGGCCGCCGCCTGTCGGAATTCATGCAGCTGAGCTGAGAAGCTGTGACCGGTGAACGTCGAACCGGGCGCACGAAGAATCATGAAGACCCAAATCGAAGCAATCCGTGAAGGCTACGCCATCGATCTGTCGGGGCCGGGCCGGCCCATGGGGGCCAAGGGCCGGTACCCCAGGTACGAGGTGATCCCTCTGCTCACCGACATGGAAGCGGAGCTGCTCAACACCCTGGGCCTGATCCGCACCCTGCTGACCGAGGGCACGCCCACGTCCGAGGCGCGAGAGGGCGTGGTGCACGCGATCGACGGCTTGTTGTCCGTCGCACGCGCTTAGTCAGCGTCCCCCGGGCCCCTCGGGCCTGACCCGGTCATGACGGCGCGGCACACGCGCGTCGGCCTCTCGTTCCCGGCTGCGCGCGCCGACGAAGCGGCGCTGCTGGTGTGAAAAGGGGCCCGGCCGCGCTGCGAAGCCGACGCCCGCAGCCAAAGCTTTCCCGGTGGTGTGCAGCGGCCGGCGACGTGGGTCCGCGGCGCCTGCAAGACGAGGCGCACCATTGAAAGCGACGCCTCAGCGCTGAGGCAGATACATCGTCGCCTCCACCTCCACGAGGACTTCGTCGCCCGGCAGGAAACCCGAGACCTCGAGCACCGTGCTGACCGGCGGCTCGCCCGGGTAGAACAGGCCGCGCACGCGGTTGTAGGGGGCGTAGTCGGGCAGGCGGCGAAAATACTGGACCAGCTTGACCACATCGCCCATGGTGCCGCCGTGCTCGGTCGCGAGCTGCCGGATGCGCTCCAGCACGAACCAGCTCTGAGCCACCACCGGCGCCTCGAAGATGTCCACCGACATCTGGCCGGTGGCGTAGCGCAGACCGCGCAGGGCCGCGCGGGCCTCCTCGGGAATCTGCTCGTAGCCCATGACAGCGCGGCGCGTGGCGGGGTCGACGGCGACCACGCCGCTCATGAAGACGAAATCACCCACGCGCTTGGCGGCCGCGTAGTTGGCCATCGGTTTGCCCATGCTCATTCGGTTTTTCTCCAGTTCGCGGCCCGCGCGGATGACGGTGCGGCGACGGCCGCGCGGGTCCAGCAGTTCGTATTCGTCACGCGCGGCCAGCAGCACCAGGTCGGCCGGGCAGCCGGGCGATGCGCAGGTCGAACACATCCGCGTCGCCCGCGGCGAAGCCACGCAGGCGCGGCGGGATGCACAGGGCTTCGAGCTTCATGCGCGCACCCCGGCCCCCTTCAGCAGGAACTCCGTGACCTGCTCGGTGAGATACCGCCGGTCCTTCTCGTCGCTGGCCGGCATGTCGCGGAAATAGGCCACCTGGGCCGCATGGTCCGCGTAGAACTGAGTGACGGCCCAGAGATGGAAGAGAAAGAGCATCGGGTCCACCGGGTCCATCAGCCCGCGCTGGATCCAGTTCTGGATGACGGCGACGGCCTGGTTGGTGCGCTGCTTGCTCGTGCCCATCATCTCCTTGATCACCGGCGCGCCCCGCATCATCTCGGCCGCGAAGATCCGCGAGCGCAACGGATGGTCGAAGGAGAACAGCATCTTGCGCTGGATCAGGTCCGTGAGTACCTTGCGCGGCCCGAAGGCCTCGTCGCTGAAGCCGAACACGCCGATCCAGTCGTTGATGATGTCCTGCAGCACCTGCCGATAGAGCGCCTCCTTGCTCTCGATGTAGTAGTGGAGCTGCGCCTTCGAGAGCCCCGCCTTGTCGGCGATGGCCTGGGTGGAGGCGCCGGCCAGGCCGTCGGCGGAGAAGACCTCGACCGCCGCCTGGTAAATCACCCCCAGGACCTGCGTGTACTTGCGCGCGCGCCCACGCGTGGCGGGTGCGTCGGACTCCTCGGCCGTCGCCGTGGCGGCGGAATCATGGGTGGTGCTTCGTCGCGTCATCGGACCTGCATGGTGCCAGAGTGATATTCCGTGCTCAAAGGTCCAACACAAGTTCTTCTCCCTTGGCACGCGAGCAGCACAGCGCCACCTTCGCGGCGCGCTCGCTGCCGCTCAGGCAGAAGTCGCGATGCTCGGCGCCGGCACCCTCCGCGTCCACCACGCAGGTGCCGCACAGGCCCTGCTCGCAGGACACGGGAATGTCGATGCCGAAGGCATGCAGTGCATCCACTGCCGTCTGATCGGCTGTCACCGGTACGCGGATGCCGCGCCGTGCGAGCCGCAGCGTGAAGGGCCGGCCGCCGGCCACCGCCGCGCCGGCCGGCGCGGCGAAGTACTCGGCATGCAGCGCCTCTTCGGGCCAGTGGGCTGCTGCCTTGCGCACGGCCGCCATGAAGCCGCCGGGCCCGCAGACGTAGACGTGGGTGCCGGGCAGGCGCTCGGCCAGCAACCGCCGAAGGTCGATCTTCCGCCCGGTCTCGCCGATGTCGAAGTGCAGTCGCACGTGGGGCGCCAGCAGGGGAGCACGCAGTGTCTGGGCGAAGGCCAGGTGCTCCTCGCCGCGCACGAAGACGCAGAGTTCGAAGTCGGCGCCCTCGCGCGCCAGCGCCTCTGCCATCGCGAGCAGCGGGGTCATGCCGATGCCGCCGGCCAGCAGCAGGTGGCGGCGAGCCTCCGGGCGGATCGGAAAGGTGTTGCGAGGGGCGCTTATCGCGATGAGGTCGCCCTCGCGCACCCGCGCATGCATCGACGCCGAGCCGCCGCGGCTCGCCGCCTCGCGCTTGACGCCGATCAGGTAGGCCGACGGCGCCGCCTCGCCGTGCGCGCGGGCCAGCGAATACTGGCGCGAAAAGCCGCCGGGCATGTGCACGTCTATGTGGGCGCCGGCCTGGTAGGCGGGCAGGGCGCGGCCGGCCGGATGGGCCAGCTCGAAGGACAGGATCTCCGGCGTCTGGCGCGCGATGCGCGCCACCCGCACGGTAAGAGTGCGCTCGGCCATGGTGTTGCTCAGGGTGCTACTTGGCAGCCGCCTTGCGCAGCTCCAGGCCCGTGCCCCTGTTGACGAACTGCGTCGTGTACGCATCGGCGTAGTTGAAATCGCCGTCCTTGTACAGGCCGGCCGCAACGGCCTTGCTGTGGAAGTCCTTCATGCGCGCATCGCTGATCGCGCCGATACCCAGGGTCACCGCATCGCCGACGTCGATGTGGTCGCGCAGAATCGGGAGCGACTTCTCGATGTAGTCCTCGCTGATGTCCGGATTCATCTTCCTGATCAGCGCGTCGGCCGCCTTGCGGTCGCCGTAGAGGTAGTTGTAGTGGCCGATGCTGGAGGCCTCGACGAAGCGGCGCACCAGGTCCGGCTTGGTCTTCACCAGGTCCTGACGCGTCTCGATCACCATGCCGTAGGTCGACCAGCCCGCGTCGGCCAGCGACAGCACGACGGGCTTGAAGCCGGCCTGCTTCTCCACCGCCAGCGGCTCCGAGGTCGCGTATGCCTGCTGCACCGACTGCTTGTCGGCCAGGAACTGCGACAGGCTGTAGTTGTAGGGCCGCACCTGCTCGTCGCGCATGCCGTAGGCCTTCTTCATCCACTGCCAGTAGCTGATCTGGCCGTCCTTGGACAGCAGCACGGTCTTGGCCTTGGTGAGGTCGGCGAACTTCTCGATGCCCTGGCCCGGGTGGGCGATGATGGCCTGCGGGTCCTTCTGGAAGTAGGCCGCGACCACCACCGTCGGCACCTTCTGCTTGATGTTGTCGAAGGCCATCAGCATGTTGCCGGTCATCAGAAAGTCCACCTTGCCCGCCGGCAGCATGGGGCGGTTGTTGACTTGCGGGCCGCCCTGCTGGATGTCCACCTCGAGGCCGAACTTCTTGTAGGTGCCGTCGGCGAGGGCTTGGTAGAAGCCGCCGTGGCCGGGTTGCGCGCGCCAGTTGGTGGCGAGAACCACCTTGTCCTGCGCGATGGCCGCGATCGCGCTGCCGGCGAGTACGGCGGCCAGCAGGGGTCGGGCGATGAAGGAGGCTTGCATGGTCGGTTCCTTTCGTGGGGTGTCTAGGAGGAGGAAGTCAGGCTTCGCGCGCCATGTCGGGCGTCCAGCCGCGGGTCTTGCCGGGGTTCATCAGGCCCATCGGATCGCTCTTCTTCTTGAACTCGATCTGCTGCGTGTCGATCGTCTTCATGCCGCCATCCTCGATGGTCACCACGTGCGGGTTGAAGACCACGCAACCGCCCTCGGACTCGATCTCGCGTATCACCTCGTACTGGTGGGCCTCTCCCTTCCAGCGCACCAGCAGGATGGCGAAGGTGCCGTACTCGCCGCCGGCGCGGGCGAACTCGTGGTGCTGCAGCACGTCGTCGCCGAAGACGGCGATGTGGCGATCGACCACCGCGGGGTCGAAGGGCTGCGCATAGGCGACCTGCAGGTAGGTCCAGGTGCGGTCGACCTTCAGCGCCTGCAGGGTGGTGTGGTTGTAGGCGCATTCATAGGCCGGCGGCAGGCCCATTGCCCGCAGCTCGGCCTCGGTGCCGGCCAGCGAGATGCGGCCGCCGTGCGCAGCGGCGAGCGCGTGCAGCGCCGGCATCGAGCCGGGTGCGGCCATCATGAACATCGCGTGCCGGTCCGGCGGGAAGTGGCTGCCCAGGCTCGCGTAGTAGGGCGAGAAGCGCGCGTCCACGGCGGACAGGAGGAACAGGTCGATTTCCGGCGTGCTGGCCGCCACGCCGAAGTCCATGACCTGCCGGTAGTCCGGGAACAGCGCGATGCAATGCACCCAGTCGACGGCCGGGCTCAGCGCCACTTCCACGTCGAGGATGATGCCGTTGGTCCCGTAGGCATGGTGCACTTGCTGGATCTCGTCACCGACGAGTTCGATCACGCGCGGCTCGCGCTCCACCGTCATCACCCGCGCGCGCAGCAGGTTGCCTGGATCGCGCAGGATGCCGTGGCGGATCGAGCCGATGCCGCCGAAGCCCCCCGCGATGAAGCCGCCGATGGTCGCCACGTGCCAGGTGGACGGCCACATGCGCAGCGCCTGGCCGGTCTCGGCCACTGCCGCCTCGATGTCGTGCATCCGTGCGCCGGCCTGCACCCGCACGCGGCCCGGGCAGATCTCGAGCACGCGGCACATCGGCGTGACATCGAGCACCAGCCCACCCGAGAGCGGCACGCATTGGCCGTAGTTGCCGGTGCCGCCGGCGCGCACGGTGAGCGGCAGCTTGCGCTTCGCGGCCACGGCAGCGGCCTGCCGCACGTCCTCCTCGGTGCTCACCTTGACCACCAGGTCGGCGACGCAGCCGGCGAGCTGCCCGGTCAGGATCGGGCTGTACCAGTAGAAATCCTTGGACAGCTGCTTTCGCTGGTTGGACGAGGCGATCACGTTCAGGCCCTGCAGATCGCGCCACACGGCGTCCCAGTCGACGGCGCGGGCGACGGCGCCCTCGGCAACGGTCGTGGCATCCATGGCTAGCGCTCGCCCCGCATCTCGCTCTCGTGCCAGTGGCCGAGCACCATGCGCGAGATCGCCGCGAAGACGATGAAGATGGCGATGCCGAGCAGCGACACCAGGAACAGCGCCGCGAACATCATCGGGATATCGGTGCGGAAGCTCGACTCCAGGATGCGCGAGGCCAACCCCGTCTCGCGCCCGGCCGTGCCGGCGGTGAACTCGGCCACCACCGCGCCGATCAAGCTCAGGCCGCCGGCGATCTTGAGGCCGGCCATGAAGTACGGCAGCGCACTGGGCACCAGCAGGTAGCGGAACAGCTGCCAGGGCGAGGCCTTGTAGAGCTGGAACAGGTCGCGCAGGTTGCGGTCGGCGCTCTTCAGGCCGATCACGGTGTTCGACAGGATCGGGAAGAAGGCCACGATCCACGCACACAGCAGCAGTGCGGCGGTGGTGCTGGAGACGTAGATCAGGATCAGCGGCGCGATCGCGACGATGGGCGTGACCTGCAGGATCACCGCGATCGGGAACAGGCCGATCTCCACCCATTTGAAGAGAGCGAAGCAGATCGCCAGCAGCACGCCGCCGACGATGGCCGCGGCCAGCGCCAGCAACGTCAGCTTGACGGTGAACCACAGCGCCTCCGAGAGCGTGCCCCAGTTGTCGATAAGCGTCGTGAAGATCAGCGAAGGCGCAGGGATGATGTAGTGCGGCACGTCGTTGACGCGCACCAGAAGCTCCCACAGCAGCAGCAGCGCCGCCACCAGCGCGGCAGGGATGGCGATGCGCAGCAGCGATTCGCGCCGGCGCAAACGGTCCTCGTGCCTCTGCAGGTCGGCGGCGGAAGGCGCGGCGGTCTGCAACTCGGCCAAGGCGGGATTCTTAGTGATCGATGTCGACGCCATGGAGCGCTCCGTGCAAGGATTGCGACACCGCCGCGCAGTGGGCGTTGTAGCGGGTGGAGGTGCGGTAGGCATCACCGCGCGGGTAGGGCTCGTCGATGCGGATCTCTTCGATCACGCGACCGGGGCGCGGCGCCATCACCACGATGCGGTTGGACAGGTAGACCGACTCGTAGACGCTGTGCGTGACGAAGATGATCGAGAAGCGGTGCTCGCGCCAGATCGAGAGCAGGTCGTTGTTGAGCTTGATGCGCGTCATTTCGTCCAGCGCGGCGAAGGGCTCGTCCATCAGCAGCAGGCGCGGGCGCGTGACCAAGGCGCGCGCGATCGAGACCCGCATCTTCATGCCGCCGGAGAGTTCGCGCGGATAGACCTCTGCGAAACGCGATAGGCCCACCATCTCCAGCGCATCTTTCACCACCGGCGCCGCGGCCTCGCGCGAGACCCCGGAGAGCTTGAGCGGCAGCCAGACGTTGTCGAAGACACGGGCCCAGGGCATGAGCGTGGGTTCCTGAAACACGAAGCCGAGCTCGCGGTCGCGCTCGGCGCCGCGCGAGGCCGCACCCGACCATGCCAGCTCGCCCGAGCTGGGGCGCGTGAGGCCGGCGATCAGCCGTAGCGCGGTGCTCTTGCCGCAGCCCGAAGGGCCGAGGAAGCTGATGAAGTCGTGCTCGCCGCAATCAAGGCTCATGCCCTGCAGGGCCAGCGTGCCGTTGGCGAAGCGCTTGCTGACGTTGTTCAGGCGGACCAGCGCCGACGCGTCGTGGTGCTGCATGTTCATTGCCATGCAGGTTGATTGGCAAGACGCTCCAGGGGGAAGCGGTCCACTTCCTGCAGGAGTTCGGAGAATCGGCGGCCGACGTGCTCGAGCACGGCCGCGCCCTTCGCGGCCGAGGCCAGGGTGGCATCGCCGGCCGCGCCCTGCGGATTGATGTCGTGCATCTGCCAGCCGAGCTTGCCGCTGGGCGTGATGGAGAGGAAGCGGTTCTCCTGCGCCAGCGCCTCGGTCATCGAGCGGAAGCGGCGGAACTCCGCGGGCCGCACGTCGTCGGGCGTCAGATGCAGCATGACCGAGCTCTCCAGGTCGCCGGCATGCACCCCGTGCCGCCCCTCGTGCGCGTTGAAGAGGCCCTCGGGCAGACCCAGCGTGTACCAGTTGGCCGCCACCACCATCATCCCGTGGCGCTCGCGCAGGTCGCGCGCCACGATGTCCATCACCGCCATCTGTCCGCCGTGGCTGTTGAAAAGCACCAGCTTGCGAACGCCCGCCTTCGCCACGCAGTCGCCGATTTCCATCCACATCGCGATCAGCGTCGAAGCCGAGACCGTGAGCGTGCCCGGATAGCGCGAATGCTCGTTGCTCTTGCCGTAGGCCACCGTGGGCAGGAACAGCACAGGCAACTCGTCCGGCAGGTGCGGCAGCGTGGCGCGCACCATGCCGTCGATGGTGGCGGTATCGGTGGACATCGGCAGGTGCGGGCCATGCTGTTCGGTGGCGCCGACCGGCAGCACCGCGATGAGACGCGACCGGTCGAGCCGCGAGAAGGCTTCGCTTGTCCAGTCGGACCAGTAACGGCTGCGGGGTTGTGCGGCGTTCATGAGATCGGCCTCGCCAAAAATTGCTGTACCTAAATTATCCGTTCGGACAAAAAAGAGTCGATATGGTTTTCCCTGAATTAGAGGATGCTTGATACAAACTGTGATCGATCGGTTTGTTTTGTGTTCATCGCGCTTTCGGTGCGGATTGCCATCCGTGCCTTGGGCAGCCTGAGGGCAAAGGCGCTGGGCCTTGCAGCACCTTGGGCGGCGCCGGCGAAGGCGCGCAGCGTCGCCGCATGCGGGGCGGCGTGGCGACCGGACCGTGCGGCCGGTCCCGATGGACCCGGCTCAGCGTTCCTTCTGCACCGGGAAGTCCACGCTGACGGTATCGCGCACGCGCACCTCGGTGCGTTGCGAGGCGGCGCCGGCGCTGCTCCATGGCAGGGGCAGGTTGTCCTGGATCAGTTCGAGCTCGTGCGGCCCGGCGGCCACCTGCGCGAAGCTGTAGAAGCCTTGCGCGTCGGTGCGCGCGACATAGCGGCGGTCCAGCACC